>NZ_RAVZ01000439.1 GCF_003611635.1 Corallococcus terminator | reverse complement strand
GGTGAAGGTGGGGGGGATGTTGATCTGCCGGCAGATGCCTCCGACGGCGAAGGGGATCTGCTTCATCTCGCTGGAGGACGAGACGGGGATCGCGAACCTGGTGGTGCCTTCGGACGTGTATGCGCAGTGCCGCAAGGAGATCCACGGCGCGCTGTTCCTCGTGGGGGAGGGGATGCTGGAGCGCTCGGGGAAGGTGACGAACGTGAAGACGCGCAGCGTGGTGTCGGTGCGTCAATGAAGCGCTGGATCAAGGCGCTACATCTGCACGTCTGTTCCCGTGACTGGCTTGTGGGGCCCGGTGTGAAACGTCAGGGATACCCACGAGGGCATGGAAGAACCCGTATTGCTGGGGATATAGGTTGCGTCTGTCCGGGTTGTAGTAGCGTGGATCAGAACGGGAGGGTTCTCCAAGTGCGCAACAGTCTTCGGTGGTTGGGGTCGCTGCTCGATCGCGTGGGCCTCAAGGAAGCAGTGGAAGAGGCGAGCGATTGGGTGCGGTACTACGCGCAGGGGAAGCCGCCCGCGAGTGAGCCGCGTCCGACCCGTGTTTCCCGTCCCATGCATTCCGATCCGCCGCGTGCATCCATGCACGAGGTGATCGCGTCCATGCGGAACGCCATGCCCGAGCGGCAGGTGGACGGGACGGTGGTGGAGATTCCGTTCGAGGGCCGGATGGAGCTGGTGCCCTCGGCCCTGCGCAAGCGGGCGCCCAAGGCGAAGAAGGCTCCGGCGAAGAAGGCCGCCGCCAAGAAGGCTCCGGCGAAGAAGGCCGCCGCCAAGAAGGCTCCCGCGAAGAAGGCCGCCGCCAAGAAGGCTCCCGCGAGGAAGTCCGCGGCGCAGCCGGCGAGCGAGGACGCGGTGTCGGTGCTGGAGACGGCGCTGCGAGGCCACGCGCGCCAGAAGGACCTGGTCTCCGCCGGCAAGGAGAAGGACCAGCTCCTGCGTTCGCTGATCCCCCTGTACCTGGCGCGGTCGCTGGACGTGGAGATCACGTCGGGCACCACGTCGCGCTTCTGGAGCGGGCTGGGCGTGACGTACGCCGCGCCGAACGCCGCCAAGGCGCTGCGCCTGCACGCCGGCTACGCGCAGGACACCAAGAAGGGCAAGGCCATCACGGCCAAGGGCGTCCGGTACGTGGAAGACGCGCTGAGCGGTCAGGGCTGAAGAGGCAGTACCGCGTCTCCATGAGTCTCGTTCAGGCGCGGCATGCCTCACGCCGCCGCGGGACTGCTCGTGGGGACGCTGGTCGCTTGTGCTGGAGCGAAACGCTACGACCTGAACGAGGAGCTGCGCCGACGCGAGGGCAGCTCCTTTCTGGCGGTAGCGCCGGGTCCGTGGCCGGAGGTTCCCGTTGTCATCGAAGATGGGCCTCGCGTTCCCGATGATCTGGTGCTCAGCACGTTGTCTTCGCTCATGGGGCTGCCTGGAGCCGCAGATGCTTGCGAGCCACTGACAGGCCGTCCCAGGGCGGATGCCACCAAGTATTGCGTCGCGCTCTATCGAACGCCGGAGAACTGGCGGTGTTCAGGTGGATGGGCCGCGAATCCGGTTGGACCTTCCAGGCAACGTGTCGTCCCGCTTCATCCACTGTTCTCCGTCGCAGCGGAGTGATGCCGGAATGTTCGCCTGCGCTGGACTGGTAGCTCCCTGGGCCTTGGCGGTCATCCGCTCCGGAGCGTTTCGATGATGCTTCACCCGATTCTTGTGCTGGCGACGCTTCTTGCGGACGCAGGGACACCGGCGGCACCTCAAGTCGTATCGAAGCCAGACGCTGGGGTTCCTTCCCTGACCCGTCCTGCGGCCGTGCTGGATGCCGGGACAGGCATCAAGAGCGCGGCATCGGCAGGCTTTGAATGGCCGGAAGATGTGCAGCCCATGGCGACCCTGGATGGTCCCGCCATTCTTGCCTCCTACGCTGCCCTTCAGGATGTCGTGAGCCGCTTCCCAAAGTCCCGTCGAGGGGAATGCATCTTCACGGCCCGCGCTCTGGACGTGGTCGTAGGCAAGGGGAAGGGCGTCTACATCGTTCGCGTGAATCGTCGAGTCGACCACTGCGAGGGGATTGGCCCCGGGGGCAACTTCGAGTTCGATTGGTTCGAACTCTATGCCGTTTCCCCCGAGGGAAAGATCATCGAGCGGTATCAATACTCACCCTGAAGCTCCCGGTATCGGGCCCGCTTTCTTTCGTGGGTGACGCTCATTCCGCAAGCGTCGGATGCCTCAGTTGGCGAAGCACTGGGTGCCGGGCACCGTCGGTGACGGTGTGGACGCGAGATCCAGACAGTATCCCTCGTTGTAGGCGACGTTGCAGTTGGGCTCGGCTCCGGTGCCGTTGTTGGAGAAGGCATTCGGATAGCTGGCCCAGACCGGGCAGCCATAGTCGCTGCAATACGTGTGGATACCGTTGTAACAGGAGCCCAGCGTGGACTGCTTTCCCGGGGCCCCCGAGATGTCGATGCCATGTCCGAAGTGGCGGATTGTGTTCCCGTAGATCCAACTGTTGATCGTGTTGGACACCGAGACGCCAGGGAGGCCCGCGTCCGGCGCGACCTGCGCCCCCTGGGCATCAATGGTGTTGAAGCCGACGAAGCCCCAGTTGACCCGGTACAGCGAGATGCCCGTCACGTTCTTGTAGAAGCGGTTGTCCCGGATGTAGACGTGGTCGATGAAGCCACGCAGCGGATCCGTCTGGGCGAAGACGGGCTGGGCGGCGTCGAACATGTGCTGCCGCAGGTCGAGCACGTCCTGGAAGCCATTGATGATTTCGCTGCCTCCGAACTCGTTGGGATTGTAGCCCGTCAGCCTGCGCGTGGTGCAGTCCTCCATGTACGCGTACTGACTGCCGTCGGTCAGGAAGCCCAACTGGAAGCCCGACACGAAGTTCTCCGTGTAGGTCGTGGACTGCGTATAGGGCAGATGGCCGTCGGTGCTCATTCCAAAGAAGTTCGCCGCGCCCGTGGCATGCCGGATCGCGACGTTCTTGGAGACGTCCGTGTGTCCGCCCACGATGTTGACCGCCACCTTCACGTCACAAATGGAGTTGTGGTGGACCTGCGACCGCGCATTGGGATTGCCCAGGAATTCGAACGGCTCGACCGCGCAGTAGTGAGGCGTTCCCCATGCCGTGGTCTCCTCGACGCCGACACAGTAGGTATCCAGGGGGCGGGGCAGCGGCGCTCCACCGTCTGGGTTGGGGATGAACCTGTCGGCATCCGTGAATGCGACCGGGGCAGGGCAACCCGCGCTGGTGCCATCGGCATTGCACGCGCTGGGGCGGCAGGCCGCCGCATCCTTGCTGAGCATCATGCTCTTCTCGAAGGTGTTGTTGGGACACTTCGCGGTCGTCTTCGGGGTCAACGTCAGCTTCAGCCCCGGGACCGTCTGACAGAGGGGGTCTTCCTTGCGGTAGACCGTGTTGAAGCCATACGCGATGCCCCAGCCCAGATGGGCGATCTTCAGATGGTGCAGGCTGACGGGCGCTCCCGTGACATTCCGGGAGGGATTGACGCGAACACCCGCCGTGACGAGCCGGTCGGGCGTGAGGAATGGCCACGGCCCCGCCGCCAGCGTGGGTTCGTGCCCATCCAGGTCGAGGATGGAGTTGAGGGTATGTCCCCTGGCCGGACAGGCCTGCCCCCGCGAGTAGCTGGTCTGCGTGGTCCCCACCAGGGTCAGGTAGGAGACGCTGGCATCCGCCAGTTGCTGTGACGCGGGCAGGTTGGCTTCGGTGTCCGACACCAGGACCAGGGCCGCCAGGCTGATGGCGTCCTTCACGTGGGTGACGTTGATGACGGTGGGGCTCGTGTTGTAGTCCTGGGAGCCCTCCAGGTGGATTCCTCCTGGCACATGGAGGCCCACGCCTTCCTGGTGGTAGGGCCAGTCCGCGGGAAGTTTGGTCGCATTCGTGATGGTGATGACGCCCGGATCGAGCACGACCTTCGGGTGGCCGGACTGCTTCGCCCAATCCATGGCTTTCTGGTACCAGATGGACCGGGGGCCCGTGGCCGCGTTGACCCCCGTGTTGTCGTCACCACAGGTCACCGTGGCGTCTCCGCGACAGACCTCTCCCAGACTTCCGGTCGCGCAGAACGAACGCTGGAACGTCCCGGTGCCGTTGTAGACCCGCGCGCACATCACGCCAGGCAGGTTGTTGGGATTGTTGGAGTCACCCGGGTTGCCAGGGTTGTTCGGCACCTCGGGTTCCTCCATCTGGACCACGACGCGCCCATCGCTCCCTCCATCGGATGAGGAGGGCGTCGGATTCTGACAACCCGAGGCGAAGGACAGGGTCAGGAATGCGAAGAGCAAGGCATTCCTTCGAGAGCTGCCGGAAAAGGCAGGCGCAACGAAAGGGAAGGTCATTCGCGGGCACTTACGACAAACGACAGGCAAAATCCATGTCTGGATTGGTGTTAGCCTTGCGATGCCGAACGTGTTCCGGGGATGGCCGGGTTGTCTGTCTTCCTGTATGTGGCCACCACCGAATACTTCGTGTCCACCGTATGGTTCCGGCTCGCCGCATGGAACAGCCGCGCATGGAAGAGCAGCACGTCCCCCGGGGACAGCCGCACGTACTGCGCATCCGCGATGAGCGCCGCGTTCTCCGGCAGCTCCGGCCGCAAGAACAGGCGCTCGTCGTAGCGCTCCGGAGCGAAGGGCATCCGGTGCGTCCCGGGCAAAACCTTCAGGCCGCCGTTCTCCGGCGTCTCCATTCCCAATGCCAACCACGTGGAGATCAACTCCGAACGCGCGAAGGACCAGTAGCGCACGTCCTGGTGCCAGCCCGTGTCCGACGAATAGCGTGGCTGCTTGGTCATGATGCAGTTGTGGTGCGCCCGCGCCTGCACCACCGGACCCTCCAACAACTGTCCCAGGGCCTCCAGCATCCGCGCGTCGTCGAACCACGCGGCGAAGAGGGGAGAGCGCTCGTGCGCGCGCAGCAGCCGGCGCACCGTCCGACCCCCTTCCTCCTCCAGGCTGGCCGGGGAGCCCGGGTAGGCCACGTCGGCCTCGTACTCCACCGGGCCCTCACCGGAGGCGAGCTGCTCCTGGATGGAGGCCCGCATCCGGGCGCACGTCCCGCCCTCCACGAAGGACGGCAGGACGAGATACCCATCGGCGGCGAAGTGCTGGCACTGCTCGGGACTCAGGACGGACATGGCGCCCGCTTCTTAATGGGGGCGCCGTCCGAGTGCACCTGTCCCGAATCCCGCCCTCACCCCAGCAGCCGCGAGTCATCCAGGTCGATCTCATCCTGGATGAGGTCCACGCCGTTCTGCCGGAACCGCCGCGCCGCCGCGCGCGTGCGCGGGCCGTGCCCATGGTCCAGGCACCACTGCGCGTGCTCGCTCAGGAGCGCCAATTCCAGCGTGCGCCCCAGCGTCAGCGAGAACCGCCGCGCCCCGGCCTCCATCGTCGTCGGGTTCGCCATCGCGCTGGAGACCCAGACCCGCGCGTGCTCCAGCGCGTCGTGCGCCGTCTTCACGCAGGGGCGCAGGCCCACGTCCGTCACCTTCGACAGCCGGCCCTCCACCTCGTGGAAGTACGCCTCCAGCGTGCCTTCCTTCGCCAGCGCGCGCAGCGCGTCCAGCGACAGCACGTTCGTCGTGCCCTCCCAGATGGACAGCACCTGCGCGTCCGCCTGGATGCGCGGCAGGCCCGTGTCCTCCACGTAGCCCGCGCCGCCGAAGGACTCCGTCACCTCCGACGTCACGTGCACCACCTGCCGGCCCGTCGTCAGCTTCGCCAGCGGCGTCACCAGCCGCTGCAACAGTTGCTCCTGCTCCGTCGCCGTGCGCGTCTCCAGCTTGCCCAACAGCTCCACGCCCCGGAACGCCAGCAGGAAGCCCGCCTGGAACTCCGCCTCCAGCCCCGCGAGCGTGTCCACGTGCAGCGGCTTCTCCGACAGCGGCGCGCCGAACTGCACCCGGCGCTTCGCATAATCGTGCGCCAGCGCCAGCGCGCGCCGCATGCTCCACGTCGCGCCCATCGCGTTCCAGGTGCGCGTCACGTTCAGCATCATCGCCATGTTGCGGATGCCGTCCGTCAGCCCCGCCACCGGCGTCGCGAGGGTCCCCTCCAGCGTCAGCTCCGCCGTGGGCACCTTGCGCGTCCCCATCTTGTCCTTCAGCCGGTTGATCTGGATGTGATTGAGCTTGCCGGCCGCGTCCCGCGTCTCCACGAAGAAGAGCGCCAGGCCCTTGCCGCCGGGGCCGTTTCCCTGGGGCCTCGCCAGCGTCAGCGCCATCTGCGCCGTCGTCGCGGACGTGAACCACTTCGTCCCGTACAGCCGCCAGCCCTCGGGGGACTGGCGCGCCTCGGTCAGCGTCAGGCCCACGTCCGAGCCGCCCGTGCGCTCCGTCATCCACTGGCCCGACGTCCAGAACGTCGCCGGGTCGCGCGACGTCAGGTGGGGCAGGGCGTGGTCGATGAGCTGCTGGTTGCCCAGCGACAGCAGCGACCGCGCTGCGCCGTCCGTCATCGCCAGCGGACACGAATAGACATCCAGCGACGGCTGCACCAGGTAGTTGAGCGCGAACTGGTGCACCCGGCTGAGCGCGCCGCTCTTCTGCTCGTAGGCCACCGCCACCAGGCCCTTGCGCGCCGTCAGCGCCTCCGCCTCCTTCCACAGGGGGGACACCTCGATGTGGTCGATGCGCTGGCCCCAGGGGTTCCACTGCGTCAGCACGGGCTCGTTCAGCCGGTCGCGGAGCTGGAACTCGTAGAAGTGCTTGCCGCCCAGCTCTCCCAGCTCGCGGAAGTCGTCGGTGATCGAACGACGAAGGTCCTCCGGCAG
>NZ_RAVZ01000438.1 GCF_003611635.1 Corallococcus terminator | reverse complement strand
GTGGCGCCGACAGCCGGCGCGGAGGCGGGGTGACGCGAGAGGTGACCGACGGCTGCGGCGGGGGCAGCGTCATGAAGGTGCGCTCTTCCACGCGGGGCTTGCGGAACGCCTGCAGCTCCGGGGGCCCTTCGCGCGTCAGCCCCGTCGGACAGCGGTCCACCTCCACCGTGCCCAGGAACAGCAGGCCCCCCGGCGTCAGGCTGCGCGCCAGATGCCCGATGGCCGCGTCGCGCGCGGACGGAGAGAAGTACGTGAGCACGTTGCGGCAGAGGATGAAGTCGAACAGGCCGAAGCGCTCCGGCAGCGGCGCCAGCAGGTTCGCGGGCGCGAAGCGGGTGACCTTGCGCACCTCCGGGACGATGGACACCTGACGCCCGCCGTGGGGCTCGTAGACGGTGTGCAGCGCGGGCGCGGACTCGCGGCGGGACCACGCGCCGTAGGTGCCCCTCCGGGCGGCCTCCAGGCTGGCCTCGTGCAGGTCGGTGCCCACCACCTCCACCGGCATCCCCGCGGGCGCGCACGCCAGCAGGCACGCGCCCAGCGAGTACGCCTCCTCGCCGGTGGCGCACCCCGCGCTCCAGCCGCGCAGGTGCATGGCGCCGTGGCGCAGCGCGGACGGCACGCCCTCCATGGCGATGAAGCGGAAGTGCTCCGGCTGGCGGAAGAAGTACGTCTCCCCCACCAGCACCGCGCGCACCAGCGTGTAGGCCAGGGGAGAGCCCAGTTGCTGCAATTCGCTCAGGACCTCCGTGGGCACGCGGCCCCGGGCCAGCTCCGCGCGCAGCACGCGTTCCACCGCCTCCTGGGCGATGGCGTCATCACGAAAGCCAGTGGTGTCCGCCACCACTTCCCGGGCGCGGGCCAGCAGCCGAGGGTCGAGCCCTGCACTCATGCGCTCCGCTCTTCCTCCACCGGCGCGAGCAGCGCGGGCAGGTCGCGCAGGAGTCCCCGCGCGATGAACACCTTCGGATCCAGGATGGGCAGCGCGCGGCCACCGACGCGCAACATGCCCAGCAGTCCTTCTTGCAGCAGGCCGTGCTCCGCGCCGCCCACCTTCTCTCGCCGGTCGATCTCCGTGGCCTGGAACTCCTCCGGATCCCGCACGGTGTCCACGGTGAGCGCCAGCGACACCCCTTCGGCTTCGATGACCACCAGCATCCGCTCCGCGATGGCCACCTGGTGCTTCACGCCCAGCCGCAGCGCCACATCCAGCACGCACACCGCATGGCCGCGCAGCTCCACGTATTCGCGCAGGTAGGACGGCCCCGTGGGCAACGGCCGCGTCGCCGGCTGCAACAGGACCTCCTTCACGGAGTCCAGCGGCACGGCGAACTCGCGCTCGCCCACCGACAAGCGCAGGACGAGCATGGCGCCCGAACGCGAGCGGCGACGCGCGGACTCCAGGGCCTCGCCCACGAGGTTGAGCAGCTCATCCGCGCGGAAGGGCTTGGGCAGGAACGCCTCCGCGCCCAGGCCCAGGCACGCCTCCGCGCGCTGCTTCTCCGACGAGATGATGATGACCGGGATGTCCGTCGTCGCGACATCCGACTTCATCCGCTGGAGCACCTCGTCGCCGTCCATCTCCGGCATGGACAGGTCCAGCAGCACCGCCGCCGGGCGCAGCCGGCCCACCTTCTCCAGCGCCTCACGGCCGTTGCTGGCCGTGTGGATGGTGTAGTGCCCGGAGAGGATGGCCCGCTCCAGCGCCAGGATGGCGTCGCTGTCGTCGACCAGCAGGAGGGACGGCAGGCTCACGGCGTCACACCCTGTTCAGGAACTGACACACCGTCTTGGTCAGCTCGTCGTGCGAAACGGGTTTCTTGATGAACGCGTTGGCCCCGGCCTCCGTGCCGCGCTGGCGCAGATCCTCGCCCTTCTCCGCCGTCAGCAGGATGACCGGCACGCTCTTCACCTGTGCCTGGGCACTGGCGCGCACCTCCTTCACGAAGGTGATGCCGTCCATGTTCGGCATGTTGATGTCGGCGATCACCAGACTCACCGGCACCAGCCGCAGAAGTTGGAGCGCGCGCGCCGCGTCCTCCGCCTCCACGATGCTGATCTTGAGGTTCATCAGGTAGATCTTGAGGATGTTGCGGACGGTCGGGCTGTCGTCCACCAGCAAGACGTTGGTACTCACTGTGCCACGGCTCCTCGCACAGGCTCCGCGAAGTACGGAGAGGTCTGCGCTGCATGGGTGATCCTACCGTGAGCGCTCCGATGGGCGGAAGCGGGGGGCCCCCGACCGCCGGGAAGCCGGGCAGGCAAAAGTTGGGTCTTTCCGGGAAGGTTGGGAGGAATCAGCCCTCCTTGGGCGTAGGGGTCGCCAGGACCCCTTCGGCCCCTTCCACCGTGTCCACCGGAGGCGCTCCCACCGAGTGATAACCGCCGTCCACGTGAACCATTTCGCCGGTCGTGCTGGGCATCCAGTCCGACAGCATGGCGCACGCCGTCCTGGCCACATGGTCGTGGCTGTCCTTGTCGCTCCAACCCAGCGGCGCCTGCTTGCCCCAATACTGTGCCAGAGCCTTGAACCCCGGAATCCCCTTCGCGGCGATGGTGGCCAGGGGGCCGGCGGCCAGCGCGTTGACGCGGATGCCCTTGGGGCCCAGGTCGCGCGCCAGATAGCGCACCGTGGCCTCCATGGCCGCCTTGCACACGCCCATCCAGTCGTAGATGGGCCACGCCTGCCGGTTGTCGAAGTCCAGCGCGACGATGGCGCTGCCCGGCGGCATCAGCGGCGCGCACGCCATGGCCAGCTCCTTCACGGAGAAGGCGGAGATGCGGAACGCGGTCTGCACGCTCTCCCACGGGGTGTTGAGGAAGTTGCCGCCCAGCGCGTCCTCCGGCGCGTACGCAATGGCGTGCAGCACGCCGTCCACGCGGCCCCACTTCTGGCGCAGCGTCTCCGTCAGGGCCGGGAAGTGCTCCGGGTTCGTCACATCCAGCTCCAGCACCTCCGTGCCGGGCTTGAGCCGCTTCGCGCTGCGCTCCGTGAGCGACTTCGCCCGGCCAAAGCCGGTGAGGATGATTTCCGCACCCTGCGCCAGCGCGTGCTCGGCGATGCCGAAGGCCAGCGACTGCGGGGTGAGCACGCCGGTGATGAGCAGCTTCTTGCCCTGGAGGAGCATGTCGGTACGTTCTCGCGAGAGAAGAGGAAAGGAGGGGGCGCGTGCTTACCACTCCTTGGCCTCCGGCAGGGGCCCCCGGACCCGATTCCCGTCCGACTCCGGATGCCCGGCGGGACGGCAGCGCAAGGGACGCCGTGGGTGTAGGTCCGTTCAGCATGCCGGCCGTCCCGGCCTTCTTTTGAGCTCCTTCCAGCCGAGGGAATCCGGCCCTCGGTGAAGCTGGGCTCACGTGGGGCATGACTCCATCTGCTCCCCGCGGACGAAGACAGGCAGCCGGGCGCGGGGGGCTTCAACAAACCTGAGGCGAAAACCCCCCAACGCGGCGCCCTTCCAGTAAAAGACCCCCCGCCATGGCGAATTTCCAGGACAGCTTCCTCTCTGGTGCCAACATCGACTTCATCGAGGGGCTCTACGCGCGCTTCCTTGATGATCCCGGCAGCGTGGACCCGAGTTGGCGCGAGGTATTCGAGCGCAACAACGGCACGGGCCGCCCCATCTTCAACGCGAAGCAGCTTGAGGCCCCCGCGCCCGTCGTCCCCGAGGGCAAGGGCAAGGGCAACGGCAAGGCGAACGGAGCCGTGCAGGCCCCGGCCGCCGCCGCCGCGCCCGCGGCCCCGGTCGCGCCCGCGCAGGACATCGGGTTGCAGTCGAAGGTGGACCAGGCCATCACCGCCTTCCGGCTGCGCGGCCACCTGCGCGCGACGCTGGACCCGCTCGAGCGCCCGCGCCCGCCCCTGGGGCACATCGCGGATGTCGCGCTGATGGATGAGAACCACTTCAACGCCCGCGAGCTGGAGCAGGCGGTGGAGTGCAACAACGTCTTCCCGCAGCAGCGCGTGCGCCTGTCGGACCTGGTGACGCGGCTGCGCCGCACGTACTCCGGCCACATCGGCGTGGAGTTCATGCAGATGCTCGACAGCGAGCGTCGCCGCTGGCTGATGCAGCGCATGGAGCACAGCGACAACCGCACGCCGTACTCGGTGGAGGAGCAGCGGCACATCCTCACCAAGCTGTCGTACGCGGAGGGCTTCGAGCACTTCCTGCACACGAAGTACGTGGGCGCCAAGCGCTTCAGCCTGGATGGCGGCGAGGCCCTCATCCCCATGCTGGACGCCCTCCTGGAAGTCGGCGCCGCCATGGGGCTCAAGGAGCTGGTCATCGGCATGGCCCACCGCGGCCGCCTCAACGTGCTGACGAACATCCTGGGCAAGAAGCCGGATCAGATCTTCAGCGAGTTCGACGGTCCCAAGGACCCCAAGGCGTACCTGGGCCGGGGTGACGTGAAGTACCACATGGGCTTCTCGTCGGACCACGCCACGCGCTCGGGCAAGAACGTGCACCTGTCGCTGGCCTTCAACCCCAGCCACCTGGAGTGCGTGGGCCCCGTGGTGGAGGGCCGCGTGCGCGCCAAGCAGGACCGGGGCGGCGACACGGAGCGCACGGGCGTGATTCCCCTGCTCATCCACGGCGACGCGGCCTTCATCGGGCAGGGCGTCGTCGCGGAGACGCTCAACTTCGCGGGCCTCAAGGGCTACACGACGGGCGGCACGGTCCACGTCGTCATCAACAACCAGGTCGGCTTCACCACCGACCCGTCGGATTCGCGCTCCAGCATCTACGCCACCGCCATCGCGCAGATGTTGGACATCCCGGTGTTCCACGTGAACGGGGATGACCCGGAGGCGTGCGTCCACGTGGCGAAGCTCGCGGCGGAGTACCGCCAGACCTTCAAGAGCGACGTGGTCATCGACCTCATCTGCTACCGCCGCTACGGCCACAACGAGGGCGACGACCCGTCCTTCACCCAGCCGTCGATGTACGACATCATCCGCAAGCACCCGCCGGTGCGCGCGCTGTACGCGAAGGCGCTGGCGGAGCAGGGCCGCATCCCCGCGGAGGAGTCCGACGCGCTCAAGCAGCGCTGCTACCAGGACTTCGACGCGGCGCTCACCCGCGCCCGCCAGGAGAGCCAGTTCAAGGAGCCCAACGCGCTGGAGGGCCTGTGGAAGCCCTACAAGGGCGGCCTCCTGAAGAACGCGCCCCAGGTCCCCACCGCGGTGGAGAAGGCGACGCTGCGCGACGCGCTCCAGAAGCTGGCCACCGCGCCCGAGGGCTTCCAGGTGCACCGCGACGTGGAGCGCACCGTCCTCAAGAAGCGCCAGGGCATGCTGGAGACCGAAGAGCTCCAGTGGAGCGAGGGCGAATCCCTGGCCTACGCCACGCTGCTGTCGGAGGGCTACATCATCCGCCTGTCCGGCCAGGACAGTGAGCGCGGCACCTTCAGCCACCGCCACGCGGTGCTGCACGACGTGCAGACGGGTGAGGAGTTCACGCCCCTGCGGCAGTTCGCCACCGGCAAGGCGGCCTTCAACGTCTACAACAGCCCGCTGTCGGAGATGGGCGTGCTGGGCTTCGACTACGGCTACAGCCTGGACGTGCCGGACGGCCTCACCATCTGGGAGGCCCAGTTCGGCGACTTCGCCAACGGCGCGCAGATCATCATCGATCAGTTCATCGCGGCGGCGGAGAGCAAGTGGCGCCGGCTGAGCGGCATCACGCTGCTGCTGCCGCACGGCTACGAAGGCCAGGGCCCGGAGCACTCCAGCGCGCGCCTGGAGCGCTTCCTGGACCTGTGCGCCGAGGACAACCTCCAGGTCTGCTACCCCACCACGCCCGCGCAGATCTTCCACCTGCTGCGCCGCCAGGTGCTGCGCCCGGTGCGCAAGCCGCTGGTCATCATGTCGCCCAAGAGCCTGCTGCGCCGCCCCGAGGCGACCAGCCGCATGGACGACCTGGCGACGGGCGCGTTCCAGGAGATCATCCTGGATGCGAAGGCGGATCCGGCGAAGGTGAAGCGGCTGCTCCTGTGCAGCGGCAAGGTCTACTACGACCTGGCCAAGGCCCGGGACGAGCGCAAGGACGACACCATCGCCATCGTGCGGGTGGAGCAGCTCTACCCGTTCCCGCACGACGAGCTGTCCAACCTGGTGGCGAAGCTGCCCCAGTTGCAGGAGCTGTACTGGGTGCAGGAAGAGCCCCGCAACGCGGGCGCCTGGCACTTCATGTTCCCGCGCCTGCACGACCTGGTGTCCGGCCGCGCGCAGCAGCATCCGGTGAAGTTGGGTTACATCGGCCGTGCCGAGGCCGCGAGCCCCGCCACCGGCTTCCCCAAGACGCACGATTACGAGCAGCAGCTCATCATCGAAGAAGCCATCCTCCGAGGAACCCAGAATGGCCGTTGAACTGAAAGTCCCGCCCCTCGGTGAGTCCATCACCGAGGCCGTCGTCGGCAAGTGGAACAAGAAGCAGGGCGACACCGTCGCCGCGGACGAGCCGCTCGTCGTGCTGGAGACCGACAAGGTCACCATCGACGTGCCGTCTCCCGCAGCCGGCAGCATCGCGTCCATCGCCTTCAAGGAGGGCGACAAGGTCCGCGTGGGTGAGGTGCTGGGCACCATCGAGGCCGGAGGCGCCGGTGCCGCCGCCGCGTCTCCCGCTGTCGCCGCCGCCACGCCCGCGCCCGCCCAGGCCGCCGCTCCGGTGCAGTCCGCGCCGGCCGCCGCCGCCAGCGACGCGCGCATCACCCCCACCGCGAAGAAGATGGCGGAGGAGAACCAGGTGGACGTGGGCCAGTTGAAGGGCTCCGGCACCGGTGGCCGCATCGTGAAGGAGGACGTGCTGGGGCAGATCAACCGCCCGGCCGCGCCCACCC
>NZ_RAVZ01000437.1 GCF_003611635.1 Corallococcus terminator | reverse complement strand
CTCCCACGCCTCGCCGCCCTGTTCCATCCCGCCTCCCTCCACGTGCCGGGGGAAGAGCAAGGCGTGTGCCCCGACCTCCCACTCCTGCGTGAAGGGTGAGGCCCGTCCAGACCCGCGCGAAGGGGCCCGGACCCGGGACGGACAGCGGTGCTCCATCCGCACTCTCGGCGCGCGAGGAGACGGGGGGCTGGAGGCGCCTGGCCGCTAGAAGCGGGAGATGGCGAAGAAGCCCTTGATCTTGTCGTTCGTCTCGCGAAGCCGCTCGCTCAGCGTGCGGACGAACGTCCAGAGGAGCACGTAGGCCAGGTCCTTGTCGGTGAACATGAGCTGGTCCAGCTTCGCCCGCTCGATGACCCACACCGTGCAGCCGCTGTGGGCGATGGCGTCCGCGGAGCGGGGCGAATCCTCGATGACGGCCATCTCCCCGAAATACTGGCCGGGTTCGAGGATGGCGAGCGCCTCTTCCCCGATGCCCGGCACGGATTTGGAAATGCGCACCTTGCCGTCGGTGAGGATGAACATGTCCTGCCCGGTGTCTCCCTCGCGGAAGAGGAAATCCCCGGCGGTGTAGGTCCGGGGGCGGGCAATCTGGGCGACCTTGGCGAGCTGGCCCTGGGTCAAACCCTCGAAGAGCGCAACCTTCTTGAGGACAGCGGCATCCATGGAGTCCCGGTACGTATCATGGCCTGGAGTACGGCGTCTGGTACCGTCCGGGCCCGAAACGCATCAGCGCAGGAGGCGCCGTGTCGCAGGACAAGATTCAGAAGGTCACCATCATCGGTTCAGGCCCCGCGGGCTACACGGCCGCCATCTACGCCGCGCGCGCCAACCTGGAGCCCGTGGTGTTCGCCGGTGGCCCCACCCTGGAGCACCCCCAGCGCGTGCCGGGTGGCCAGCTCATGGTCACCACCGACGTGGAGAACTACCCCGGCTTCGCGGAGCCCATCACCGGCCCGGAGCTGATGGAGCGCTTCCAGAAGCAGGCGGAGCGCTTCGGCACCGCGCTGCACATGGAGAACATCACCAAGGTGGACTTCTCCCAGCGGCCCTTCCTGCTGGAGAGCGAGAGCGGCATGAAGGTGCGCTCGGAGACGGTCATCATCTCCACGGGCGCCACCGCCAAGTGGCTCAACGTCAAGGGCGAGGACACCTACAAGAACCGCGGCGTGTCCGCGTGCGCCACCTGCGACGGTGCCTTCTACAAGAAGCAGGACGTGCTGGTGGTGGGCGGCGGCGACACGGCCATGGAAGAGGCCACGTACCTGGCGAAGATCGTCAACCACGTCACGCTCATCCACCGCCGTGACTCCCTGCGCGCCTCCAAGGTGATGCAGGAGCGCGCGCTCAACAACCCGAAGATCTCCTTCCTGTGGAACTCCGCCGTGGAAGAGGTGGTGGGCAACAACAAGGGGATGACGGGCGCCGTCGTGCGCAACCTCAAGACGAACGACAGCCAGCTCGTCACCGCGACGGGCCTGTTCGTCGCCATTGGCCACACGCCGAACACGGAGCTGTTCCAGGGCATCCTGGAGACGCACCAGGGTGGATATCTGAAGACCATCCCTGGCAGCACGCGCACCAACATCCCGGGCGTCTTCGCCTGCGGTGACGTGCAGGACAGCTACTACCGCCAGGCCATCACCGCGGCGGGCACGGGCTGCATGGCCGCCATCGACGCGGAGCGCTGGCTCATCGAGCAGGGCGAGTAGTCCCCCTCCGTATAGGCCCCTGCCTTCCAGCGAGACGACACGCGCATGAGCACGAAGCAGAAGACGGTGGCGGTGCACGCGGGCTCCCGGCTCACCGGGAGCAAGGCGGTGCCCGTCATGCCGCCCATCTTCCCGGCGGCGGTGAACTGGTTCGACAGCAGTGACGACCTGTCCGACGCGCTGGATGGCAAGGACTACGCCTACGCCCGCATCAGCGCGCCCAACGCGGCGTTGTTGGAAGAGGCGGTGGCGGCGCTGGAGGGCGCGGAGGCGTGCGTCGCATACGCCAGTGGCATGGCCGCGCTGCGTTCGCTCTTTGATGCGCAGCCGTGGAAGGCCGGGGACGTGCTGGTGATGCCGACGGATGGCTACGGCGTCACCCGCTTCCTCTACAAGAACCTCTGCGCCCGCTGGGGCGTGGAGCTGCGCCCGCTGAACCAGACGGATCCGGAGGCGCCGTCGCGCATCCGCGAGTGGCGCCCGCGCATGGTGCTGGCGGAGAGCATCTCCAATCCGCTCTTGCGCGTGCCGGACATCCGGGCGCTCGCCCAGGCGTGCCGCGATGCGGGCAGTGTGTTCGCGGTGGACGCGACCTTCCCGTCGCCCTTCGGGCAGCGCGCGCTGGAGCTGGGTGCGGACTATTCGGTGCAGTCCACCAGCAAGTGGCTCAACGGCCACAGCGATGCGCTGGGCGGCACGGTGAGCGGCACGAAGGCGCGGATGGATCCGCTGCGTTCGGCGCGCATCCTGTCCGGGGACGTGCTGGGGCCCTTCGAGGCGTGGCTTACGCTGCGCGGCCTGCGCACGCTGCCTGTCCGCATGAAGGCCCACAACGAGCACGCCGCGCACGTGGCGAAGCGGCTGTCGGATTCGCCGCTGTTGGAGCGGGTCATCTACCCGGGCCTGCCGTCCCATCCGGACCACGCGGTGGCGGGTCGGGTGCTGGAGGGCGGCTTCGGGCCCATGGTGGCGTTTGAAATCCGGGGCGCGGGGCAGAAGGAGGGCGACCGGTTCCTGGAGGCGCTTCGGGTGTGCAAGCCCGGGCCGTCGCTGGGGGACGTGGGCACGCTGGTGATGCACGCGGCCAGCGCCAGCGCCCGCCGGATGACGCCCGAGGAGCGCGCGCAGGCGGGCATCCGCGACAGCCTCATCCGCGTGTCCGTGGGGCTGGAGGATCCGGACGACGTGGCGGACGACCTGCTCGCCGCCGTGGCGAAGGGGGCTGGCCGGTGAAGATGGTGGATGTCGGCGACAAGCCGAAGACGGAGCGCGTGGCGGTGGCCACGGCGCGCCTGCGGATGCTGCCCGCGACGCGTGAGCGCATCCTCGCCGGGAAGGTGGAGAAGGGGGACGTGCTCGCGGCGGCGCGGCTCGCGGGCATCATGGCCGCCAAGCGCACCCCAGACTTCGTGCCCCTGTGTCACCCCATCGCGCTCGCGGGCGTGGAGGTGACGCTCACGCCCGTGGACGAAGGGCTGGATGTGCGCGTGCGGGTGAAGACGGTGGACCGCACAGGCGTGGAGATGGAGGCGCTCACGGCCGCGTGCGCGGCGGCGCTCACCGTCTATGACATGTGCAAGAGCGTGGACCGGGGCATGGTCATCGAGGCCGTGCAACTGGACCACAAGTCCGGAGGCCGCTCGGGCACGTGGGAGCGCGAGGCGGAAGCAGCCCCGGTGAAGAAGCCCGCTGCCCCGAAGTCCCGTCGCAAGACGGCCCGGCCCCGCTCCGCGCGTTGATTGAGGCCCACTGGACGTGAGCCCCTGCCTCCGCGCCGCGCGTCGCTCTGGAACTCCTACCGCCGAGCCTCCGCGCGCAGCCGCTCCATGAAGAACGCCACCACCACCAGCGAGTGGGTGATGTGCCCTTCCAGGATGAGCCGGGGCACGTCCGCGCGCGGGTGCAGCTCCACGGCGATGTCCTCTCCATCATCCGGGTGCCCGCCGCTCACGCGCTCGCAGTCGAGCGCCAGGAACGTGTGACACCGGTTGGGCTGGAAGGCCGGGTTGGGGTGCACCGCGCCCAGCAACTCCAGCCGCCCGGCGCGGTAGCCCGTCTCCTCTTCCAGCTCTCGCGCGGCGGCGACCGCCGGCTCCTCGCCCGGGTCAACGCAGCCGCCGGGCACCTCCAGCGTCGGCGCGTCGATGCCGAAGCGGAACTGGCGCACCATCACCAGCTCGTCCTGCTTCGTCACCGCGATGACGTTGACCCAGTCCGCGCACTCCATCCGCACGCGCGGGTGCTCCAGTTGCGTGCGCGGATCCACCACCCTGTCCTCGCGCACCTTCACCACGCCGAAGTCGTGCTCCAACCCCCGGCGCAGGCGCAACCAGGGCTTCAGACTCGGCGCCTTTGGTTCAGAGGTGGACGACATACAGGGAACTTCCTTCCGGCTCGCCGCCAGACAGCACTGCGTTCAGTTCAGCAACTCCGCCCGCTCGCGCAACTCGCGCGCGGACATCTCCAGCCGCTCCCGGTCCGGCGCGTCCGGCGACAACTCCAGGCAGCGCTCCACGTCCTTGAGCGCCGCGCGGAAGGCCCCCATCGTGGTGAGCAGCGCGGCCCGCGTGCGCAGCTCTCCCGGATGGTCCGGCGCCAGCAACAGCAGCAGGTCCACCACCGCCAGCCCCTGCTCGCTGTCCTCGCGCCCCAGGTACACGCGGCGCAGGTTGGACAGCATCCGGTAGGCGATGAGCTCCACCGGCGCGGGCGCCAGCATGGAACGGTCGAACTTGAGCTGTGGCGCCACGCGCTTGAGCAGCTCCTCGCACCCGTGCTCCGTGAGGATGTCGCCGTGGTGGAACGGATCCATCACCAGCTTGTGGTCCCCCGCATCGCACGCCACCAGGAAGTGCCCGGGGAAGGGGACGCCGTACAGCGGGATGCCCGCGCGGCGTGCGACCTCCAGGTAGAGCACCGAGAGCGTAATCGGCAGCCCCACCTTCCGCTCCAGCACCCGGTCCAGGAAGCTGTTGTCCGGGGCGTGGTAGTCGTCCTCGTTGCCCCGGAAGCCCTCGATGTCCGCCAGCACGTGGCGCAGGGCGCGCAGGGAGGCCAGGGCCTCGCCCTTCTCGCTGAGCCGCTCCGCCTCCACCTGCACCCGGCACGCGAGCGCGTCCAGCGTGTGCAGACACGCTGGGGCGTCCAGGTCCACCCGGCCCAGCGTGGCGATGGCCAGGGCCGCCAGGTCCAGACGCGGTGGATCCGCGGCCAGGGAAGACACCAGTCGCTCGCGTGCCAGCGGCGGGCCGAATCCAGAGGGAATGCTCACGGTGCGCACCAGTAACCCACGGAAGGTCCTACGGCAAAGGCAGGCAGCCGAGCGTCAGGCCCCAGGGGGCATGGCAGGCAGGCGGCCCTTGATTTCCGCCCGGAGCGCCATGTGGGCCGAAATCAGTCCGGCCAGGATTCCATCCTCGAATTCGAACGACGGGTGCTCCTTCAACTGGGGGAAGTCGTGCGGGTTGCGCATCTCCTCCGGCCCGATGTTGGGCACCGCCTCGCGCGCCAGGCGCAGCACCTTCGCCTGCTGCTGGGAAATCATCCGCTCATAGAGCGCGGTGGCCAGGTCCAGGAGCTGGTTCGCCGTGTCTTCCGTCATGGTGTGCCTCTACTCCTGAGCGATGTCCCACTTCATGCGACGGTAGGTGTAACGGAAGACCTCGGCGTTCGCTTCGACGGCGTCACCCTGGGCCTCCCGCCCGTCCAGGAAGGCGACGAAGTCGAACTGGCGGGTGGGCGTTCCGTACTCGGCGTCGAAGACGCGGACAATCTCATTCGCCGGCAGCGTGCGGCGCCCGGCCACGTTCACCAGGGGAATGCTCAAGCCCTTCATGTCCTTCGCGGGCGCGTAGGCCTTCCAGACGAGCTCCGTGCACACCAGCGTCTGGTCGGAGAAGAAGTCGAAGTTGAAGTCGTACGGACGGCCCTGGAAGTTGAAGGCGCGCAGGATGGCGCGGGCCTTGTCCACGGCGGACACGCGCGGGCGCAGCACGCCCAGGTAGTCCACGTGCATGCCGTGCTCCGTGCCGGTGAAGCTCACGCCCTCGCTGATGGATTCGATGATGCGCAGCGGATCCCCATGGGCGTCCTTGCCGGTGTACTCGGCCCATTTGGCGGGGAACGCCCGGGCCAGGTGGCCGGTGAACGTCGGGGGCTGGCCGGGCAGGGTGGCCACCCACGCCTTCACCTCCGGATCCGCGTCGAACGCGAGCGCCATGTCCTGCGCGGTGCCCACGTAGAGCTCCGCGTGCGGCCAGAAGCCCGGCAGGCCGATGTTGGACAGAAACCAGTTCTGCCGTGCCACCAGGATGTCCCCCGGCACCATCTTCTCCACCAGCTTCAGCGTCTGCTCGCGGGAGATGAGCGGCTTGCCCACGCGGTGCACGCGCGTGTCGCCCATCCACTCCGCCACCGTCTTCTGCACCGGGAACACCGCGCGCGCGGTGGTGTCCTGGGTGAGGTCCGCCACGGCCTTGGCGAACATCACCGGGCCACGCTTGAGCAGCCGCGAGCGCGCGGCCTGGCTGTCGGCCCGCATCGCCTGGAGCAGCGCGGGGACGCCCGGTTCGTCCAGCACGCCGGCCTTCGCGAGGATGGGGTTCAGGGTCGCGCGGTAGCCATCGCCCGTGAACAACTGCGTGGAGGTGCCCACGTGGAGGACCTTCTCCTTGAAGCGGGCGAAGGCGCGCGGGGGCAGGCCGTACTCCGGCACGGACTCATCCAGCAGCACCTCCAGTTGCGCCTGGCCCCCGGCGAGGTCCGCGTAGTGCAGGCCCTGGGACAGCTCCGCGGCGAGCGCGGCGTGGGTGAGCAGGAAGCCCCAGGCGTGCTTCTTCGGCTGGGTGAGGGAGGGCACCTTGAGGAAGTCCCAGTAGCGCTGGCGCACCACCTCCGTGGACACGAAGCAGTCGAAGAAGGCCGCCCAGGTGGAGACGAGCAACTGCTTCTCGTCCGGCGAGTACGGCACGCTCTGCTTGCGCCGGTACAGCTCGCGCGAGCGCAGGGCCTCCGCCCGCACGCGGCGCAGGCCTTCGGTGCCCAGGCGCAGCGCCTCCAGGTCGCTGAACGTCGGGGGCTGGCCGGACAGGGTGGCCACCCACGCCTTCACCTCCGGATCCGCGTCGAACGCGAGCGCCATGTCCTGCGCGGTGCCCACGTAG
>NZ_RAVZ01000436.1 GCF_003611635.1 Corallococcus terminator | reverse complement strand
ACACCCGCGACTGGACACCCACGGGCCCCGTGCGGCTCAACCCTTCCCCGAACCTCACCCCTCTCGTTCCAACAATGACCGCAGCTGCTTGACCTGTTTCACGCGACAACTACGTTGACACTCACCGCCGGTACGACATCCCAGAGACTCTCAAGGACGCCTAGACGTTCTCGAGTCGGCGCGAACGTCTGCGGCCAAAGCGGGAACAGAAGTGCCCGAAGGCTTGACAGCGGACGGTTCGATAGAGCGCCCCCCGGGTCAACAGCAGCAAGCCGAGCTAGCGCATGAGCCACACGACGTAAGCGTGTCGGCTCCCAACTGAGCGTCTCAAGCGCCCACAAGAGCTGAACGTGAGGGCTTGGGCCAAGGCCGTCCTGCGCTAGCGCGAAAAGCCCTGCCACGCCCTGGCCCCCACTAGTTAAGCTTTCTTCCACAGCATCAAGAAATGCGTCCGGTGCAGCCTCGGCCAACGTCGGCAACTCGGGAGCGACCCCTGCCCAGCGTTGCCAAGATGCCGAAAGAACCCGGCGAACCACCGCAGCCACCAAGGAACGCCGCTCGACCGGCCGGACCAACATGTCCTGAAGCGAAGACGTGGCAACGAAAGCCAAGGAGCCCGCGAGTCCCGAGCGTAGCATGGGGGAGTGGCGGCGCCCTTCCCCTTTCACTGCAAGCCAAAGCCGATCTACCAAACTGGCCCCGGCCTCGGGGTTGTTCTCTTCGAACACTTCACAGGATGCGTCCGCCAAGCCTCGCAGATGCCCAGCGGAGAGGTGCACTCCAAGAAGAGCCCATGCGTCGTGGGCGGAGCGCCACATCCACGCCCCAGTCTTGCGCCGCAGGGCTCCGGCGACCACGAGGGACGCACAGTAGGCATCCACCTCTTCTACGGTTCGTCCCGAAATGCGCTCAACGAGGGCACGGTCTCCAGACGCATCAGGGTTCCATGCTCCAACGAGCAGCATCGCCCGCATTTCAGGGGCAAGAGGGCCCAAGGCCCAAGCAGGACGTGCCGGACGTCCGAGGGCCCGCTGGAGAGCGCCAACACTGCCACCGGAGGCCCAGGCTACGCGGTGTGCCGTACCCGGCTCCAGTACCCGTTCCATCGTGGCGGCAAGCGCCGTGCGCTCAATGGGCGGGAGTTCGACGTACTCTCTCCCCACCAGCCGCTCACCACGTCCGTAAGCGATGAGTAGGTGGTGCGCTCCCGTGGAGCGAGTTCGGCTCTCCGCATCGGGGAAGGCTGCGAGTAGAATGAGGGACTGCGAGGTGGGCATGGCCAGAAGCCACTCAAGGGCCTCTGAACTACGTGCAATCACCACGCGACTCTTAAGACTCTCGTCTACGGTCTCTTCTATCAAGGCTGCGGCGGCGAAGTGCAGCGCCTCCTCGTGACCCTCCCCACGCACAGGCAAAATGGATGGTGCTGCTTGTGCCCATGCGCGAATCTGGGCTGCGGCCTCCTCACGGCCGACCAGCAGCGTGGCCGCAGGCAGGGATGGCTTCGTCCATCCGCTCCATGCAACCAACAACGCGTGTGGGTCGGCAATCTGGTCGATAGGACGGGCCAGCTCCTCGCATGAGAACCAGGCCGCAACGGAGGGACTACATTCAAGCCAGTGAGCAAGGTCATCGGCGTCAAGAGCCCGGACTTCTCTCCAGCAACCTTCGGCCTGCCTGTTCCTGGCCCATGTATTCTTGCCCGGCCAGTGCCTGGAGGTGAGCGCCACATATGTAGTGGCAGTCGGATTCACATCAAGTGGTGTCTGCGTTCGCTTCGAATAGTCCTCACTTGCTTTTTCCCCAGGCCTCGCATTCACTGACAGCTCCCAGACAGCGGGGCCCGCAGGGGCATCAAGCACAGGCTCGCCAAGGTCCGTGATACCATCGTAGCCCGCATATCGGACGCCCACGTCGCCACGGAACTGGATCCGGCCACTGCGAGAAAGCTGCGCACTGAGAAGGCGGCGAATAAGGACAGGGAGCTGTGACTCTGCTCTGGGCTTGTCAGACCAAGCATCAAGATCCTGCCCGGTGATGAGCAATGCGGATGGAACCATCCCCTATATTTATCCAAGACTCACTCAACGTGCCATACAAGCGCCACGGCTGCGTCAAGATGCGAATCGCGATGCGTGAGGGCTAGGCAGAAGGCCATCGACCTTCTTGCCTGCATAGCGAAGGCGGAATGACCTCCCGTCGAAATACGCCGTCTGAAGCGCAGCCTGCAGTCGCCCCAGCAGGACATCTGCGCCCGCCCCAACCCAGGTCGCAGCGTCACGGGCGTGCCAGAACGTGAAATGCTGGTGAGCTCGGCTCGCACGCAGCCGTCCAGCTCGCGTGCTGGCGATGCGGGCGGAATCACCCAGGGCCCCAAGGAAGCGGTGTAGGCGAGCACTAGCCGCACTGGGCGCCCTGCCCATCGCAGCCCACCCATGCATGCCTCATGCCGTCGCCGCACCGGCCGAGTTCGAAAGGGCAGTGGCATAGTCAACCCGCCTACGGGAGCGGATCAAGCCCAGTCCAGTATGCTCCCCTGGTATCGTTCACGCTCAATGAGGCTGCATCGCGACAACACAGACTTGGGCGAAGAAGGCCGTCGCCCCGAAAGGGCTGCCTGAAATGCCTGACGAGACGATGGATGGCGCTCTCCTCGAACTCAAGTTGATTGGTGACATCGTCGGTTCGTTCCGCGTTGCCAGGTACCAGCGAGGGTACCGCTGGGGGCAACTTGAGGTAGAGCGCCTACTCAACGACATCTGGGAGAGCAAGGGCGAGCCCTACAGCCTGCAGCCAGTTGTCGTAAAGCGTGACGGCGAGACCACATGGGAGCTGGTCGATGGCCAGCAACGCCTCACGACGCTCTTCCTCATCTTCGTGTTCATGCAGCGCGAGCGGCTTCAGAACTCTGGCCCACCATACGCTCTCAAGTACGACACACGGCCAGGCAGCGAGACTTACCTGCAAGATCTTGATGCGGTTCGCGCTAAGAGCAACATCGACTTCTTCCATCTCCACAGGGCATACGAGTGCATCCGAAAGTGGTTCGATGCGCACGGCGCGCGTCGGCAGTACGTCGCCAACAAGTTCTACGGGTACCTCTTCGAGAGCGTGCGCGTGATCTGGTACGAGGCCCCGAAAGGGCTGGACTCGACGACGCTCTTCACGCGCCTGAACGTCGGCAGGATTCCGCTCACGGACGCAGAACTGGTCAAGGCGCTCTTGCTCTCGCACAGCCGTGGAGGCGCCGACGCCACGGACAGGACTCATGAGATCGCTGCCCAGTGGGACAGCATTGAGCGCGATCTCCAGCATCCCGACGTCTGGGCGTTCGTCGCAGACGAGCATGCCGCAGATAGTCCGACGCGGATCACCCTATTGCTCGACACGCTCGCAGGAGGACCTCGCGGTCGGGCGCGTCCACTCTTCCACACCTTCGACGCCCTGCGAGAGCAGGTGGAACAGAATTCACCGAAGGTGGTCTGGGACAAGGTCGTCGACCTCCACGCACTCGTTCTCGGCTGGTTCGAGAACCGCAACCACTACCACAAGATTGGGTACCTTGTTGCTGTGAGACAGCGCTTCAGCGACCTCGTCACGCTCGCCGCAGGCAGGACGAAGAGCAGCTTTGAGGCGGTCCTCGACAAGAGGATTAGCGACACCCTCGACCTCACGCCCTCCGGCTTGACGGCACTGAGCTACGAGACAGACGCGCACAAGGAGACATGCGAGCGCCTTCTTTTCTTGATGAACGTCGAGACGGTGCGGCGTGTGGAGCACTCCTCTGAGCGCTACTCATTCCGACTTCACAGGCTTGGAGACTGGTCGCTCGAGCACATTCACGCGCAGCACACGGAAGGCCTCACGAAGGCTGAGCAGTGGAAACAGTGGCTCCGGATTCACCGCGAAGCACTTGCGGACCTTTACTCAATCGACGACGCACGCCGCGAAGAGCTCCTCAGGCGGATAGACGATGTCGGTGACCAGATCGATCGGCAGGTGTTCCAGGATCTCGCGCGAGACGTGACGGCAGCCTTCACGCTCGCGGATGCGTCGACCTCGGCGACCGTACATTCGGTCCATTCGGTGACCAACCTCGCGCTGCTTGCGGGCGGCCACAACAGCGCTCTGAACAACGCGGTGTTCGAGGTCAAGCGGAGGCGCATCCTCGAGCTCGATCGGAAGGGCGCATACATCCCTATCTGCACGCGCCAAGTCTTCCTCAAGTACTACACGGACGCAGACGCGCAGCAGGTCCACTTCTGGAGCATGCAAGACCGAGAGGCCTATCTGCGCGCAATTCTCTCCACTGAAGGTGGCATCGGCCTTTACCTCAAGCCCGAGGTGCCTCAGTCATGAAAAGCTACGTCACGTCCTACAACGCTCTCTTCACTCGACATGCGCCCGACGCTCCGGCCGTCGAGCGCATCGAGATACCGCTCATCCAGCGGGACTACGCACAAGGGAGAGAGGGCGACGCGGTCGCGCGCATCCGTGCCAACTTCCTCGACGTCTTGCACGAAGCCGTCACGACCGGCACACCCATCAGTCTCGATTTCATCTACGGCGACGTCGAGAAGGGCACGCTGCGTCCTCTCGATGGTCAGCAGCGGCTCACAACCCTATTTCTGCTGCACTGGTACCTCGGCTGGCGCGCGGACCGACTTGACCAGGAGCAGGGCTGGAAGCGGTTCTCGTACGCGACGCGGGCGAGCGCTCGGCTCTTCTGCGAACGCCTCTCTGGCTGCAAGCCGCCCGCTGACATGAAGGTGCACGCGTGGATCAAGGACCAACACTGGTTCCTGCACACGTGGCAGCACGATCCGACAATCCAGTCGATGCTGGTAATGATCGAAGCGATCCACAAGCGCTTCGCCGACGCCGACTGCGCCACTGCGTGGAAGCGGCTTGTGGACACCGAGGCACCCGCGATCTCGTTCCACCTACTGCCGATCGAGCAGATGGGATTGAGCGAGGATCTCTATATCAAGATGAACTCGCGAGGGAAGCCGCTGACGCCGTTCGAGAACTTCAAGGCGAGGTTCGAGCAGGTCCTGGAGATCTCCTGCCCGGACCGCGTCGAGGAGTTCGCGCAGAAGGTTGATGGCGCGTGGGCAGACATGCTGTGGCCATACCGAGGAAGCCACGATATCGTCGACGACGAATTCCTTCGCTACTTCCAGTTCGTCACCGATGTCTGCGAGTGGCCCGACGGACGGCTTACCTCGGGCACCATCGCACCGCTTGCTGAGCGCGTTTACGGCCCAGGGAACAAGAAGGCCGCAGCGCACCTGGACTTCCTCGTCCGGTGCTTCGACACCTGGGTCAACGCAGACATTCCCTCCGTTTTCTCGGAATCGTTCACGCTGAAACCGGCTCCGATCGACTCTGACGAAACCGGCAAGGTGGTACTGTTCGGATTGCAGGGAAGCGCGACGGTCAACTTATTTGCCGCGTGCTGCCTTGGCCAAGTTCGGTCTAGCTGGCCGCGCACGCTCTTTCTCTACGCGGTCCTGATTCACCGGCTGCACGGCACCGACGAGTTTTCACGCAGGCTTCGCGTGCTGCGGAACCTAGTCGAGGCATCGAGCAGCGAGCTGCGCTCCGAGAGGATGCCGGCCCTTCTCGCCGACGTGCGACGCCTCATCGTCGAGGGTACGCTGGACGGCATCTCGGCCTTCAATCAGGCGCAGGTCGCTGACGAGCGATTGAAGGCCGAGATGATAACCAAGGCTCCCACGCTCGCGCGGCACCTCTTTCACCTTGAGGATCACCCCGTTCTACGCGGCTCCCTGGCGGCGTTCGAGCTCGACAACGAGGTGTTCGAACGTCGGGCACGTGCTTTTCACGAGGTCTTCACGAGCGAGAACCTCCCGCTTCTTACCGGTGCGTTGCTGGCTGCGGGGGACTACTCGCGTTCCCGCAACCGTCGCTTTTTCCAGTTCGGCTCGGGCTCCAACCTCCTCCAATGGAGGGAGATCCTCGCCGGAGCCAGCCGTGCGCACCTCGCCGGAGTTCGCGAGGTGCTCGGGCGCCTCCTCGACGACATCGCCAAGCGCGAGGGTGATGCTCGGTCCGCACTCGAGTCCTTTACGAACCGCTGGCTCGAAGCCACCAATGAGGACGGACGCGATTGGCGTTGGTACTTCGTGAAGTACCCCGAAATGCGAGCGGGCCTCTCTGGCATCTACGCAGCCGTGAACGGAGTTATGGGCTACAGCGTGTGCATGCTGGACAAGAGCCAGATGAATAGCTGGTACCGCGACCCCTACCTCTCCGCGATTCAACGCGAGGCTGGTGTCTTGAGCGCCGTCGATGAACCGTGGTTCACTGGCTACGAGACGGCACCTCGATGGATGCGGCTGAAGCGGAGCGGGACGGAGATCCAGTGTGTACGGGGCGGGCTACTGCTTTGCGCTCCCACTGCTGAACGGCACGCGGAGACCTTCTCGCGCGTATGTGCGGCTCACGGGATCGGTCCTGATCTTCTCTTGAAGGTCCCGCAGGTTGATGTGGGCAAGCACCAATTCGACACGGAGGACAGGGTCCGACTCGGCGCCGCGCTCGTGCGCGATCTCGCGAGCGCTGGGCTGTAGCGTTCGCGTCGGCGACACTTGTGCCTCTTACCAGAGAGAGCGCAGAGAACGAGTTCGTACAGGCCTTCGTTCGGGGAGCAGCTTGAAAGGCCTTGCCAATTGGCAGGGCCTTTTTGTTCAACACGGGCCTCGCGATGAATATCGCGGGGCCTTGGTAACCGTCCGGCCAACGACGTGCGGTGAGGGATTGCCGGCGTAGCGGTGCGCGGCGGACGCTGGTGGGCATGGCGAAGCAGGTGGCGAAGCCGGAGTGGGCGTGCGTCGCGGAAGCGTTCGAGGCC
>NZ_RAVZ01000435.1 GCF_003611635.1 Corallococcus terminator | reverse complement strand
CCCCCCAGCACGACGAGCCCCACCACCGTGAGGCCCAGCACCGCGCCCGCGCGAACGACGGAGGGCGACGACGTCACCGCGGAGACCTCCGCGGTGCGCACGCGCAGGGCATCCGCGAGTTCGCCGCCGTAGAGCCACCCCAGTGCCCCCAGGCACAGGACGTTGGCCACCAGCGTCCCGCGCTTGGGGCCCGTCATCCCGCGAGCGTCCTCGCCGGATCCGTGGCGGCGGCGCGGCTGCTGGGAAACCAGGCGCCCGCGAGCGCGGCCACGAGGCCCAGGAGCACGCCGCCCAGCAGCACCGTCACCGGGAAGGAGAAGAAGCTGTCGGGCTTGAAGGGAAAGTCCGGCAGGTAGCCCGCCGCGAAGCGGTCCACCGCGAAGGCCAGGAGCAGCGCCGCGGAGGTTCCCGCCGCGCCGCCCAGCAGGCCCACCACGCTGGCTTCCGCCAGGACGATGGAGCGGATGTCCGCGCGCGAAGCCCCCACCGCCTGCATCACGCCAATCTCCTTGGCCCGGGCGCGCACCGACGCGGACATCGCGTGGGTGATGTTCACGGCGGCCAGCACGCAGATGAGGATGGACAGGAGCGCCAGCGCGGACGTGGTGAGCGCCACCGCCGCGCCCGCGTTCTCCGCGAGCCTTCGCTCCTGATCATCGATTTCGAAGCCCATGCCCTTCACCGCCGCCACCAGCGCCGGCACGTACGAAGGATCCGCCGCCACCAGCGTGACGCCGGTGTAGCTCTCCGCGTCCGCGCCCGCCGCGCGGTTGATGCGCACCGCCGTGTCCAGTGGGATGGTGATGCCCGCGAGCATGGCCCGGTCCGACGCGCCCACCACCTGCGCCTGCTGCGTGGAGCTGGGGCCGCCCGACGTGGCCGCCACGTAGGAGCGGTTGAACTCCACCGGGAAGCCGAAGCCGATGAGCATCTCCGCGGACAACTGCGGCAGCTTGCGCGCGGGGGCGAACGTCTTGTTGTACAGCTCCAGCAGGCGCGTGGAGATGAGCGCCGGGATGGCCTTGCCCTCGCCAGGGTCCTTGAAGTCCTTCGCCTCCTGGAGCCCCACGTCCTTCTGCACGAGGCCGGGGTCCACGCCCACCGCGAGCACCTCCAGGCCCATGCGCAGGCGCGAGCCGAAGAAGGTGCCGTCGTAGCGGGTCACCGCCGGCACGCGCACGTTCATCTTCCGGTATGCCGTCTCCACGCCGGGCAGCGCGCGCAGGCGCTCCACCGCGCCCGTGTCCAGCTTGCCGCCGCCCAGCAGGCCCAGCGACACCGACGGGGGCACCACGTCCACCAGCCGCGAGTCCGTGGGGAAGATGCGCTCGCGGATGACCTGCCCCACGCCCAGCCCCAGGCCCACGAAGAACACGAGCGCGCCCACGCCCATCGCCACGCCGAAGGCGGAGAAGAACGCGCCCCGCCGCTCGCGCGCGAGCGACAACCTCACCAGTCGGGACAGTGCGTCCAACCTCACGGGGCACCTCGCGACGACAGGACCGCCGATGTCGGGGACTCCTCGATGAGCCGCGCGTCCTTGAGCCGGAGCACCCGGCGCGCCACCGCGCTCATGCGCTCCTCGTGGGTGACGGTCAGCAGGGTGAGCCCATCCCGGTTCAGCTCCTGGAAGAGTTCGATGACGCCCGCGCCCGTGGCCGCGTCCAGGTTGCCCGTGGGCTCGTCGCACAGGAGCAGCTTGGGGCTGCCGAAGAGGGCCCGGGCGATGGCCACGCGCTGACGCTCGCCGCCGGAGAGGCGCACCGGTTCGCGGTCCTGCTTCGAGCCCAGGCCCACGCGCTCCAGGAGCATGCTCGCGCGCTTGCGCGCCTCCGGGACGACAGGGCCGAAGTGCGAGGGCAGCAGCACGTTCTCCAACGCCGACAGGTTGGGGATGAGGTGGAAGGACTGGAAGACGAAGCCCACGTGCGTGTTGCGAAAGCGCGCCAGCTCCACGTCGCGCAGACCGGAGAGCTTCTGGCCTCCCACCTCCACGGTGCCCTGGTAGTGCACGTCCAGGCCGCCCAGCAGGTGCAGCAGCGTGGACTTGCCGCTGCCGGATGCGCCCACCACCGCGACGAAGTCCCCGGCCTCCACGTCGAAGGACACGCCGTCCAGGACGCGCACCCGCGCGCCCTCGCCGTCCTCGTACTCCTTCACGACGTCCCGGACGCGAATCAAGGGGTGGCCGGAGTCGTGGTGGTGGTGCCGGCCGGAGCGGGCGTCAGACGCAGGGAGATTTCCGCCTGCAATGCCTTGTCCTTGCGCGACAGCGACATCGTCACGGCGCGCAGGTCGTCGGTGGCGTCCAGCCAGCGCACCGTGGTGGCCTTGATGGCGAAGCCGCCAATGCCCCACGCGGAGGACGGTAGCGCCTTCACCGCGTCCGCCAGCCGGCGCAGGTCCAGCAGCAGCACCACCGCCGCGTCCTTGCCCACCGACTTCAAGTCCTCCGACACCGGGCCCGTGCCCGCCGGCTGCGCGAGCGCGGTGAGCGACGACTCCAGCCGCGCGCGGGGCGCCGCGAGCACCAGCTTGCCGTCCTTTGTGAGCGCGAAGTGCGCGCCCTCGCCCGCGCGGTACGACGTCAGGTAGGCCTTCTGGCCGTTCAGCTCCGTGGCCTCCACCTTGGCGCCGAAGCCGCCCGCGAAGCCGGGAATCTTGTCCAGCGTGGCCTGCCCCTTCGCCACGTCCTTCGTCTCCGCGATGGCGACCAGGTTGACGAAGCGGAAGGGGTTGGTGCGCCGCAGGTCCAGGTCCGGCAGGCCCGAGCCCAGGTTGACGCTGGGCGACAGCGACAGGGCCAGCACCATGCCGGGCTTGAGGTTGTCCAACACCTCCGTCTTCACGTTGAAGCCCGCCTGCTGCACCGCGCGCGTCACCTGCGTGCCCGCGAGGTACGGCCACACGCCGTCCAGTTGCGCCGGGTCCCCCCGGAAGCGCGCCACGAAGAAGCTGTCCTGGGGCAGCCAGCCCGCCAGCGCCTCCCCGCCCTTGGGCTCCAGCGCGGCGAGCGACGCCTGCGTGTCCGGCCACGGCGCGTCCGCGCGCAGCGTCACCGCGCGCTCCTCGATGTGGCCCGCGAAGGTGATGCCCTGCACCGTGCCCGCGGGCAGCAGGCCCGAGCCGCCCGGCAGCCACACGTGGAAGTCCCGGTCGCCCGTCAGCCGCTTGAGGGACGCCTCCAGCACCGGCTCCTTCGCGATGGAGTTCTCCTCCGGCAGCGCCGCCAGCTCCGGCAGCCGCGCCACCGCCGCGCCCGCGGACAGCAGCACCAGGTCGTGCTTGAGGAAGAGCAGGCCCAGCGCGGGCTCCGTGGCACCCGGACGGCTGAAGGTGACGAGCCGCCCCGCGTCCGACTTCGTCTCCTTCTCCTCCGACGCGCCCAGCCGCGAGCGGGCGAAGGTGGCGAAGGTCGTCTTCAGCTTGTCCGCGTCCTTCACGCCGATGACGGACACCGCCTGCGTGCCGCCCAGGAAGGCCGCGCCCGCGCCGCGCTTCGGGTCGATGCCGGCGTCCTCCAGGGCCTTGCGGCTGCGCAGGTCCACGCCCACCTGCCGCATCACCGCGGACACGTAGCGCTCCGCGCTGGGGAAGTTCTGAAGCTGCGCGACGAACGAGGCCACCTTGAGGTTCTGGAAGCGCGCGAGCTTCTCGCCCAGCGTCCCCAGGTCGTCGATGACGACGGCCGCCTGCGCCGTGCGCGGCAGGTAGCGCGACACCCCGGCCGGCGAGGACGCGGGACCGGCCGCGTCCTTCCCGCAGCGCGAGCAGCCGGCGAACACGACCAACAACAGGAGCAGCGGAAGAAAGCCAACGCGGCGGAGCATGGGCGGCAGGACAGGATGCCTGCGCCGGAGAGTCAACCTATTCGTGTGCCGTCGCGGCCCCCCGCCACACCCCCAAGGTGCCACGGTGAACAGGTGCCTTCCGCGTCCCCCAGGCCCAACCTGTCCGACTGTCGGACAGGTTTTGACAGGGCGGCCCGGCAGGCGGTCCCGTGCCCGGCCTACCGCACGCGGCTGCCACCGTGCGGCAGCGGCCCACGCGTCTCTTCCGTGAAGTCCAGGAAGCGCTCCATCTGGCGCACCGTTTCGTCCGTGGACTCCGTCTCCGCGCTGAGCACGTCCAACTGCCGGTTGACGCTCTCCGGATCGCGGATGGAGATGGACTGCTCGTGCGTCAGCCGCATCAGGTCCTCGATGCCGGCCAGTTGGTGGCTCACCACCTCGCGGCTCTCGCCCGCCTGGTCGAAGCGCGCCATGCGCTTGCGTTGAATCTCCAGGCGCTTGCCCTTCACGTCCTTGAGGCGCGGGTTGGGCTCCTCGGCCACCTCCGCCTCCAGCGCCGCCACCTCGCCCACCAGGTTGTCGCGGTCCGCGCCGCTCAGGTACGTGCGGTACTGGTTGAGCGCGGAGATGAGCCGCAGGAATGACGTCAGCAGCGCGTCCAGCTTGGGCTCGCTGTCCGCCACCAGCACGCGGCCCCCGGGCAGCTTGCGGTAGTTGGCGAGGATCTTCTCCTTGAGCCCCACGAGCTGTTGGTAGTGGTCACGCTGCGACGGCGCCAGGTCCGCGAGCAGCGCGTCCACCGCCGCGCGCGCGGCCTCCGGGTTGTCCGGCGTCTGCGCCCGCACGGCGCGCTGGAAGCGCTTCATGGAGGACAGGAAGCCCAGGTACAGGCCCTCCACGCCCAGGGCCACCAGCATGGGCAGCGGCTCCTGCGTGACGGCGCTGGACATGGCCGCCGTCGTCAGGCCCACCAGGTTGGCCGGCAGGAGGAACGCGGCCTTGATGTAGTTCGGTGTCTTCGCCACGTCCGACTCCCCTTCCCGCTCAGGGCCCACGCGCCTCGGAGACGTATTTCAGCGCGCCCAGGTCCCGCGTGTCCTCCGCGGGGGGCGGCGCCGTACCGCGCTTGAGCTTCTGGAAGAGCGCCGCGGCGCTCTGGAACAACTCGTCATAGGTAACTGGCGCCTCGCCGGAAAGGCCGAAGAACGCCCGATTGTCCGCCAGTGTCGCGGGGGGAGCGCTGCGGATGGCCTCCGAGGGGTCTCCCAGGTACGGCGCCACCTCGCCCAGCATCCGCGCCCCGGCCGCCGGGTCCTTGAGCACGCCCTGCCCCGCGTCCAAAAGGCCCCGCAGCACCCGGCGCACCCCATCCGGGTAGCGAGCCGCGAAGTCTCCGCGCGCCACCAGCACCGTGGCCAAGAGGTGCGGCGCATCCGCCGTCGTCGCCAGCACCGCCCCGCCCCGGTCCCGGGCCGCCAGCTCCACGTCGCCCCACAGCCCCACCACCGCGTCCGCCCGGCCCTCCCGGAGGGCCCGGCCCGCGTCCAGCGTGGAGGGCAGGTCCACCCAGCGGACATCCGACGTGCGCAGCCCCGCACGCGCCAGCACCCAGAGGGCGAAGTAATGCGAGGAGCCGAACGGGTACACGCCAATGCGCTTGCCGCGCAGGCTGGCCAGGTCCGGCACGCCCACCGCCGCCATCGCCTCCTGGCCCCGGCTGCGGCCCACCAGCAGCACCGTGCGCGGCGCCGCGTCCCGGAGCGTGGGCACCCACGTCGCCAGCCGGTCCACCGACAGCGCCGCCATGTCCACGCCGCCGTTCTCCGCGCCCACGGACAGGGCCTGCTTCAGCTCCTCCTCGCGCGCGAAGAGCACCGCGCGGGCATCCAGCGCGTACGCCGTCTTGAGCAGGCCCTGGGCCGCGCCCGGAGGGGTGGCGGGGTTGTCCAGCGTGGTGGCGCCCCCGGTGGCCACCAGCAGCGCGGCGGCGGAACCCCGGGCGGTGAAGCCAATGAGCACGGGCCGCAGGGGCACCGACGCCACGTCCGCCACCGGGGCCGCCACGCCGGCGGGAAAGTCGCCGGGGGACAGCCGCACGGCTTCGCGGGTGGACGGAAAGAAGCGCGTCTGCAGGCGGTCGAGGTAACCCGCCCGCGAGGCGAAGACGTACCCCGCGCCCAGGACACAGAGCGCGAGGAAGAGAAAGAGGCCGGGTCCGCGGTGCAGCTTCATCCGTGTGCGCCGGCCTCTTTCATGGGTGGAGACCTACTTGATCTCCACCTTCTTGCCGATGGTCTTCTCGGTGCCAGCACCCACGTCCGACACGGGCGCGGGGCTGTCCAGGAGGCCCATCTCCATCTTGAACTGCTTGACCAGCTCGTCGCCCTGGATCTTCTCGGCCTCTTCTTCGATGGCCGCGGCCTGGTGGTCCACCGACTCGAGCGCCATCTGCATGCGCGCCTCGTTGATGGCCGTCTTCTCCTGCACCTTGCGGAGCATCTCGTCGTGCGTGGAATCCACGCCGGCGACGGTGAAGGACTCCATCGTGTCGGCGACCTTCGCCTGCCACTTGGCGCGCCGCGCGTCCCGGACGGCGTTCATCGCCTCCTGGGTCTTCTTGTCCTTCTCGCGCATGAACGCCTTCTTGACGTTCAGCGCCTTCTCATAGGCCTGCTTGGCGATGTCCAACTGCGCCTGGTTGCGCGCCAGGGCCTCCTTCTCGCCCTGCAGCTTGGTCGCGTAGGTGCCGGCCAGGTCGTCACGTCCCGCCTGGATGGCGGCCTTGACCTTGGCGGTCAGCTCCCGCACGTCCTGCTGGTACTTCAGGTTTTCCTTCTCGAGCAGCGTCACATTCGCCCGGACCATGGCGATGGACTCATTCATCTTGGGGACCTGATCGTTCAGGTCACGGATGTTCTGCTCGAGAATCAGCTCCGGATCCTCGATGGAGGAGACGAAGAAGCCCGCGAAGCTCCGCATCGCTCTCTTGAATCGTTGCCACATGTCGGCACTCACCTCCACCTGTGCGTAATCCCAACCACCTTACACGAACTCCGACGCCCACAAGCACCCGGCCGGAAGGCTCCTGTCACCCTGACTACGCCCACCCCCGCCGGATGATTGCTCCC
>NZ_RAVZ01000434.1 GCF_003611635.1 Corallococcus terminator | reverse complement strand
GCGCCTTCCGTGCCCGCCCACCTCCACCCACCCGGCTTGGGAAAATCCCCCCGCAACCTCCGCGCGAACGCCGGGTTCAACCCTCCAAGGACGATGCGCCGACAACGACGTCGGCGCGCATCGAGGAGGAACACCATGAAGCGCAACGGACTGGGGATGCTCGCGGCGGTGCTGGGGATGACGGTGGCGCTGCCCGCCGTGGCCGCGGAGGCCGACCGGCGGCAGGTGAACCAGCAGCAGCGCATCAATCAGGGCGTGCGCAGCGGAGAACTCACTGGCCGCGAAGCCGTGCGTCTGGAGCGCCAGAACAACGCCCTCCAGCGGGAGATCCGCCGGGAGCGCCGCGACGACGGCCACCTGGACGCCGCCGAGCGCGCCCGCATCGACGCGAAGCAGGACGCCCTCAGCCGCCGCATCGCCCGCCAGAAGCACGACGCGCAGAGCCGCTAGCAAATCCCGGGAAATTGCGCGCCGCGACATCCCTCCCGTGCATCCATCCGGGGTGGAAAAGTCGGCGGTCCGGGTGCCTTTCATGACGGGGATTCCGCCCCGGGTGTGTCCTTCCCCTGCATGTGCGTGTTTTCAGGGAAAAGCAGGTGGGGGACGCAACCCAGGTTCTTGAACGGCGAGAATGGAAGCAATCGCAGCCGGTGACCGAGGTCGGGTCACTGCTCCCACCCGGAGCCCCCCACATGAGCTACCGCATCCAGTCTGGCGACACCCTCTCGGCCCTGGCCAAGCGCTACAACACCAGCGTTGGCGACCTGATGAAGGCCAACCCGGATATCAAGGACAAGAACCTCATCTACGCCGGCAAGAGCCTGAACATCCCCGGCTCCAAGGACTCCTTCGAGCCCGGCACCTCCGGCAGCAGCGGCTCCAAGGCCGGTGGCGGCACGAGCGGCTCCAGCGGCTCCGGCAACGTGACGGCGCCTCCGGGCGGCGCGGGCCCGGCCTCTCGCGGCCCCGGTGGCAGCCCGTTTGAGATTGCCCAGTCGCACCTGGGCAAGAACGCCGGCTCGCTGAAGATGGAAGGCAGCGGCGTGGGCGCGGACATGGAGGACTGGGTCCCCAACGATGTGAACTGCGCCAACTTCGTCTCCGCGTGCCTGGAGCAGGCCGGGCAGATCAAGGACAGCCAGCACAGCGCCTCCGTGATGACCCTCCAGGGCAACCTGGACCGCGACCCGAACTTCCAGCGCGTCGACCTGAAGGACGCGAAGCCGGGCGACGTCGTCTCCATGAAGGTGGGCAGCGGCCAGCACGTGGTGATGTTCGCCGGCTGGAAGGACGGCAAGGCCCAGTTCATCGGCTCCAACAACGTGAACTCGGACGGCTCTCAGCGCATCAGCATGACGTCCATGAACTACCCCATCATGTCGGTGCACCACTACAAGGGCTGAGCCGCTCGGCCTCGCGCCTGAAGCACCCGGTGGGGTCTTCGCCTCCGCGCCCGACGCGCGGAAGGGGGAGGCCCCATCGTCGTTTCCCGTCCCCCTGGGTCCCACCGGTCCCCCCTGCCCCGGGAGGCACCTCCTGTGCCGCCGGATTCACATTGGACAGGCCTTCCGTCCAGGGTTGGACGTTCCCTGGACACAAGGACTTTGCGCGGGGGCCCGGGCGGGGGGAGGCTGGCAACCCCATGCGAAGCCTCATCCTGCTTGTGGAAGACCATGTCGACAGCCGGGAGATGCTGGAGGAGTTCCTCACGCTGGAGGGCTTCGCCGTCGAGGTCGCCGGCAATGGCCTTCACGCGTGGGAGCGCCTGCGGCGTCAGCCCCTGCCGGACGTGATGCTGCTGGACCTGATGATGCCGGTGATGAGCGGCTGGGAGCTGATGGAGCGCATCCAGAAGGAGCCGCGCCTCAAGAGCCTGCCCGTCATCGTCGTGTCGGGCGCGGGCGCCACGCGGCCCGTCCCCACGGGCATCCGGGCCTCCATCCCGAAGCCGCTGGACCTGGATGACCTGATGCGCGCGCTGGAGCCCTTTCGCTCGCGCTCCGAGTTAGCCGCCGCCTACTGATCAGGGCGCCGGGGCGCTGGCGCCGCGCGGCAGGAGGACGCGGAAGACGGTGCCCTCCAAAGCGCGGGAGCGCACCTCGATGCGCCCGCCGTGCCCCTTCACCACCTGTTCGACGATGTAGAGCCCCAGGCCCAGGCCGCCGTGCGGGTTGACGCCGCCGCCGCGCCGGAAGGGGTTGAACAGGTGTGGCAGCACGTCCGGCGGGATGGGCGTTCCGCTGTTGTGCACCTCCAGCACCACCTGCTCCCCCAGGTCCGTCAGCGTGAAGCGGATGGGAGAGTCCGGCGGGCTGTACTGGAGCGCGTTGCCGCCCAGGTTGCTCACCACCTGGAGCAGCCGGTCCGCGTCCCAGGCGCCTTCGTAGAGGCCGGGGCCTGACTGGAACGTGAGCGAGCGTTCAGGCCACGCCGCCTCCAGCTCGTCCACCGCCTGGCGTACCACGGCGCGCAGGTCGCCGGGCACGCGTTCGATAGGGATGCCGCCGCCCAGCCGGCTGCGGGTGAAGTCCAGCAGCTCGGAGATCATCCGCGCCATCCGCTCGCCGGAGCGGGCGATGCGCGACACGGCCTTGCGGTCGCGCTCCGGCAGCGCGTCGCCGTGCAGGAGCTTCGTGGCGGACAACTGGATGGCGTTGAGCGGGTTGCGCAGGTCGTGGCTGACGATGGCGATGAACCGCTCGCCGAACAGCGCCGCTTCGCGCGCCGTCTCCTCCGCGCGCCGCCGTTCGGTGACGTCCACCAGCGTGACGACCCCCGCGACGATGTTGCCGGACGCATCCCGCACGGGCGCGCTGGAGCCCAGCAGGTGCGCGGTGGTGCCGTCCGGACGCCGCACCTGGAAGGGCTCCGCCGTGCGCGTCTCGCCGGTGCGCAGCGCTCGCGCCATGGGCCACGCGTCCTCTGGCAACAACTGGCTGTCCGCGCTGAACATCTGGTGGGCCGCGTCGTAGTCCGCGACGCTGGAGGGGGGCCGGAACGGATGGCCCAGCAGCGACTCCAGCGCGCGGTTTCCCAGCAGCAGCCGGCCGCTGGGGGCCTCCGCGATGAGCACGCCCGCGGGCAACTGGTCCAACACCGCCGACAGCCGCGAGCGCTCCGCCTCGATGGTGGCCAACAGCCGCTGCCGCTCCGTTTCCGCCTGGCGCCGGCCCGTGATGTCCAGCACCGTGGCGGCGCGGCCCACGCGGCGGCCGGTGGCGTCTCGCAGGGACGTCACGTGCACGAAGGCGGGAAAGCGGCTGCCGTCGCGGCGCAGGTGCAGCGCTTCGTATTCGTGCGACAGCTTGGAGCCGACGGCCGCCATGTGCCGGGGCAGCGCGCCGCGCGATTCGGGCGCCACCAGGTCCTCCAGCCGCAGCCCCTTCAGCGACTCGGTGGGCTGGCCGTGCATGCGCGCGAGCGCGGGGTTCGTCGACACGAGCGTGGTGTCCTCCGGCCCCATCACGCCCACGCCCACGCCCAGGTGCAGGAAGATGTCCTCCCAGTGTCGCGGCCCGGGCTCGTCCGAGCCCTCCTGCCCGGCGGACGCATCCTCCGCTTCGCGCTCCGACACCAGGCGGCCCTGGACGTATGCCTCCAGCGCGGCCTCCTCCACCGCGTCCACGGCCGCGTGGAAGCCCTCCTCCTCGGCGGGCTCCGCGTCCGCGCCGGACCGCTCACGCCACAGCCGCAGCACCGTCTGCCGCAAGCGCCGGTAGCCGGCCACCACGGGACGCCCATCAGGCCCCCGCAGGAGGAGCGCCGCTTCCCGCGCGAACTCCTCGGAGACCTGGGCCCCGGGGTTCGCCATCCGGGCCGCCACGGCGTCGAGCACGCGGGCGAAGACATCGCCGGAGCCCGGCGCTTCGTGGAGCCACGCGTCCTGGAGGACGTTGCGGCACTCGAAGAGAAAATCGGCCAGGGGCTGGGTCACGCGCGGATGCTCATGGGAGGAAAGGGGGACCGAAACGAACCCCTCGACTTAGGCGCCCCACGACCACCGCCACAAGGACCGCGTGCGCTGCCCTCAGGAAGCTGGCGGCGGCACCACCCCGAGCGGCTGCAGGGTCGTCAACCGCAGCAAGCCCTCCCCCGGTTCCACCCGGTAGCGGACCTGGAAGCCACAGGCCAGCACCGCCGCGCCCTCCCGCCCCGGCAGGGGCACCGGCCGCCGCGGCATCAGGCTGGCGAGCGCACCCAGTTCCTCCTGGAGCTGCTCGCGCACCCCCGTCGGACAGGCCGACAGCATGCACACCACCTGGGGTTCGAGTCGAAAACGGTAGGCCATGGCAGCCCAACGTGCGCATTGCACCCAGCCTGCAACAAGACAGCCTGGCGGTTATTTTGGGTGTCCAGCCCCGAGCGTCCTGAGGAAACAGTGCACCCCCAACAATGTCGAGCAACCAACGCTAGGGAGCCCGTCGGACCTGGGTCTGCTTCAACAACCCGGGGGAAAGCATGTCGAATCATGAATGGCCATGGGCATCCACCACCTGCTGCTCGTCGAGGATGACCGGACGTGGCGGGAAGGCGTGGGCCGGGCGGCGCGCGAAGTGGGCTTCGTGGTGTCGCTCGTGTCGGACGGCGCGGAGGCGTTGAGCTGGCTGCGCCACCGGCCTCGTGCCCAGCACCCGGACCTCGTCCTGCTGGACCTGATGCTGCCGCGCGTGGACGGATGGGAGCTGTACGGGCGGATGCGCACGGACGCGCGGCTGCGGCACCTGTCGGTGATGATGATGTCCAGCGCCAGCGGTCCGCCGGAAGTGCCCCTGGGCGGGGTGGTGGGCTTCCTGCGCAAGCCGTCGCGGCCGGAGACGCTGGTGTCGGAGCTTTCGGAGCGCCTGCGCGAGCTGCCCCGCCGGACGTACGAACCGCCGCGCATGCCGTACACGCTGCGCCTGCCGGATGAGTCCCTCTATTCGCTGCATGCGCTGCCGGATCCGATCCGCCACGCGGTGCGCGTGCACCTGCTGCGCGCCGCGGAGCTGGCGGCCACGGAGCTGCCCCTGGCGTCTTCGTGGCTGATGGCGCTGCACAGCGAGCAGCCCTCGCTGCTGGTGACGGTGGAGGGCGTGCGGGTGGTGCTGGAGGTGAACGACGCCGCGTGCGAGCTGACCGCGAGCATCGTCATCGTCCCCAGCCACCTGCGCTGCGCCTGAGGCAGGGCCCTTCAGTCCACCGGCACGCCGTGGACCGCGCCGGAGTGCAGGTCCACCCACACCACCCGGCCGAGCAGGTCGTGGACGATGCACCAGTCGTCGGTGAGTCGGACGACCTGGGGCGGGATTCCGGAGAACTGGAAGCTCACGCGCGGATGTCCGGTGAGGTCGCGCAGGACGGCGGTGTGCAGCGGGGCCTCGATGAAGCGCGTCACGTGCCAGGCGTGCCCGAGCACCACGCCCACGCGCGACGGGTCCTTCCAGGGGATGTCGTGGTTGCGCCGCCCGGTGAACGCCTTCAGGACGGGCCAGGGCGGGAGCTGTTCCTTCTCGGTGACGTCGCGCCGCCCCGCCGCCACCTCTCCGTCCGGGGTGAGCGCGTGGATGTCCGGCGTCCGGGACAGGCTCGGTACGTGCGCGCGCTGGCGCAGGGTGGGGCCGCCGGCCAGGTCATAACCCCAGCGCTCCAGCAGGCCGAAGTCCTGGTCCACGGAGAGGTGCAGGACCAGGAAGGACAGGTGCTGCGCGTCGGCGGCCACCTCCAGCACGGCGCCGCCCACCCGGGTCACCCGCCAGAGGGAGCGCAGATCCTGCGCCAGCGCATCCACCATCATCACGGTGTCGCGCACGGCGACGAACCAGCGGTCCCCGTCATACGTGGGGGACCACGCGCCCAGCTCCGTGTCGCACCAGCGCGTGGCCCGACGCTCCACCAGGTCCAACCGCGACAGGCGCCACACGTCGCCCCGACGCGCGAGCGCGAGCGCCCGGTCCCCCTGCGAGGAGAGCACCAGCGAGAACGCCGGCACGTCGAACCAGGCCAGCGTCCGCCCGTCCGGGCCCACCAGCCGCGCTCCCGCTTCCCCCAGCGCGAGCAGCACGCGCCGGCCCGGGAGCACCACGGCGTCATGCACCGCGTGGGCGCCCGCGTCGTTCTTGTCCCGAAAGACGGGGGTCACCTTGCGCTCCGACTCGGGGAGCTCCGACCACGCGGCCAGGACCGGCTCCGCGGGCAGGTGCAGGTCCAGGCGCAGCGCCGCCATCGCGGGTTCCTTCACGTTGCGCAGGCGCTTGATGAGCGCGTCCAGCGGCACGGTGAGCTCCCGCGCGCGGTCGCGCATGAGCGAGCGCAGGGTGGGGGTGAGGAGCGCGGAGTACGCGTCGGAGGGCTCCTGCCGCAGCAGCTCCGTGGCGAAGGCGAAGCGCTCCGGCGCGCGCTCGGGGGACTCGTCCGACAGCAGGGCCTCCACGGATCCGCGCGCGGTGTCGAAGCCGTCCGGGAAGCCCAGTGCCTGGTGCACGAGCAGCTTCGCGCCGCTCGTGCCGCCGGCGCGGACGCCACGCTCCACCCAGGCCTTCGCCAGGGGGCGAGCGGCGGCCACCGGCCACACGGCCTCCACCGCGCGCGCCCAGTTTCCGGCCTCCGCGAGCGCTTCTCCCCACAACAGCCGCAGCGCTTCGGCTTCGCGCGGATGGGACTTCTCCAGCCGCAGCACCGCGTCCGCGAACGCGCCGCCACGGCGCGCGATGGCCACGGCGCGCGCCACGTCCTTCGCGAGCAGCCACTGGCGCACCACGAGGCCCGCGGGCAGGTCGCGCCCTTCGGCCAGCTCCGCGGCCAGCCGCAGGCGGCCATGGCGCTCCAGGAAGGACACCGCTTCTTCCGCCGCGTCGAGCAGCTCCGCCAGCACGAAGGCGGCTTCGTCGATGCGGCCTTCGCGCTCCAGGCGGCGGAAGATGTCGCGGTAGCGCTGGCGCAGCGTTTCGAACACGGCGC
>NZ_RAVZ01000433.1 GCF_003611635.1 Corallococcus terminator | reverse complement strand
TCCCCCCACCCGCGCCCCCGCCGGAGCGCATGCAGTGGATGGAGCACGACGCGCCGGTGTTCGTGGATGTGAATGGGGACGGCACGGACGACATCGTCGGGCACGTGCGCCGCTTCGGTGGCGCCAACAACGCGGACCTCATCGCCGCGTTCGACGGCAAGACGTTCCAGAAGCTCTGGGAGAGCCTGCCCTCGGAGGGACCGGACGCATCGAGCCGCACGAAGGTCATCGCCCAGAACGGCATGCTGGTGTCGAGCGAGCAACGCGCGGTGAACCTGCTGGAGCTGGCGACGGGGAAGCGGCTGGGGCAGGTGCCGCTGTCGGACTCGCCGCGCCGGCTGTGCATCCCGCCGGGGGACACGCACTCGGTCTGGGTGGAGGTCATCGACCACAAGCACCTGCTCTTCGACACGCGCACGGCCACCGCGAAGCCCGCGCTCCGGTCCCCGCCCGGCTGCGCCACCCCGCCGCTGAGCCCCGAGACGTGCGACATGAGCCGCCCTCCGGAGCACCCCACGCGCTGCGTGCGCTCCAGCTATCCGCCCTCCGACATCCGCGGCTTCTCCACGCGCTACCTCTTCCGTTCGCAGGGCTACACCCTGTCCATGGGCACGCGGTGGCCGGGCACCCAGGTGCCCCTGGTGGCGGTGTACGAGCCCGGCAACAGGAAGCCCCTGTGGCACGGCGTCGTCGCGGACAAGGACCCGCTGCTGCTGCGCGACACCCCGCCCAGGCTGGGGGAAATCACCCGCGACGCCGTCTACATCCTCTATGAGATGGACCAGGGCGGCGCGCGGCTCGTCCGGCGCGACCTGCGCACCGGCGCCATCGCCTGGGACGTGCCGCTGCCCCACGAAACGGTGGGCATGGGGCCTTCGGCCCTCTGGGTCCATGGAGGCCGGGTGTACCTGCCGAACGGGATGCGGCTGGACGTGTTCGACGCGGCGACGGGAAAGCTGGAGGGCACGATTGGCACGCGTTGAGGCCCGGTAGACGGCGAGCAGGCTTGCCTGCGGGTTCGATTCCCGCCTCCTCCCTGCGGAGCAACCTGCCGCTTCAAGCCGAATCCGCTCCTGACGAAAAGGTGCGGACCCGTTGCGGGAACCCGGCGAGGGGTACGACCTGGCGCGTGGGCCTGATGCCCGGCGTTCAACACCCGCCCATGCAGGCCCACGAAGTTTGCTTGAGCCAGACCCGGAATCCCGGGAAGGAGGCGTCCTGCCAAGGAGCCTCTCAATGCATGTCCATCATCTGCCCGTCGGCGTTCGCCGCACGGGACTGGCCGTACTCTTCATCACCGTCGTCGCCTGTGGAGGCAAGGCGGAGACCGACCCCGAACCCCAGACGCAGACCGCCGCGGTGACCGCGGGCACCCGGCTCATCGGCACGCAGTCCGGCCGCTGCCTCGACGTGGCCCAGAACAGCCAGACGGCGGGGCAGGTGCTCCACATCTACGACTGCCACGGGCAGGCGAACCAGCGGTTCCTGTTCACGCCCGAGGGCGAGCTGCGCGTGTTCGACGGCGCCTGGTGCGTCCAGCCCGCGACCGCCAGCGCCGGAGCCAGCGCGGTCATCGGCGCCTGCACCGGGGCCGCGAACCAGCGGTGGGTCCGCAATGCCAGCGGCGCGGTGGTCCACACGGCATCCTCGCTGTGCCTCGACGTGTCCGGTCAGGCTACCGCCAACAGCTCGCTGGTGAATGTCTGGAATTGCAATGGCCAGACGAACCAGCAGTGGTCGTTCCCGGCCGACACCCAGGCCCCCACCGTGCCCACGGGGCTCACCCTGTCCAACGTGACGTGCAACTCCGCCACGCTCACGTGGTCGCCGTCCACGGACAACCAGGGCGTCGCCTTCTATGACGTCTACCACGACGGCCAGCTCATGAAGTCCGTCTCCGGCGCCACGGTGTCCACCGGGCTGACGGTGGTCCCCGGCGCGACCTGGGGCCTGTATGTGAATGCGCGGGACGCGGCGGGCAATGTCTCTCAAGGCAGCGCCACGCTCTCCATCACCCCGCCGCCGTGCCAGGTGGACACCCAGCCCCCCAGCATCCCGACCGGCGTCACCGCCACCGCGCTGGGCACCAGCGTGACCGTGAGCTGGACCGCGTCCACCGACAACCTGGGCGTGAGCGCCTACGTCGTGTTCCGGGGGGGCGTGCAGATCGCGACGGTGCCCGGCTCACCGCCCGGCACGTCCTTCGTCGACAGCGGCCTCACCGCGAACACGACGTATTCCTATGCCGTGCTCGCCCGCGACGCCCAGGGCAACGCGTCCGCCCAGAGCGCGGGGGCGACGGTCACCACCGGCCAGGCCTGCACGAACGCCGTCTGCTCCGTCACCCAGGTCGCCACCGACACGGACATCCCGTGGGGCCTGGTGAACCTGCCGGACGGCACGGTGCTCTATGGCCGCAGGGATGCGCAGAACATCGTGCGCCTGGACCCGGCGACGGGCGTGAAGACGTCGGTGGGAACCGTCCCCAACGTGCAGAGCACCGACGGCGAGGGCGGGCTGATGGGGCTGGTCCTCTCCCCCACCTTCGCCACCGACCGCTGGCTGTACGTGATGCACACCTCCCCCACCGACAACCGCATCGTGCGTCTGCGGTATGAGAACGGGGCGCTCAACACCGCGTCGCTCCAGGTGCTGCTCCAGGGCATCGGTCGCAACAAGTTCCACAACGGCGGGCGCCTTCGCTTTGGTCCGGACGGGAAGCTCTACGCGTCGACCGGGGATGCCCAGAACAGCGCCTATGCGCAGGACATCAACAACCTGGCTGGCAAGGTGTTGCGCCTCAATGCCGACGGCACCATCCCGTCCGACAACCCCTTCGGCAACTACGTGTGGAGCTACGGCCACCGCAATCCGCAGGGGCTGGCCTTCGACTCCCAGGGCCAGCTCTGGGAGCAGGAGTTCGGCAACTCCGTGATGGACGAAACCAACCTCATCCAGAAGGGCGGCAACTACGGCTGGCCGAACTGTGAGGGCACGGTGTCCCAGGGCGGTTCGGGCTGCGCGACGGCCGGGTACATCGCCCCGAAGCAGACCTACTCCACGGCGGAGGGCTCCTGCTCCGGCATCGCGGTGGTCCGCGACGTCCTCTACGTGGCCTGCGCCCGAGGCTCCCGCCTCTACCGCGAGGTCATCAGCGGCTCCAACCTGACCAACGTGCAGCAGTTCTTCGTCGGCACCTACGGCCGGCTGCGCACCGTCGAGCCGACCCCTGACGGCAACCTGTGGATGACCACCACCAACCAGGGCGACAAGGACAGCGTCCCCAACAACAGCAACGAGAAGATCTTCCGCGTCGTGTTGGGGCAGTAGGCAGCATCCCAGGCCCCGAGGCCCTGGAGGCGCGAACTTCCCACGCGCCTTCAGGGCCGGTGCCGCCGTCCACGCTCTGCGTGGCCCGCGGCTCAGAGCCGGTCGAGGATCTCCGCCTTCTTGCGCGCGTATTCCTCCGGGGTGACGAGCCCTTCGTCCGCCATCCGCTGGAGGTCCGCCAGGCCCTTCACCGGATCCCCCGGCGCAGGAGCGGCCAATCCCAACGCACCCAGGCCGCTCAAGAGCTTGCCCAGGTCCTGCGGGACGACGGGCCCCATGACGACGAGTTTCTGAAGGTCATTCGGGTCGAGCTTGACCTTCAGCCGCAGGCCCACGTCCATCACCCGCACGTTCCAGTCGTTCCACCGGCTCCGTAAGCGGACTTGATACGGCGCGTGACCGGGCAGCCTCACCTCGAGCAGGAAGTCGAAGACCCGACTGCGGTTGATGCGGATCCAGGTGTCCTGGAGCCGCAGCACCGTGGCCTCCGCCGGCAAACCATGCTGGCGCAGCCAGACGCGCTTCCGATGCTGCTGAATCAGGTGCCCGCAGAACCAGAGGGCCCCGAGGATGACCAGGCCCCAACTGCCCACCAACACCGCCCCGAGGACGTCTTCCTCCATCATCACACCTCACCTCGCAAGGCACGCCACCCGCGCATCCCCGCACCGGGCGCTGCCGCAGTAATACCGAGCGGGAAGCCTACTCCGCCCCAGGGATGTCGCCCTCCAGTTCCGCCCGAAGGTGACGCGCGGAGGTGCCCCTTGCCCTCTTGGGTGTCGTGCACCCGTGAGCTGCGCGCAGGTTTGACTGGTGAACGGATGGAGGGGCTTCGACAGGGGATTGAATCCAGTTCCGGAGCCCCCGCGTAAGGCCCCACGAACGCCGATTCGGTACAGCCACCCGGGAGCCCATGTCACTCATCAGGAATCAGAGCAGGATCCTCGCCGCGCTCGCCACCGCCCTCATGCTCACGGCCTGCGGAGATGACGACGACAACAACCCCACGCCCCCGCCTGATGCGGGCACCGGCGTGGATGCCGGCACCGGCACGGATGCTGGCACCGACGGAGGGTCGACCCCGGTCATGGTGGGTGAAGTCATCGCCCTGACCGCTTCGAACAAGCTCGTGTCCTTCGATCGCGCGACGCCGGGCACCCTGGTGGGCTCCGTCGACGTGACGGGCCTGGGCTCGGGCGAGTCGCTGCTGGGCATCGACTACCGCCCCGCGGACTCGCAGCTCTATGGCCTCACGAGCGCGGGGCGCATCGTCACGCTGGCGCCGGACACCGGCGTCGCCACCCTGAAGTCCACCCTGGCCGCCATGGCGGGAGACGACAACCCGTTCACCGCGCTGTCGGGCACCGACTTCGCCGTGGACTTCAATCCGGTGGCGGACCGCCTGCGCGTGGTGGGCGACGACGGGCAGAACCTGCGCATCAACGTGGACACCGGCGCCACCACCACCGACGGCGCCATCAACGGCGGCAACAGCGGCGCGAAGGTGACGGGCGCGGGCTACACCAACTCCTTCCCGGAGACGGCCAGCACCCGCCTCTTCGTGCTGGATGCGGCGACGGACACCGTCTACCTCCAGGATCCGCCGAACAACGGCACGCTCTCCGCTCCGGCGCCGCTGGGTGTGGATGCCTCCGGGGTGAATGGCTATGACATCGACGCACGCACCAACGTGGGCTACGCCGCGCTGACGGTGGGCGGCACGCAGCGCCTGTACCGCATCGCCCCGGAGAACACGGCGGGGGCGGCCACGGAATTGGCGGCCATCGGAACGACGGAGGCCCTCAAGGGCCTGGCCCTGAAGCAGGCGTCCGGGGCCGCGGTCTACGGCCTCACCACGGACAGCCGGCTCGTGCGGGCCGCGGTCTCCGCGCCCAACACGCTGACGGCGACGGTGGCCCTGACGGGCGTGCCAGGAGGGGAGACGCTGCTCGGCATCGACGTGCGTCCGGCGGACCGGAAGATGTATGCCCTTTCCTCCGCCGGGAAGCTCTACACGGTGGATCCGCAGACGGGCGCGGTCACCGCGAAGTCCACGCTGAGCGCGGACCCCGCCGATCTCACGGCGCCCTTCACCGCCTTGTCGGGGACTCAGTTCGTCATCGACTTCAACCCGGTGGCGGACCGCCTGCGCGTGGTGAGCGACACGGGGCAGAACCTGCGCATCAACGTGGACACTGGCGCCACCACCACGGACGGCGACATCAACCGCTCACCGGCCGCGGTCGTCTTCGGCGCGGCGTACACGAACAGCGTGATGGGCACCACCGCGACAGCGCTGTTCGACCTGGAGCGCAACAGCAACGTGCTGGCCCAGCAGAACCCGCCCAACAACGGCACGCTGGTCAACGTGGGCGCGCTGGGCGTGACGTTCGTCGGCGCGGCGGGCTTCGACATCGCCGGCGGTGACAATGGCCTGCCGCTGGTGGCGGGACGCACGGCGAACAGTGGTCCCCATGTCCTGTACCAGGTCAATCTGCTGACCGGCGCGGCCACGTTCTTCCCGAGGACCGCGACCACCGCGGAGATAGCCTCCATCGGTGGCGCCTCCGGCCCCGAGCTGCGCGACATCGCCGTCGTTTACTGAGGCAGGACGTTCCCGGTCGGGTCCGAAGGTGTGGACCCGACCGGGGGTATGTGAAGAAGGCGGTCCCAGGGGCAGCGCAGCGGGCCGGGGTGTCGCGCGGTGCCGGCCAGCACCACTTCCCCACGCGCGCGGTCCTGGTCGCGGCCGAGGCCGAGCACGTCTTCCGCCAGCAACTGCCGGAGCGGCAGCGGCGCGTCGAACCCTTGTTGAACCTGCTTTCGGATGTCCATGCCGGCCCGCGCTTCAAGGTCGCTATGCACCTGTGGGTGGCGGCGGTGGCCAACGCGGAGCTGAAGCGAGTCTTCGCGCCAGGGCGCGGCGGCCTCTCACGGTTGCCACGCCGGCCAGACACCGCGGCACCAGGCCCGCATGGATGAACTCGCCTGTCGTCCCCTCCGGTCGAATGGAGTCCTCCAGCCTTTGACCGTCTCGGGAGCAAGCTGTAACGGGCCGGGGTAATGGATCGCAGTTGGGTCGGCCAAGCTGTTCGTAGCTGGGTCGGCCAAGCGGATCGCACGCCGGAGAAGTGGGTGCGGCGGTCGGCTCAGGGCGGAGGCCGTCAGAAGAAACGTGGCCAGTGGGTAGGCTGAGAGCCTACCTGACCAGTCATCCCATGCATCCTCGCGCCCCACCGAGCACCGCCGAAGCGGTGTGCGGAGGGGCGCGCGCGGCCAGCCAGTTCTTCAAGGGCATCAACGTGGACCTGCTGCGGGCCACCCAGGGACACGTGGACCTGGGCTCGCTGGCGGCGATGAGCTTCGCGGTGGCGGGCGTGGTGGATGTCGCCGTGAAGGGCAGGCTGTCCAGCCCGCCGTGGTTCAACCTGGGCTCGTGGGCCTTCCGCACCTTCGCCACCATGGAGGGCGTGGCCATCCAGAGCACCGCGTCCCCGGTGCGCCACGACGGCAGCGCCCCCGAGGCCAGCCCAGCCCGGACGCCGCCGAGGTCGCCGAACACGAAGCATGAGCGGGAGCCAGGCGCACCCCAGCCCGCGCTTCACC
>NZ_RAVZ01000432.1 GCF_003611635.1 Corallococcus terminator | reverse complement strand
CGGTGGTGGTGGCCGGGGTTACGGCTACGGCAATCCGCCGGACGACGGCGACATCCCGCCCCCCAACGACGACGACAACATCCCCTTCTGAACCGCGGCGAGGCGCCGAAATCCAATTTCAGGCGCTTTCCGTATGACAGCGAGGCCCGGCGCGACCTGCTGGAACTGGGGGGGAGGCGCGGCGGGCTTGTTGTGAAAGTCCGCCGCCCGCCATCCCGGGGCGCGCGGACACTTGCCAAATCGCGGCGGATTGACATTTTGAAGGAGCGACGCACCCCGATTGTGTTATTGGGGGCACCCAGCGTGAAGTCCACACCGCGTGTGATTCATTCCATGTCGGTCGCTTCATTGCTGAAGTAGCACCATTTCCCGTGTAATTTCAGTCACTTGGATTCCAGTTGTCCGACTGTGCACTTCATTGGTGACACACGCACAGCAGGAATAGACCGTCTTTCCAAGGGCTTAGGAATTGGCCTGGATCGTGCTCTGAAATCGGCTCTTGCCAGGGAATTCATCCCGTCCGGCAGGGCAGTGATGTCAGGGGCCACGAAATGACCGAACGGGTTTGTGTGGTGGGTGCGGGGGCCTTTGTTCCGACGCGGACCATCAGCAACGAACGGATTGCGCGGGCCATCCCAGGCTGGTCTGCGGCGCGCATCGAAGAGAAGATCGGAATTCGCGAGCGTCGGTTCCTGTGGGACTTCGACGACGAGACGGGCCGAGCGATTCCGCCGCCAGACGACGTGGCGGGGCGCTTCTACCCGGCGACGAACACGGACATGTGCGAGGTGTCGCTGCGCCAGGCGCTGTCGCGCGGGGGCGTGGAGGCGAAGGAGCTGGACGCGCTGTTCGTGGTGACGTGCACGCCGGACGCGCCGCATTTCAACCACGACGCCATGGCGCTCCACGAGCGGCTGGGGCTGCGCGAGGACGCGTTCGCGCTGGTGGTGGACGACGGCTGCGGCGGCACGCCGTACGTGTTGGACCTGGTGCGCAAGATGATGGAGGGCGGCCGCTTCCGCACGGTGGCGGTGGTGGCCTCGGCGTTCACCTCGCCCCTGCTCAACCGGGAGGTCTACACGGACGAACTGCCGCCCACGCCGGGCCGGCCCAAGGCGCTCAACGCCTACCTTTCCATGTATGTCTTCGGGGACGGCGCGGGCGCGGTGGTGTTGCGCTCGCAGCCGGGCGACGAGGACGGCCCGGGCATCCTGTCCTCCTTCTCTGGCAACGCGTACGCGGAGCTGGTGACGCGCCGGGGCGGTGGGATGTTGAAGCTGCCCTACCAGCCAGGGCGGACGCGGCCGTCCGACATGGCCTTCGTGGTGGATGGCTTCAAGGTCGCGCGCAGCTACCCGGAGTACATGCAGAAGTGCCTGGACGCGGTGCTCACGCCCGCACTGCGAGAGCAGGTGAAGCGCTACTACTTCCACCAGCCGAACAAGCGCGTGATGGACTCATTCGTGACCCGGGCGGGTCTGCCGAAGGAGGCGGTTGCCTGCAACGTGGATCGCATCGGCAACACGTCGGCGGCGGGTATGTTGATCCTCCTGTCCGAGGACCTCGAGCAGGGGAGGGTCGCGCTCGGGAGTGGAGATCTCGTGGTGGTGGCGGCTGTCGGAGCCAACGTTCATTATGGCGCTCAGCTCGTGCGGCTGTAGTGCGCGCGGGTGTTCATCTCCTCCCCCCCGGAGATTTCCCCCTCTATGAGTGAGCAGCGCAAGGAAGCAGTAGGCCTGGATGCGGCACTGGCCCAGGACCTGGAGAAGCGTCTGGCCCTGGCGACCCCCGACGACACGGCCCGAGGCATGTTCTTCAACGGAGCGCTGAACGCGGTACGCATCCTGGGCGGTGACGCGGCGGTGGAGCGGTGCCTGGCGTCGGTGACGGAGAAGAAGTTCGTGGACTTCTTCAACTACCCCGTGTCGGGCTTCTTGAAGCTGGCCTTCACCGGAGCGCAGTTGATGGGCCCGCAGCTCGGCGGCTTCGACGTGATGCTGCGCAAGATGGGCACGCAGGCGACCACGGACTTCCTGTCGTCGGCGGCGGGCAAGACGCTGCTGCTGCTCGCGGGAGACAGCCCGAAGCGGCTGGTGACGAACCTGCCCACGGGCTACCGCGCGGCGGTGAGCTACGGCGAGCGCAGCGTGGACTGGTCTGGCGACCGGACGGGCCGGCTCATCATGAAGCGGGACTTCATGCCGCCCGCGTACCACGAGGGCGTGCTCCAGGCCGTCATCGAGGCCCTGGGCGCGCGAGGGGTGCAGGTGCACGGCAAGCAGACCGGACCGGTGGACACCGAATACGCGCTGTCCTGGCAGTAACCGCCGCACGAAGCCCGCGGTCCAGCACAGGGAGCCGAACATGTCTCAGCAGCAGCGGACAGGGCCTGGGGTGCGACTGCAGTCGGGCAACGAGTGGGTGTATGCCTTCCGCTCGCAGGAGGACGCTGCGTCGCCGCCGGACCTGGCGGTGTGCGCGGCGGCCCCCTTCGAGCCCACGGTGAAGCTGGGGGCCAGTCTGTACGTGCCCGTCCATCGCGAGGTGGACGGGCGGTTCGTGGAGGATGGCTACGAAAAGGTGGGAACGGCGACGGCCTGCTTCCGGCTGACGGACCGGACCTTCCCCCCCGGCACGCGAGTCCCCTTCTACGCGCGCTTCCACCTGCCGGTGGGCGCCTTCACGGCGTCGGGCGAGTGCACGCTGGTGAGCAACGATCAGCCCCAGGCGGGCGTGGTGTTGGCGGGAGGCGCGCTGAAGCTGGTGGAGGTGCCCCCGGGCTTCGTGGGCGGGGTGCTGTCGAACCTGAGTGTGTTCAATCCGCTCAAGCTGCCCGGCTTCGCCACGGGCTCGTACTACACGCTCTACACCTTCCGGAACGAAGGCTCCGCGAGCCCCTGAGCGTCGCGTCGAGTGAGGGCCTGTAAGCGTCCGGAGGCGACCGGGAACCGGCGCCCCGGGACGAACATCCATGTCGGGGATGCCTGGGAGAATGCGTCCCTTGGGAGGGCCATGAGGCCCGGGGCCATTCAGGGCCATCACGAGGGGGACGCGCATGGAAGGCAGGTGGAAGCAGCTCTACGAGTCGCTCGGCTACCGTCCGCCAGCGAGCGCGAAGGTCACACCGTCCGCGAACGAAGTGGCGAAGACACACGAGCTCCAGGCGGAAGCGCCCCAGGCGACGGACACGGACCTCCCGGTCCTGGGCCCGGAGGAACTGGAGGCCCTGCGAGCCGCCTTCCTGCGAGAGCCGGAGGACGTGCTGCGCTGGACGGAGACGGGCCTGGGCGCGCGCGTGACGGTGGGCGCGTTCGTGGAGGTGTTGCGAGAGCTCGAGTTGCTCTTCACGGACCCCGGTCAGTTGCAGGAGCGGCTCGACGCGACCGAGCGGCAGGTCCGTCAGGGAGCCGGAGGCCTGCCCTCGGACTTTACGTTCCCGCTGAAGACAGAGGAGATCCCCATCGACCCCACCCGCACGCGCTTCGAGCCGCGCTCGGACCTGCGAGGGTGGCTGTTGTTCAGCGGGCCGGTCTGGCTGGAGCAGGGGGCGGCGGCGAGGCAGGCCCCCTTCCGCTGGCACTTCGGCACGAAGAGCCGCTTTCTCTATCCACTGCGGGAGCCGGAGCCAGGGCAGCCGGTGGAGGTGGCGCTCTTCGGGGACTTCGGCACGGGCGAATACACCTCCAGGTACATCGCCCGGCAGCTCGTGATGCGAGGCGAGCGCCTGGACTGCGCGGTGCACCTGGGGGGCGTCTTCTACGCGGGTCGCCAGGGCGAATTCGACGCGCACGTGGCGGAGCCCCTGGAGCCACTGCTCGCGACGACGACGCTGCTGACGCTCAACGCGGCGCCGGAGATGCGTTCGGGGGCGGGCGCCTACTTCCGCTACCTGGACGAGCGCCGGGGCGCAGGTCCCCGGCACCCCCAGGAGGGCAGCTACTTCTGCCTCGCCGCGGAGCGCTTCCAGCTCATCGGCCTGGACACCGCCTGGTTCGAAGCCGGCCGCCACCGAGAGCCCGCAATGCTGCAATGGCTGGAGCAGCGGCTGTCGGAGGGGCGAAGGCGGGGCGCCATGAACATCCTGCTGAGCCACACGGCCCCCTACGGACCGGACCGGAAGCGCCTCGCGCCCCTCGTGGAAGAGGACTTGAAGGCCCTGGTCGTGGAGCGCGAATGGGTGGACCTCTGGTGCTGGGGAGGCGCCCAGGGAGGTGCGTTGTACGACCGGGCACCAGGGCTGCCCTTCCTGGGGGCCAGCCTGGGCCACGGAGGTTTCCCCTATGAGCGAAGGGACATGCCGACGCATCCCATGGCGCCAGTGCGCTTCTTCGAATCCCGCCCGCGCTTCCCCGAATGGACGGGCGTGCGCCAGGACCGCGGCAACCACGGCCACGCGACCCTGTGGCTGCACGCGGACGGCACGGCCACGCTGCGCTACACGGACTGGATGGGCGAGGTCCGCTGTGAAGCCACCCTGGCGCGCCAGGGGGCGAAGGGGCCGGTGACCCTCAAGCAGCTCGACGCGAGCGGGTGACGAAGCCGCGAATCAGGGACCCTGGATGCCGCGCTCCTGCATGTACTTGCGCAGTCCCGCGGCGCCCTGGGCGCGCACCTTGTTGTGCAGCATCGGCGTCCACCCGAGCACCAGTCCCACGGGCCCGAGCGCCTGCCGGGACCACGTCCAGAAGGGAAAGTGGTCGCGGTGGCGGATGATCTTCCCGTCGGCGAACTCGAACGTCGCGTCGATGCGGTTGAGGACCTTCCGGCGCGACTGGCTGAAGGTGTAGCGAGCATCCCAGTGGGCCTTGCCGGTGCGGTCATCGGCCTGGATGTCGCTGAAGGAGACGTCCAGGTCCTTGCCGCGCTCCAGCAGCATGCGCCACATGGACGTGACGCCGGCGTGGCGCAGACCCTGGAACACCTCGTCGGAGAACTCGACGTCCGGGTGGTAGCAGGCGGCCATGCCGTCCGCGTCACGGCGTTGGAAGGCCGAATAGAAGTCGGTGATGAGCTGGGCGTGCGGGTGCATGTCGGCGGTCTATCAGACCGGTCGGGCTCGGCGCTCGGGGGCAGGAACGGGAGCCCGGCGGACCAGGGCTGGCGGGAAGTGCTGAGCAATGGAGCGCCGCGTGGCAAGATGCGGGCGCATGGCTCGCGACATCGTCATCTGGCCCCACAAGGTTCTCACCACGTCCACCCAGCCCGTGACCGACTTCGGCCCGGCGCTCGAAAAGCTCCTGGAGGAGATGGCGGAGTCCATGGCGGAAGCCAAGGGCATCGGCATCGCGGCCAACCAGGTCGGAGTGCCCCTGAGGGTGGCCATCGTCGGCAGGGAGGACGGCACCTCGTTTGAAATCGTGAACCCCCAGATTCTGTCGAAGCAGGGGTCCATCAAGCTGGAAGAGGGCTGCCTGTCGGTCCCGGACGTGTGGAAGAAGTGCCCCCGCGTCGAGAAGGTGAAGGTCCGCTACCAGGACAAGACGGCCCAGTGGCACGAACTGGAGGCGGAAGGTCGGCTCGCGCACGTGCTCCAGCATGAAATCGACCACCTGGACGGCCACGTCTTCGTGGACCACCTCTCCAGCGTGGACCGGACGCTCATCCTGGAGCGCATGCGGAAGCTGCAGAAGTCGCTGGCGCGCCAGAAGGACGAAGCGCCGCCCCCGGAGCAGAAGGCAAAGGGCTCGAAGCGCTCCTAGCCAGAGGCAACAGGCGGGGAACCCGGAGGGCGCGCTACGCTCCAGCGGATGGAAGCGCGCCCCGTTCCCCGCCAGGTCCAGACCTTCCGGGAGGAGTACCGGACCCAGGTCATCGGGCCGGGCTATCGGGGCTGGGCCCATTTCGCCTTCACCAGCCTCGTCTGCCTCACGGGCATCGCCCTGGCCCTGGGGCAGGTGGAAGCGGCACGGTTCTGGGAACTGCTGGGTGTTCCCGGCGTCTTCGTGCTCGCCAACGGCGTCGAGTTCCTCGGCCACCGGGGACCGATGCACCACAAACGAAGAGGCCTGGGCCTCCTCTTCGAGCGGCACACTGCGCAGCACCATCGCTTCTTCACCCACGAAGCGATGGCCTACGAATCCAGCCGCGACTTCAAGATGGTGCTCTTCCCGCCGGTGCTGCTCCTCTTCTTCCTGGGAGCTGTCGCCGCGCCGCTGGGAGCCCTCTGCTTCCTCCTGATTTCCGCCAACGCGGGCTGGCTCTTCGCGGCTTCAGCCCTGGGCTACTACCTCGCGTACGAGTGGGTGCACTTCAGCACGCACCTGCCGAGCAGCCACTGGAGCGCCCGTCTCCCCGGGGTGCGCTTCCTGAGGAGGCACCATCAGGTGCACCACGACCCGAGCCGGATGGGGCACCACAACTTCAACATCACCTTTCCCCTCGCGGACCGGCTCGTAGGAACCCTTTGGAGGGAAGAGCGCGAGAAGGGTCGTCCCTCCGGATGAGGGGCAGGCAGTGCGTCGAGGGAAATGGCGCGGAAGAACGAACCCGGGCGTCGGGGGTTCTCACCAGGGAACGGCGTGCCCATATCCCCGGCGCCCAGGTAGAACGATTCGGCCCGGATCAATCAGGGTTTGACGTCTCCGAATCGAAGCGTTAGACACTGGACCCCCGCGCAACGGACCGGTGCCCCCAGGGCTTCGGAAGGCTGCACGGGGGGAAGAAAAGGGTCGACGAAGGTTGTTGACCTCGAACGCGGCGAAGAGATAGAAGCCGCGCCCCGCCCAACCCCGACGGAAGCAGGTCGGTGGCTCGAGCGGAAAAGCAGCAAAGGTCGACTCGAAAGAAGTTGATCAACGAAGTGGCGGTGGTGGTAGAAGCCGCGCCCCTCACCCGGAAGCCCGCGCACTGGCGCGGAAGGTACTTCTGGGAGAGAGCAGCACCGACAAGAAAATAGGGCAGTCAACGCAGAGTTGACAGCGAGCGCGGCGGTGGTAGAAG
>NZ_RAVZ01000431.1 GCF_003611635.1 Corallococcus terminator | reverse complement strand
CACGCCACCCTCTGCATGGTGGCCCACGGATTCCTCGCGCTGCGTCGAGCGCTTTTTCCCCCGGAAGCGAGTGCAATGGACGCTGCCCATGGTGCGGCGTCGCCTTCAGCACTTGCTGCTCAGCCGCGTCGGCCACTGTCCCCTCTGCCTGCGTCACCTCAATCCCCGCGCTCCTCCTCTCGGGCCGTCACGCATCTGATCAAGTAGTACTAGGCAGAACGCAGAATTCTGGCGTGCAAAAATTATCGCCAACCAGCAACGTGACCGCGACACCGACGCGCGGCTCCGCGCCGACGGCTGGGCGGTCATGCGCGTATGGGCGCACGAGTCGCCGCACGAAGCTGCAGCACGCATCGCCAATGTCGTCCACGCGCGGAAGGCAAAGAGGCACACGTAAATCGACTCACGGAGTGAAGTTGTCCCGGTTTCGTGGCTCTCCCGCTCTTCGTGTGGACCGTAGGTTCAGACGGTGAGCAGCACTCGACGACGCAATAGGTCGAAGTTGGCGGCCATACATCTGACGCTTGAGAAGCTTGAGCTCCTCCGCCCCAGGATTTTCTGAGACCCCTTTCTGGGGGATAGCCTCCCCTCGTGAGGTGGATGTGAAGAAGCAGCAGAAGCAGGACAGGACGTCGGAGCGCGGCCGGTTCTCCGCGAAGCGGAAGAAGGAGGCTGTGCTCCGGTTGCTCAAGGGTGAGGAGCTCGACGCGCTCTCGCGGGAGCTGGGCGTCACGGCGGCGGTGTTGAGCGAGTGGCGGGAGAAGTTCCTGGCCGGAGCCGAGGCGAATCTCAAGAGCCGCGAGCCCGAGCCCGCGGACGACGAGGTGCTACGACTCAAGGCCATGGTGGGCGAGCTGATGAGGAAGAACGAGTTGCGGTGAGCGTCAAGGTAGTTGTGTGATGCCTGGAGGAACTCATGGACCCGTAGGGTGAAAGTCCCGAGGCGGCAACAGGTCAAGGCCGCATAGCTGGGGTGGCGCCGACAGGGGAGAGCCCTGCGGTGAAGCCCACCGACAAAGCCCCGTCTCAGCGGGGTGAGCGAGTGCGCGGGCCGTAACGACGCGTGAACGCCCAGTCGAGGCCCCGTCAATTGATGCCACCGGGTGCCGAGCCGCCACAACTACGGCGAAGGCAGCAGGGCGTCCCCGCAGAACGACCGAGGGGCCGCACCATCCGGCGGGGTAGAGGGCGACGGCACGTGCACAAGGACGTGAGTGGAAACAGGGAAGGGCTCCTCGCCCCGCGGAGAAAACCTGCGGAAGCAAGGTAGCCGCGGCGAGCCGACGAGGCGAAGCCCGGCGAAGGCGAGAGCCCGGCGGATGGGGTCGTAGTAGCGCGGAAGCGGGGTAATGCCCGTGGAGCGAAGGGCCCCTACCGGAGGCATTCCGAGCAGAGGAGCGAGGCGAGAGCGGGATGACAAAGCCCACCATCAGTCCGCAGGAACTCCGCGCGAGGATAGGCCATCGGGCGAAATCCGCCCCGAAGAGGGGATTCGGTTGGAAGCGGTGGAGTAAGGACGTTGTGTACGGCGCCTGGGGTCTCTTTGATGACTACCGGGTGAGGTACTACGCCGTCCTGAAAGCAGGCTCCCCGCCGAGCGGAACCATAACCCTGGTGAGATGACGCCTTCGCGGTGAGCCGGATGCGGGAAACCCGCCTGTCCGGTTCGACGTGGCGGGGACCGGAAACGGAGTGATGGCCCGCTCTACACGGGCACGAAGCTGGAAACGGCAGAAACGGCCAAGAGCAGCCTGCACACCACCGCGCCGGCCCCCGACCCGACCGCGTGAGAGGGTTCAACCAATGCGCTTCATTTCCTGCGCTGCCAGGGTGAGGCTCGGAGAGGGGCCGAGACGGACGGGGCCTGCGGGCGCCCAGTTGCGCGTGTCGCGGCTCCAACGCTCGGGATGACGGGCGCGTGCGCGCTGGTACACCTGGTGGCGCCGGGCGAGCAACGCGGCCTCTCGGCCGAAGTGCCTGTCGTCGGGCGTGACGAAGCGGATGGCGGAGTAGCGGTGCTCGGTATTGTACCAGCCCACGAAACGCGCCACCCAGGCGTGCGCGTCCCGCGTCGAGGCGAAGGGGCGCTGGGGGAAGAAGGGGCGGTACTTCAGCGTGCGGAAGAGGGCCTCGGAGAATGCATTGTCGTCTGAGACGCGGGGCCGGCTGAAGGAAGGCGCTACGCCCAGCCATTGCAGCGTCGCGAGCATCGTGGCGCCCTTCATGGGGCCGCCATTGTCGTAGCTCGGCGTAACAGGTCCTCCGGAGTTCGGCGAACCCGGTCGGGGTGAGTTCGGCCAAACCGGTCCGCACCGGTTCGGCCAAACCGGTCCACTCGGGCGTCCCGCCGACAGGCCACGCTGGCTTCCCAATGAAAGGGAAGTGGCGTGAGTAACCGGAGAGTGGAGATGGACCGGCTGCAGGAATTGGTGCGGTTGCACCGCCTGGGCACGCCCGCGCGGCAGGTGGCCCGGGTGCTGCGCATGGGCGTGGACGTGGAGCGCAACTACCGGCGCGTGTTGGAGGCGGCGGGGTTGCTGCGGGGCGACGCGCAGGTGCTACCCGAGCTCGAGGTGCTCAAGGCCGCGGTGCTGGCGGTGCGGCCCGCGGCCCCGCCAGTCCCCCAGCAGACGTCCAGCCTGGAGGCGCACCGCGCCCAGGTGGAAGCGTGGGTGGCGAAGGGACTGCAGCCGCAGGCCATCTTCACCCGGCTGCAGATGGAGGCAGGGATGCCGGTAGGCAGCCTCTCGGCCGTCAAACGCCTGGTGGGCAGCGTGCGTCGGGCCCAGGGCGTGAGTGAAGAGGACGTCGCAATCCCCGTGGAGACGGCCCCGGGCGAGGTGGCGCAGGTGGACTTCGGTGAAGTGGGCCGACTGTACGACGCGGATACGGGGGCGCTCCGGCGCGCCTGGGTGTTCGTCATGGTGCTCGGCTACAGCCGCCACCTCTTCGCCACGCTGGTGTTCGACCAGCGCGTGGAGACGTGGCTGCGCTGTCACGAGGCCGCCTTCGCGTACTTCGGCGGCGTGCCCCACTGCCTCGTGCCCGACAACCTCAAGGCGGCGGTGGTGCGCGCGGCCTTCGGGGTGGACGGGGAGAGGGCCCTGCAGCGCAGCTACCGCGCGCTGGCGCGCCACTACGGCTTCATCGTCGACCCGGCCCCACCCCGCGCCCCTGAGAAGAAGGGCAAGGTGGAGGCGGGCGTGCGCTACGTGAAGGGCAACTTCTTCGCCGGGAGGGCCGCAGAGGACGCGCGCGAGTGCGAGGCCGCCCTGCAGCGCTGGCTGCGGGACGTGGCGTCGGTGCGCGTGCACGGCACGACGGGGCGTCAGCCGCGCCTCCTCTTCCAGCAGGCCGAGGCCGCGGCGCTGCGTGCGCTGCCGGCGGCCGCGTGGGCACCCGAGGTGTGGCACGAGGCCCGCGTGCACCGCGACGCCCACGTCATGTACGGCCGACGGCTGTACTCGGTGCCTTGGCGTCTCATCGGCCAGCGCGTCTGGCTATGCATCACGGCCCACGACGTGCGCGTGTACGCCCAGGACGAGCGCGTGGCCACCCACCCGCTGCGCGGCGAGGGCCACCGCAGCACCGTGGAAGCCCACCTGCCCGAGGCGCGCGCAGCCCTGCGCCACAGCAGCCGCAGCCATTGGGAGACGCGGGCGGCTCGGCTGGGCCCCCACACCGAGGCGTACGTGCGCGCCGTCTTCGACGCGGATGACGTCCTCAGCCAGCTGCGCTGCGTGCAGGCCATGGTGGTGCACCTGGAGGGCTTCCCTCGCGAGCGGGCCGAGGCCGCGTGCCAGCGGGCGCTGCACTTCGGCAACCTGCGCTACCAGGGGCTCAAGGACCTCCTGCGCCGCGGCCTGGACTTGCAGCCGTTGCCCCAGGACGGGCACCTGGCCATCGCCACGCCTGCCGCCTCTCCTGCGCCGCCTGCGCCCCGCTACGCGCGCGACGTGCGCACGCTGCTGCTGCGCTAGCGCGGCCCTCTCGCTGTCCCCGCAGTCTCACCCCGCCGAGGAGTGTCACCACCCGCATGAGTACCTATGACGAACTCGTCCCCGTGCTGAAGAAGCTGCGCCTGTCTGGGCTGCTGCAGTCCCTCGAGGTGCGATGCCGCGAGGCGGCCGACGCCAACTTGTCGCTGACGGAATTCCTCTACCGACTGCTGGCCGATGAGGTGGAGCGGCGCGACGGCAAGCAGTTGGACGTGCGCATGCGCCGTGCCGCCTTCGAGCGGCCCAGCACCCTGGAGGATTTCGACTTCGCCTTCAACGCCTCCGTCCCGCGCGCCAAGGTGCTGGAGCTGGGCACCTGCACCTTTGTCGAGCGGCACGAGAACGTGCTGGTAGTGGGCCCGGCGGGCGTCGGCAAGAGTCACCTCGCCCAGGCGCTGGGCCAGCGAGCCTGTCGCGCCGGCCACGCCGTCCTCTACGTGAGCGCCCACGACATGCTCACGCAGTTGCGCGCCTCACGCGCCGACAACAGCTACGAGCGACGCCTCCTGCGCTTCATTCACCACGCCAGCCCTACTCATCATCGACGACCTCGGACTGCGGCCCCTCACGGGTGAGGAGGGCATCGACCTGTACGAGATTGTCCGCCGTCGCTACGAGCGTGCGGCCACTTGCATCACCTCCAATCGCGCCCTGGAGGAGTGGCCGCCTCTGTTTGGTGACGCACTGCTGGCCAGCGCCGCCATGGACCGGCTGCTGCACCACTCCCACGTCCTCACCATCGAGGGTGACAGCTACCGCAACCCGCCACTCGCCAAGCGCACCCGCGCACCGCGCGCGGCCCAGGCCCAGACCGCCGCACGCTGACACCTGGCGGAGCCCCTGCCGGACCGGTTTGGCCGAACCCGCGCGGTCCACGCCGTCGCGCTTCCCGGGCTCCTCACGTCCGGACCTCATTGGCCGAACCGAACAGCGACCTGATTAGTCGAGCCTTGACACGCCATTGTCCGAGTGCAGCACCAGCCCCTCGGGGCAGCCGGCGGCCTGCCAGGTTTCTCGGATGAGGGCCGCGGCATGCGCGGAGGACTCCTCCTCGTGGACGTGCCAGCTCATGATGCGGCGGCTGAAGACGTCCACCACGAGGTAGAGGTAGAGGAAGCAGCCCTTCACTGGTCCCTTCAGGTAGGTGATGTCCCAGCTCCACACCTGGCAGGGGGCACGGGCGGTGTGCTCGGCCCGGGGGCGCGGCGTGGGCGGCTTGGCGTGGCCTCGGTGCGCCAGTTGTCCCGCCTCGCGCAGCACCCGGTAGACGCTCGCTTCGCTGGCCATGTACTCGCCCCGGTCGGCAAGCCTCGGTACCAGTTGCTTGGGCGACACGTCCCGGAACTCCTCGCTGTTGGCTACCGCCAGCATGCGGCGCCTCTCCACCTCCGAAAGGCGGTTGGCGGGCCGGGTGCGCGGACCGCACCGCCCGTCCTGCGCGGTGGCCGGCTTCCTCCAGCGTTGAATGGTGCGAGGGGCCAACCCGAGCCGCTCGCAGACGGCCTCCAAACGCACGCCCTGCTGGAGGGCCTCCTCAACGTAGGTGAGCGTCATTTCTCGCGCTTCTCGTCCGCTGCGTCGTCCTCGTCGTCCAGGTGTCGCTCGTCCCAGCCTATCGCCTGAAGTTTTTTTTCGAGCACCAGCAGCGCCGCCGTCTCCGCCAACGCCTTCTCCTTGCGGTGCAGCTCGCGCTCCAACTCCTTCACCCGTTTCTCGGCGGCGGCCAGCCGCTTGCGCTCCTTGGCGGGCAGCGGCTCCGAGGAGGCACCCGAGAGGGCTCCGGCGGCGGCCTGCTGCCACTCCTTCAACTTCTCCTCGTGCAGCCCCTCACACGGCGCAGCAGCGCCCCCAACGCCTCGCCTTGGAGCCCCTGGGCCGCCACCAGCACGCACAGCTTCTCCTCGGGCGTCCACTTCTTCGGTCCAGTCGGTGGGGCGGGCTTTTCCTCGGGCGGGGGCATCATCGCCGCCAACTTATTCGCCTCCCTCAGCCACTGCGACAACGTTGGCTGCGACACGCCCACCTGGCGGGCCAACGCCGCGGCGCTCACTGCGCCAGGGCCCACCATCCGCCTCACCATCTCTGACTTGAATCCATCCGTGTACGGCACTGCAGCCTGCCTGCTCTCGCCCCCAAGGCGTGGTCAGCCCGGCCGAGGCGACAACTTCCCTGACACAGGAGGGAAGTGGGTACAGCGTTTCCATTCCCAGGGTGTATTCGCCCCGCTGGCAGCTTGCCGCGTCTGCCTACGCCCAGAGGGGAACCACACGAAGTGCGGGAGAGCCACGGAACCGGGCTACGCCCAGAGGTGCGTTGACTCCTCCAAGGGGGTGATGGTAGCCCCCTAAAGAGTGGGGCAGCCGCCATGACTCGCCCCGCTAAAATTGAGGGCGAGCACGATGAGCGGATTGATCGGTACTGCCAAGGTCGGGTCAGGAAAGCCAACGCTCGTACCACGTATCGACGGTACCGTTCTGTTGGACACACTCGGCGCACTCGCTGCGGGAATTGGCAAGTCGCCACCCATGTCTGTCACGACCCTTGAACGTGTCAAGGAGCAGGTGACAACGCTCATGACGTCGATCCTGCGGCACTACGAGGCGAACGTCGCCCCTGGAGAGGTTGGCCCCAACGGCACGGGGCTCGCGACAGGACAAGCCCCGTTCAAGGAGGGTTGCCCGACAGGGCTACTCTACGGTCGAGTTCAGAGCGGCAAGACGCTCGCGATGATCACTACCGCCGCGATGGCCATCGACAACGGCTTCAAGGTCGTAGTCGTCCTCACCTCGGACAACGTCAGCTTGGTGAAGCAGACCGCAGACTGGGCGTGATCCGCTTTCGTGGACAGGTTGACTATGCCGCTGCCCGTTCGAACTCGGCCGGCGCAGCGTAACCGATTGCCGAGTGCATGCGTTGCTGGTTGTAGAAGACCTCGATGTAGTCGAACAG
>NZ_RAVZ01000430.1 GCF_003611635.1 Corallococcus terminator | reverse complement strand
CCAGCATCCGCTTCACCATCTGACTCTTGAATGCGTCCGTATACGGCACCGTTGTCTTCCTGCTCGCCCCGCTCAGGTGGTCACCTCGGCTGCTCAGCCGAGGCGACAACTACGCTGACACTGGGGGTTGAATGCGTCGCCACAATTCGTCTGGCACCCGCCAGCCGTCGTCCTTCTTCACTACCCCATGGCCGCGTCCTCCTGCCTCTTCACACCAGCAGAAGGCCGACCTTCTTCCCTACCCGAAATAGGTTCTTAGGTCACGAAGACTGCAGCGAGGACGGGCCAGACAACATGGCGAATTCCGTCGCGGTGATCGGTGTCGCTCGGCTGCCGGAGTTCGAGCGAGCGCTGAGACTCGATACCCTTGACGGAACCCAGCAGAGACGCGTCGATGACGGGCTCCTTTACCGCGACCGCGCCACGGAGTTTCCTCAGTAGATCCGCTAGCTCTGTCGGAGGGAGCTGCTGAGCACCATCTGTACGGATGAGGCTTCCCTCCAACTCAAGCCGGTGCTCGACCCATGTGCCCTGCTGCTGCCGTAGCGACTGCCTCGCCAAAACCACGAGCCCCAAGACTCCTGTGCTGGTGAGCTGAGGTCGGCCTGCGGGCCATCGCAACACCGCGGCGCCACTCGGGCGCTCGGGAAAAGCGAGGTGCCGGAGCACGGCGGAGACCTCAGGGCTATTGAGGCCGATGGCGTCGGCAGTAGCGCCGCGCGCGCCGGTGACGGGCATACCTGAGTAGTCGCCGCAAGCACGGGGGCGGCCGGCTACCTCAAAGACCGTCGCAACTTCGGAAGCATCGACAACTTCTTCCTCGCTTGTACGGAAGCGGAGCACCTCGAAGTCGTGGAGTGGGCGGGCCTGTAGCTCCTCGGTGAGTAGCGATTCGAGATCGCTCCAGCGCGCCTGACCTGGATCAAGCGCCCTGACCTTGCGCTGGTTGCCCGCGTACTCATCATGGAACTTGCGCCACTGCTCGAATCCTTCGGTGACGAGCTTGTTGATACGATCGGTTTCGCTCGGGTCGAGTGGCCCTAGGGGGCGCTCTCCCATCACATCTTGGAGTTCTTCCGGTGGGACGAGCGCCATCACCCGGGAATAGAGCTCCTCGAAGCGCTCGGGGGCCACGACCGTGCGGGCGATGCTGTGCAGCTTCTCCCGCGCGACCCGGTAAGTATCCACCTCGCGGCTGTCCTTCACCACCAGCGTATCCACGAGGATGGTGCGCCTGGACTTGAAGCGGTGGACGCGACCGACCCGCTGCTCAAGTTCCATTGGATTCCAGGGGACATCCACATGGACAAGGCGCCTCGCCACTTGCAGGTTGAGCCCCTCGCCACCTGCCCGGGACGAGACCAAGAACTGGGGACCGTCAGACCGCCAGAAGGCGTCGATCTGCTCGGTACGCATCTGCTCACTCTGAGCGCCGATGATCTTCGCTGGACGCCTGCCCGTCCTCCGCTCGATGTAGCCACACAGCGCCGTGACGGTCTCGATAGGCTGGGCGAAGAGGACCACCTTCTCCTCACCGAGATCGTGGAGGACCTGCTCGAAGAGGATGTCCCACTTCTTGTTGGGATCTCGCTCAAGGAGCGCGGAGCCTTCCTCAAGAAGGTGCGACAGTTTGTCGAGTTGCACCACGGCAGGGTGCTCGGGTTCGAGGTCTTCGAGATCCTCCAGTGAGGACGTCTGCTCCTGTCGAACGATGTCGTGCTGCATCCGCTCGAAAAGGCGTACGACAGGCTCGTCGGGTTGCCCATCCCGATAGGGCCGGAGCAGCGTCAGGGCTCGCTGAAGCCCGCGCAGCTTCAGGTTCGCGCCAGCGCGGAGTGCTTGGCGCACCAGAAACCCGAGGCCCGCCTGCACACTCGAGGTGGCCCACTGAAGGGCAAGCCCACAGCGCCAGGTCGCGGCCCGCCGCCGGGCGTCCCCCGGCCGTTCATTGCGCTCCGGTTCAAAGAAGTCATGGATGTTCTCAAGCCAGCGCCGGTGCTCCGCGCCGAGATCCACGGCAACAGGTTCCCGAACCCGGCGTAGCGGAAACAGCGGCCGCTCATCCCAGTCCCTGACATCCTCCTTGGTGCGGTAGATAACCCGGCCGCGCACGGCTTCGTCCGACTCTCCTGGCCTCTTGAGGAGCCGGAGGATGTTCTCGAAACGGGCGGCGTGTCCTTGGTGCGGCGTGCCTGTAAGGAGGAAGAGTCTGCCTTCCGGGCCAAGATGGCTCACGATCTCCTGCACGAGCTTGTACTTGCGAACGGGACTGCCGCCACCTTCCGCCCAGTCCGAGAGGTGGTGAGCCTCGTCGACGATAAGGACATCCCATTCGGTTCGGGACACCTTGTCGACGTGGCTGGGGTGGACAGCCCGGTGGATGCTCGCCACCACACAAGCATCCCCGTTCTTCCCACCTAGCCGCGCGTCCCCCTCCTCTCCTGAGACCCACGCGCGGAAGGGAAGCTCAAGCCGCCGAAACTCGCGCATCACGTTGCCGACGAGCCGGGCCGGTGCCAGGTAGAGGATCCGCAGCGTCGGCTGTTGCTCGAGGAGCTCGCCGATGATGAGCGCCGCCTCGATCGTCTTGCCGAGACCAACCTCATCGGCGATCAGGACACGCCGCAGGTTCGCATGGTCGAGCACGTGCCGCACCAGACTGGCTTGGTGGGCCAGAGTTACTACTGGGCGGACGTCGAGCCTCCGCTGGGGATCTTCGGCGAGGAGGAACCATGCGAAGGCCGCAGACACTGACCTGCGACTCCGAGCGAGCCAACTGTCCCCTGCCTCAGGCGGGAGTGCGAGCAGTTCGGCCGGGGTCAGTACGGCGGTGACTCGGCGAGCGTCAACGCTTGAGGTGAGAAGCGGGACGTTCGTTCCTTCGGCGCCCCAGAATCGCCCTGGGGCACGGGCGAGGTCGAGAGCACGGATTCCGAAGTCGTCTAGTTCACGGAGCATTGCCATCAGCCCCGTGTCGCGGCGGTAGAGGCGGCTCATGCGGCACCTCTTGGACAGGCAGCGAGGAGCGTGCGGCCACGGGCGAGGACGGTCTTGCGCCGTTGGGCGTCGCTTCGGCGGACGTGCTCCTCGTGCGAGTCGACCAGGGTGCTCACAGCCATTTGGATGGGGTTGGAACGCTGGCGGAAGACAGAGCGGATGTCGTCGCGCACCTTCTCATAGTTACGAAGGAGGACCTCCTTGGCCTTCGGCCTTGCCGCATCCACCACCGAGGGTCCGAGATTATCGTCCAGGAATTCGATCATCCGGCTGAGCACGCCGGCACCTTCAGCTTCCCCGCTCTTGACGAAGGCTTGGCAGTGGCTGCGAACCGCCTTTTCCACCTGCTTATAGAGCTCAAGCTTGACGGTCTCCTTGAGTTCATCGATGGCCTCCCTCCCTACCTGACCGAGATCGGCAGTACTCGCCTTGAGGTCTTCGTGGAGGGCTTCAACCATCCGCGGCTTCACCCGGGCACCCTGGCTACGAGCCCATCCAACGATCGGCTCCACAAGCTGAACGTGGTCCTCTCCCATCAGCTTTGTCCGCCGACGGAGTTCGACGAGCAGCTTCTTCGACCACACCACAGCCAATGGCTCTTCAAACTCGAGGGAGAGTTCCACCGGAAGTTCGACCTTCCTCGCACCGTGAAAGGTCCCTCCCCTGCGAATCGCCGCCTGCAGGGTTCTCCAGTTGAAGCTCCTGTATTTTCGCAACCGCGTGCGGATCGCCTTTTCCGCCTCCAGCGAGGCGCGCTCAAGCTCGGCCTCGATCAGGGAGGGCATGGTCTCGCTGAGGAAATTGCGAAAGGCTCCCTCTCGGTTGGCGAGCTCGGTTCGCAGGCCTCTGGAAAACTCCTCTAATTCTTGCTTGAGGCGCTGCGCCTCCTCCTCAGCGCGATTGTCCTCATCCCACTTCGCGACGACCACCTCCACGGCAGTACGTGCCTGAGTGCTCCACAGCTCTTTCTGGGTGGCAATCCGAGCCTCAAGATCAGAGAGGCGGGAAGTCGCCATCGAGCGGAGGCTCTCCTGAAAGGCAGGCACGCCGGACTCCTCGATTCGCTTGAGCCGCCTCGGAGCATCTTCGTCGCTGAGAAGGAGCGCGCGGTACTCGGTGGCAGAGAGCGGGTGCACAGACAGACCGGCCACCACCCGATTCACCACTTCGTCGCGAGCTTCCCGGGTGGCCGACGCCCCGTCCTCCACGAAAGAGACCAATTGGGTCTCCACTTGGTTGCGCATAACGTCAACGGCACGACGGCAAACGTCCTCAAAGTAATGCACGAAGGGTTGGACGCTTTCGGGCTCCAAATCCTTTATCCGCTGCCGCTCCTCCAACGCAGGCTGATCGAGCTTGGTTGCCACTACGACAAGCCGAGCGGGATCCGGATTGTCAGGCGAGTCGTGGAGGAGGCTGTTGAGGAACGTGGTCTCCTTGAGGAGGTCCGCGCTAGCCTTGGTGAAACCCGCGCGGTCCACCACCAGCACGACAGCCCGCGCCTTACGAATCCACTCGGCGGTGACCTCCTGGTACTCATCGTTGGCGACTCCGACGCCGGGCAGGTCAACGAGAACAAGGCCGCTCTTGAGGATCGGGCTGTTATAGCCGACCTCCAGCTCCCGGATCACCGGTGCCAGGGAACCGGCTGCATGCTCGTGAAGCTCTTTGTAGAAAGCGGTCTCGGCACCCGAGGTGAGTTCAACCCGGCGGGTCCGATCCGGGCTGGAGAGGACCTCTGAGAGACGCTCGATGCGCCGGAGATCGTCGGGCGAGATGGTCGCCTTCCATTTCGGCTCCGATCCCAGCGCCTGGCGAAGTCCGTCCATAAGGTAAGGCATGTCCTGGGTCTTGAACTGGTCGCCTCGGATGAGGAGCGCAGCGAGCTGGGTGTAGGCAGTTCGCTTCTCGGAGCGGGAGTCTGCGGATTTCGCGGCATCCTCTCCGGCGTCCTCGGAGGCCGCGGCTCCGTCCGAAGTGAAGGCCCGTTCCAGAGCGAAGAGCACCTGGTTGACCTTGTCTCCTCCGTGATAGCGCGCCTCAAAGTACGGCTTTTCCGCGAAGGAGAGCCGCGTCGCGAGCGCGGTCAGGGGGCCCACCCCGCCCGCAGGAAGGAGAGAGCGGGTTCCGCCCACGACCGCATTGAGAAGCGTGCTCTTGCCCACGCCTGCGCCCCCAAGAAAACATACTGGAAGGGGGTCCTTCCGCAGCGCCTCGATGGCCTCGATCCGCTTGAGCCCAGCGTCGAGTAGTTCGACCCGGTCCGGCGCGTGCTCCACTAGGAACTCCCGCAGCCCCTCCTTGCCGTCGAACCAGCCTCGTAACGCCTCAAGCGTCGTCTTCGCCATGTGACCCCCTCGCACTCGCATTCCGTGCGTCCAGAAGGCCTTACTTTAATCGACAACCACGAGCGCATGGGAGCGAAGAGGGGCCTACCTACTGGTGGTGGTGATGACCCAGGTGTCACCAGCAGGCGGGCTCAGAGACGTCAACATCCACCGGAGCGGAGCGTCCCGCCTGGCTCGGCATGATATGCTCTGGCACTTACCCGAGCTCATGAACTCTATGGCAGCACTGCGACAACTCAACGGAGCGATGGGAGCTGCTGGTGGGAAGAGACATCCTCGCGCTCCCGTCAGAGTCCGAGCGGTGTGGCTTCCCCCTCCCCCCCGAAAGTTCGAAGATGGGCCTGCTCCACGAGGTTCTATCGCGGCTGACAGTTATAGCCCCGGGCCTCGGAGAGTATGCGTCGCGCTAGCGCCCCGGCATTAAAGCTCAAGGGCTCCTCGAAGAGTACCGGCGGGCCGCGCTCACTAGGGGCACTGAGCCCGAAGACAGGTTTCTTCGTGTTGTTGGAGCGCCAAAAGCCGAGCCAGTACCGGGGCTTGGCGTCGTCGCCAAGCCAGAAGCAGAACCCGTAGTATGGCTCTTCACCCTTGGGTGTACGTGCCCATCCATCACTGGCACGGTACTCCGTGGGAGCCTCCTCGTTCAGGTGCTGATGAACGGTGCTCAGGAAACGGTACATCAGGCCCCAGCGACGCTCCTCTCGCTCCCCGACGAAGCTGTTGAGGTCTTGCTCCAATTCGGTCCCAGAGATCTCCTCAAGTCTCCTGGTGGAACTGGCGCTCACTTCAGCCAGTAGTTGCTTCAGACAAGGATCCAATGCCGCGTCTGCAAGCTCCCTCCAGGTAAGAACGGGTAGACCATCCGGCAGTTCGCGACCTTCTTTGCTCGGCAGGATAAGCAGGTCGACCTCTCGACGCTTGAGCGCCTCCTCCTGGCGTCTGGTAAAGCCAGCCAACAACTTCAACTCAAGGCGCGCCGTTCGGTGCTTCCAGGCCACGCAAACGTCGGCGCGCCACCCACCCTCCGTCACCTCCTCCTCTGTGACACCGGGAATCTCCTCACGAGGGAGGTTCTCTCCCAACTGCTCGATCATCAAAGCTCGGACAGCGGGCTCTGTCTCCACAGCCCTCATGAGGATGCCCTGGGCCAGCCACTCAGGCCGGTGCCGTGCCATCGCCTCGAACATGCTTGCCATGACTCTCCACCTGTAGTCCCCATTTGGGCGCGCTGGGTCAGGAACTTCTCTTGTCACTTACCGCGATCCTTCTGCCGGTATCAGCGTACTGCCGACTTTGAGCGTCTGGGGCGCAGCCCCTTGGGGCTGCTGGCCGGACGCGAAACCTTCGAGCGCACTGGTGCAACCGGTGGCGAATCCTTCCGGAGTGAGGCCTTCGTACACACGGGTGCTCCCGGTTGCACGGATGCGGCCTGCACCCGCTCCGATAACACGGGTTCGAATCCCGTCGGGGACACTGGAGCAGCCCGGTAGGTGCCTGGGCGTGATCCGCTTTCGTGGACAGGTTGACTATGCCGCTGCCCGTTCGAACTCGGCCGGCGCAGCGTAACCGATTGCCGAGTGCATGCGTTGCTGGTTGTAGAAGACCTCGATGTAGTCGAACAG
>NZ_RAVZ01000042.1 GCF_003611635.1 Corallococcus terminator | reverse complement strand
GCGGCCCCGCCGCGTCGCGCCCGCCACGCCCGGCCCGGAGCTGGTGGCCGCCGCGAGCGCCGCGCTGAGCTCGCTCCAGGCCCGCCTCAAGGGCCCCAGTTGGAAGGTGACGCGGCTGGCGCGCAAGGCCCGGCGGGCGCTGCGGGCCCTGGGCGGCGTGGACCCGGCGGCGCACCCCGCGCTGGCCGCGCCCTTCGCCGCGCTGATGGCGCACGTGGTGGGCCCCAAGGCGGAGGGCCGGTTGCCGGTGCGCCACGCGCTGGGGCTCCTGTCCGCGGTGGACGTGGCCGCCTTCCAGCGTGCGACGGACATGTGGAAGGCCGCGCCCGCGGGCTCCGTGCCGACGGGCGTGGCGGCCGCGCGGACGCTGGGCGACCCGGAGCTGGCGCTGCGCGTGACGGCGCTCCTCGCGGAGCGTCCGGACCTGCGCGACGGCTCCGAGGACGCGTGGGCGAAGCGCTGGAGCGTCCTCAAGCCGCACGTGGAGGCCCACCTGGGCGGCGCGGGCAGCTCGCTGGCGGCCTTCGTCGGCGGGGTGGACGCCGGTGGCGACGCGCACCTGTCGAAGCGGCTCGCCCGGCTGGGGGCGTGACGGGACGCGCGGCCTGGCGCTACCCCTCCGTGGCGCTCGCGGCCTCCGAAGCGGGGGCAGGGACGGAGGTGGGCTCGCGGTCCATCTCCTCGGTGGGGTAGCCGCGCGCCGCGTCCAGGTACTTCTTCGGCTGCACCCGCCGCCGCTCCGCCTTGGAGATTCCCTGGGGGCTCAGGAGCGTGGGCTCCCCGTCGCCCGTCTTGTCCACGACGTGCCCGTCGCAGAAGAGCCACTCGGTGTGCCCGTCCGGCGACTGCCGCGCGAAGTAGAGGTCCGGCTGGCCCACCTGCGGAGACTTGGAGCACCACGTGCCGCGCGCCTTCTCCTCGCGCGCCGGGGCCTCCTCCCGCCACTTCTGCTGGGCCTCGCGCAGCGCCGCGGCGGCCTGGACCTGGGGACCCATCGCCAGTCGCCCGCGCGCCTCCTTCACCCGCTCCGCGCCCAGCTTCGCCAGGTCCGGGAACGCCCCCGTGCGCCGGAAGTCGCAGGACTGGAGGGCCTTGAGGTTGCCTTCGTGCACCTTCAGCACCGGGGGCAGCGTGCGCAGCCCCTCTTCCAGCAGCGCCAGGTGCTGGGGCTGGTCCAGCGACTTCGGGTCCTGCGCGTGCTCCGTCTCCCGGACGAAGCGCCCCAGCAGGCCGTTCACCGCCGTCAGCTCGTCGGAGAACCAGCGCGGCTCCGAATCACAAGGGCTCGCCTTCGCCCCCGTGTAGTCCCGATACTCCGCGCGCGACATGCCCAGGGCGTAGTGCTGGATGGGAGGGGCCTGCTTCGCCGCGCATCCACCCAACACCGCCCCCAGTCCCAGGAGCGCGATTCGCCGACCCATTGCCATCATGGCTCCAGTCTGCCATCCGCTTTGAGGACAAACAAACGTTCAGGACGGCATCCGGAGGGTTCCCTATCCGGTGGGCGGCCGGCCAGGGGGAGAAGGCGTGAGTGACATGGTTGTGACAATGCCGTCGCCGAAGTCCCAGGCGGTGCGACCCGGGGTACGAGGCGGGACATGAAGCCCCGGGTCCTTCTCCTCATTGGCGTGCTGGCCGCGGCGTTCGGGGTGTTCTACCTGCTGGCGGCCCCGGACTCGCCTCGCACGGTGGCGTCTGAGCCGGAGTCCGTGCGTCCGCCGTCGCGCCGGAAGGTGACGGACATCACCTTCCTCTACAGCACGGAGAAGCGCGAGTGGGTGGAGGCGGCGCTCGCGGAGTTCCAGACGACGCACCCGCACGTGCGGGTGACGCTGGTGGGACGGGGTTCACTGGACGCGGCCCAGGCCATCCTGGAGGGCCGCGAGCAGCCCACGGTGTGGAGTCCGGCGGACAGCGCTGTCCTGCGCATGCTCGCGGCGGACTGGGCGACGGACGCCTCGCACGGGCCGCTGTTCGCGACGCAGGGGGACGCCGCGCCGCAGCCGCTGGTCATCACCCCGCTGGTCTTCGTGGGCTGGCAGGACCGGATGGAGGTGCTGCGCAAGGCGGGCGGAGGCGGGGGGCTGTCATGGAAGACGCTCCAGCGCGCCGTGGCGAGCGACCAGGGCTGGCCCGCGGTGGGCGGCCCCGCGGAGTGGGGCTTCGTGAAGCTGGGCCACACCGACCCGACGAAATCCAACTCCGGCCTCCAGGCGCTCCTGTCCGCGACGCTGGAGTACCTGGGGCGCCGCGCGGGAGTTCAGCAGCAGGACCTGCTGGCGCCGGGCTACCAGGAATGGCTCAAGCGCCTGGAGCGGGGCGTGACGCGCTTCGAGCCCTCCACCGGCATCTTCATGACGGACCTGGTGCGCTTCGGCCCGTCCCGCTACGACCTGGCGCTGGTGTACGAGAGCCTGGTCATCTCGCAACTGGGCCATGCGCAGGGGCGGTGGGGACAGCTCCAGGTGGACTACCCGCCGGTGACGCTGTGGAGCGACCATCCAGCGGCGGTGCTCCAGGCGGACTGGGTGACGCCCGCGCAGCGTGAGGCCGCGCTGGAGTGGGTGGGCTTCCTGCGCAGCAAACCGGTGCAGTCGCGGGCCCTGGCGTTCGGCTTCCGGCCGGCGGACCCGTCGGTGCCGCTGAAGACACCGGACGCGGACAACCCCTTCACGCGGCTTGCGGCCCATGGCATCCGGGTGGACGTGCCGCCCGCGGCGGAGGTGCCGGACGCGGCCGTGCTGCGCACCCTGTTGGATTTGTGGTCGCGCATCGGCGTGGGGCGCTGACCTGCTGCCCTCGCGCCCCCGTGACGGAGGCGCGAAGGCGACGACTCACGGGGCGACGATGCGCTCGAAGGTGGCGAGCTGCATTTCCAGCTTCCACTGCATCCAGGCCCGCTTGTTGTTGGTGAGGAAGCCGCTGCAAGCCCCCGACAGGGTGCCCTCCGGCGTGTCGGAGGCGCAGGCGGTCGCGACGGTGGTGAAGTCATCGCGGCGGACCCAGAGGCTGTCGCCCTCCGCGAAGGCATGCTCCAGGCTGGCGCGCGCCATCTTCTTGAGCGTCTTGTAGTCGAGCCCCTGGGCGGTGGCGGCGGCCACGTACTCCTGGGTGATGTCCCCGCGCAGGATGCCGGAGTCGTCCGTCGCCAGGGCCACCGGCACGTTGTTCTTCAGGTACGCGGCCAGCGGGTGCGCGTCGCCGGACATGCCCAGCAGGACGCGGTTGGAGGTGAGGCAGATTTCGACCATCACGCCCGCGGCGCTCATGTCGCGCAGCAGGTCCTCGGCGCCGTCGCCGGCCGTCTCGCTCAGCACGTCCGCGCCATGGCCGATGCGCTCCGCGTGGGCCTTCTCCACGGCCTCGCGGATGTGGAAGTTCATGTGCGACTGGTCCTGCGCGCCGAGCACCGACGGGATGAGCTCCCCGGCGTGCAGCGACACATGCACCAGCTTGCGGCCGACCTCCTGGTCGTTGAAGTCGTCGAGCGTGCCCAGGGCGAACATCTCATCCTGGTAGAACGCGAGCGAGTTGGCGTTCTCCTCCGGCGACACGAGGTTCACGCCGACGATTTCGGGGACCTTCTGGGCCAGCTCATAGGCATACACCCACTGCCCGAAGACGTTCGTCCGGTCCGCCGTGCGGTTGGCGGAGACGAGCAGGCGCACGTCCACGGTGCAGCCGGGGTCCGCCTGGGCGGTGTCACACAGGAGCAGCTCGCGGGCCCCCTTCAGGGTGTTCGCGATGCTGGTGACCTGCGCCGTCAGCGCGCTCTGGAAGTCCGGCAGCGCGATGAGCTGCTGCCGCTTCGCCAGCAGGGTCGCCTTGTCCCAGACATCCGTGGACGTGAACAGCGGCGTGGCGAGCCGGCCGCCCGTGCTCGCGCCAAAGCCTTGCATCAGCTCCACGTAGACCTGGTTGTGCCGGCCCGCGCGCGACAGGATGTCCGCGTAGCTGTCGTCATTGCGCGAATCGAGCTGCACGGCGCCGTACTTGCCGAAGGCGTCGAAGAAGTGCTGGTGCGCGCTCAGCAGGGGGCCCGGGTGGTCCTCCATGGACCAGGCGCTCATCACCGCGTCATAGAAGGCACGGTCGGTCTCCGTCTGGGCCAGGGGCACCGCGCCGGCCGCGCACGGGTTGCTGGCCACGTAGGTCGTCGTGTTCACACACGCCCCGTCCTCCGCACCCCAGGCAATCAGCTTCTCCGTGGTGATGGCGCCGGAGGTGTGGCTGTGCAGGTCGCCACCCTTGGGCATGGCGAACAGGAAGTTCCCGAGCGCCGTGGAGTCGTTGCGCAGCGACTCCATGTGCTCGTTGACCCGCTCCTCTCGCGTCTTCTCAACCGGCGGGACGGGATCCTCTTCATTGCAGGCACTCAGGCCGAGCGCGGCGACGATGGCGAAGGATGAGAATCTGATCATGGCGGTGGGGCAGTCCTTGTGGAGGGAAGGGGGCGCTCCGTACAGCCTCCAGAGGAGAACGAGAAGGACTTTTCTCGTCTATCCAGTTTTACGAGAATGTGTATGGCAATGAATTCAAGACGGACCCAGGGCAGAGAGCGCCTGACACATCTGCGACCCAGGGATGAAGGGGCCGGCGGAAGGTGGACACTTGGATGCGGGGAGGGCGCCTTCGAGGATGGCCGGGCGGCCTTCGCCCGTGTCACGCTCGACGGGCATGCGAAGCCACCGGTTCATCCTCGTGCTGTCGTGTGGAGTCGTCGCGCTCACGGGCTGCCGGAGTTCGACGCAGGCTCCCACGGAGCCTCCCGTGTCCCCGGATGCGCTCCGTCCCGTGGCGTCCTTCTCGAACATCGAGAACAAGGAGGCGCGCTCGGTGGCGCTCTTCCTGGAAGCGGGCCGGGTGATTGCCCATCCGCGCTGCACCAACTGCCACCCGGCGGACGGCCGGCCCCGGCAGGGGATGCAGCAGCACGCCCACGTCCCGGCGGTGGTGGGCGGAGCGGACGGCCACGGTCCTCCGGGGCTGCCCTGCACGTCCTGTCATCAGGCGACGAACACGCCCACGGTGGGCACCACCGTGGCCAGCATCCCGGGCAACCCGAAGTGGGCCCTGGCACCCGTGGAGATGGCGTGGGTGGGGCGCTCGTTGGGCGCCATCTGCGAGCAGCTCAAGGATCCGAAGCGCAACGGGGGCAAGGACCTGGCGGCCCTCCAGCACCACATGGCGAAGGATGAGCTCGTGGGTTGGGGCTGGAACCCGGGCCCAGGACGCCAGCCGGTGCCCGGCACGCAGGCCGCGTTCGGTGAGCTCTTCCAGGCGTGGGTGGACTCCGGGGCCTACTGCCCGGCGCCCTGAGCCCGTCGCAGCGCCGCCAGTCGCTCTGGCGTCACCGGCAGGTCGCGCACGCGCAGCCCCGTCGCATCGAACACGGCGTTGGCGAGCGCCGCGGGCGTGGGCCCCTGGCTCGCCTCTCCCGCGCCGAGGAACGGCTCCTCCGGCCGGTCGATGAGCTGCACGTCCACGGACGGCGCTTCGGAGAAGGTGAGGATGGGATAGCCCTCCCAGTCGCGCGACAGGATGCGCCGGGCGTCGTGGCGGACGGCCTCCTTCAGGCTCCAGCTCAGTGACTGGAGGAGGCCCCCCTCCAACTGGTTGGCGAGCCCGTCCGGATTGACGACCTCGCCCGCGTCGGCGGCGATGACGGCGCGCACCACGCGCGGCGCGTGCGTCGCCGGATCCACGAAGACCTCCAGGCACACGGCGCAGTACGTCGCCAGGTTCTTGTACCGGGCGAAGGCCAGACCCCGGCCGTGGTGCGGCCGGCGCTCGAAGCGGTTCCAGCCGAACCGCTCCGTCGCGCGGGCGATGACTGCCTTCGCCCGTGCGTCCTGGAGCTGCCGCAAGCGGTACGTCGCCGGGTCCACGCCCGCCGCGTGCGCCAGCTCGTCCATGAAGGACTCGATGGAGAAGACATTCGCGTACGCGCCCAGGCCGCGCATCGAGGACACCCGCAGGGGCATCGCCGTCACGAAGTGCGTCGTCACCTGCTGGCCGGGAAAGGCATACAGAGGGATGGCATTGCGGTCGGCGGAGTAGTTCGGCGGTCCGCCATTCCTGGGCGTCGGCTGCCGGAACGGCTTCGCCAGCGAACGGCCCGCGAGCAGGTTGCCGGGCTCGCCGCCGGGGCGGGTGCCATGCGACGTGGACCACAGCGCGTAATCCCAGTCGAGCACGTCCCCATTCACATCCACGCCCGCACGCACCTTCGTCACCATGGCGGCGCCGTACGGCTCCTGGGTGTGTTCATCCTCGCGGGACCACTGCACGCGCACGGCGCGACCGGGCAGAGCACGGGCGAGCAAGGCAGCATCGGCTGCTACGTCGTCCGCGCCGTTATGGCCATAGCAGCCGGAGCCCTCCACGTGCCGGCCGTGCACCTGGTCCTTGGAGAGCCCCAGCAGCTTCGCGATGGCTTCGGAGGTTTCAAAGACACTCTGGCTGTGGGTGTCCACGGTCAGCGTGCTGCCGTCCCACGCCGCCACCGCGCAGGAGGGACCGATGGACGCATGCATCTGGTACGGCCGGCGGTAGGTGGCCTCCAGCATGCGCTCGGGGGCGACGTCGGTGGGGCGCTCGACGCGGTGGATGACCGTGTCCTGCGTGGGCTGTGACAGCAACCACGCATGCGGATCCACGGGCAGGGGCCGCCCTTCCTTCCAGCGTGCGACCAGGGCCAGGGCGGCGGCGGCCTTCACGGCCTGCCATTCCCGCGTGGCGATGACGCCCAGGAAGTCGCCGTCCCGCACCACCTTGAGCACGCCGGGCATCGCGGACACCTTCACCGTGTCCACCTCCGTCAGGGAGGCGCCGGGCGTGGGCGCGCGCACGACACGCCCATGCACCAGCGTGTCGGGACGCAGGTCCTGGACGAAGCGGGGCTCGCCCGTGAGCTTCGCGGGCAGGTCCACCCGGGGCAGGGGCTTGCCCGCGTGGCGCCGCTGCGATGCGGGCTTGGGCGCGACGGCGCCGGTGGCCTCGCGGTTCAAGCGCTTTCCACCGACGAGCGCCCAGTACGTGACCGCGCCGCCACCGGTGTTCTTCACGGTGCCGTCCTGGACGCGCAGCCGCTTCGCCGGGACGCGCAGTCGCTCCGCGGCCAGGGACACGAGCAGCGCGCGCACCTCCGCCGACGCCTGACGCACGGCCGCGCCGGCGTTGGGGATGGACATGCTGCCGGCGGTGACGCCTTCGGGAGGACAGACGCGGGTGTCGCCGGAGAGGATGCGCAGCCGGGAAGGTTCGACGTCCAGTTCGTCCGCGCACAACTGCCCCAGCGCGGTGAGGATGCCCTGGCCCAACTCCACCTTGCCCGTCATCAGCGTGACGACACCGTCCGCGCCGATGCGCAACCACGCATCGAGTCCGGGCGTGCGCGCCAGGTCGCCGGGCAACCGCGGCTTCGAGGTCTGCGCGAGGAGCGCGGGCCCCGCGAGCGAGAAGGCCAGCACCAGCGAGCCCTGCAACACCGAACGCCTGGAGACGCGGGCGCTCATTCCGCCAGCTCCGCCGCCGCGCGTTGGACGGCGCGCACGATGCGGTTGTGTGAACCACACCGGCACAGGTTCGCATCCAGCGCGGTCCGGATGTCGGCCTCGGTGGGCGAGCGCTTCTGTCGGAGCAGGCCCGCCGCCGAGAGGATCATCCCCGGGATGCAGTACGCGCACTGTCCGGCCTGTTCGGCCAGGAACGCCTTCTGGAGCGCGTGCAGCGTACCCTCCGGCGCGCGCAGGCCCTCCAGCGTGGTGACTTCCCGCCCTTGAAGGGACGCTGCCGGCACCAGGCACGAGCGCACCGGGGCGCCGTCGCGCAGCACGGTGCAGGCGCCGCACTGGCCCACACCGCAGCCGTACTTCGCTCCGTTGAGGCGCAGGTGGTCACGCAGCACGTAGAGGAGGGGAATGTCTTCCTCGCCCTCACCTGGCTCGATGACGTGGGGTGCTCCGTTGACGTTCAGCGTGAAGGCCATCGGCGGGGCTCCTCCCTGGGGAGGCACGAAAACTATCAAGCCAGGGGCGCCCGCCGGGCCCGGCATTGGCGGTGAACGTCCACCTGCCGTCAGCGTGGGCCGCTACTGCGGACGCATCAGGAAGTCCGCGACGCGCAGGGCCCAGGCCTCGGCGGAGTCCAGCTCCGAGCGGGCGTCGGCGAAGCGGTCCAGCGACGCGTCCGAACCGTCCCGCGAGAAGACGGCCTCGTTGAACTCCTTCTGCGCGTTGCCGAGCCACTGGCTGGCCCGCATGCGCAGCCAGGAGGCCACCTGCGGAGTGTGCTCCACCATGTGGAGGTCCAGCTCCGAAGGGTGAATCTCCGACGACTCTCCCTGCTTCTCAAACTCTGGCATCTCGTTCATGTCCGGATGGTCGGCATGGACCCAAGAGCAGGCACCCGGCCCCCCTGGACGAGGCCGGTGTTGAAAGCACATCACTTGGAAGGGGAGGGCTCGTACCGCTTGACGTCAGGGCGGGCCCGGGGGGCTGCTCAGATAACGCCGTCCCAACCGTGATCATTCCGACGGAAGGCGTCCCGGATGGCGTGGACGAGGGGCTCGGGCAGCGCGCCCTTCTCCAGCGTCCTCGCGTTGGCGCGTAGGTTCTCCAACTGCGTGGTGCCCACGATGCAGGTCGCGACACCGGGCGCGAACGCGGTGAAGCGCAGCGCCAGCTCCGGCCAGGACAGTCCGTCCGTCTGGAGGTTCATGCGCCGCATCCGGTCCCAGTACTCGCCCACGTCGTGCGAGGCCGGCCGGTCGTCCGCGAAGCGCCACGGGGCATTGGCCAGGGGCCGCTTGGCGATGACGCCCACGCCGCGCGACACGGCCTTCGCCACGCCGTGGTCGAGCGAGCGCTGGTCGAAGAGGTTCACGGACGTCTGCACCACCGCGAACACGCCTGTCTCCAGCGCGGCGTCCAGTCCGGCGTTGTCGCCCGAATAGGCGGCGGCGCGCACCTTGCCCGCCTGCACCGCGCGGGTGAGCGCGTCCAGCAGGCCCGGGCGGTGCAGCACGTCCGGGGGACACGAGTGGAAGTGCAGCACGTCCAGCACGTCGGTGCGCAGGCGCTGGAGGGCCAGGTCCACGCCGCGCGTGATGCATTCGGGCGTCCAGTCCTCCACGCCGGGCACGCCGTAGCCGCACTTGGTGGACAGCACGAACTCCCGGCGCCGCGACGCGAGGTGCCGGCCGATGCGCTCCTCGGACGCGCCGTAGCTGGGCGCGGTGTCGATGAGGGTGATGCCCGCGTCCAGCACGCCGTGCAGCAGCGCGCCCGCGTCGGAGTCACTGAGCGCTTCGCTGCCCACCGGGCCCGCGCCGAAGCCGAGCGCGGAGACGGTGAGGCCACTGTTTCCAAGAGGGCGCTGCATCATCGCTTGGGACCTTCTCCACGCGCGGCCAGGTCGATGAAGCCGCGGATCCAGGTGAGGTTCACGGCGTCGCACGCGTCGCGCGGCGTGGGCGTGGTGGTCTCCAGCGCGGCGGTGTACGGCACGCCCTGGCGCGTGTACCAGTCGGTGACGCTGCCATCGTGGAAGACGACGAAGCCGTTCTCGTCGGCGAAGCTGTTGTCATCCACCTTGCGGCTGCGCACCACGGTGGCGTGCGGGGCGCAGGCCTCCATCATCGGGACGTAGGCGGCCTTGTCCCCGAAGGTGTACGCGTACGTCGCGACGCCGCCCAGGTAGTTGTCCTGGTGGATGTCGAGCGCGGCGTCGGGAGGCGGGAAGCGCGCCAGGTCGGTCCTCACCGCGCGCGTCTCCTTGGGGCCGCCGTCGTACAGGGCCCAGCGCAGGATGGTCGGGTCGCCGATGAGCTCACCGCGCCACTCGCCGGGAGCGATTTCATAGCGCATGAAGTCGTTGTTGGGATGTTCGCCGCTGCGGTTGTAGCGCGTGCCGTCCTCGAAGCCGGAGGGGTTGATGCACGGGTAGACGCGCAGGCCCACGCCCTTTGACTTCGCGTAGGCGACGACGTCGGGCAGGTGCTGGGCGAGCGTCAGGGGCCCGGCGGGTTCCTCGCCGTGGAAGCCGGAGGTGATGACGAGCCAGCGTTCGCCAGGGACGATGAGGCGGAAGAGCGGGTAGTCGCGCCCGCCTTCGTGCACCTGTCCGTATTCGGTGAGTTCGCCCAGGGAGGCATGGGCACGGATGCGTCGTGCGTAGTCGGTGTAATCCACCGTCCGACCATATCCGTGCGGGCACGCCCTGCCCACGCTGGAGCACGCGGTCGTGAAGAATCTGTCCGCCGGAGCGCAGCCCGAACGGCCCGCCCCGGGAAGAGGACGGGCCGCTCGGGGAAGGGGCCTACTTCTGGCCGGTGCGCTCGCGGTATTCGGTGGCCAGCTCCTGGCGCTGGGCCGGCGTCAGCGTGCGATGCATCTCCAGCACGGCGTCCGTCGCCTTGTGGGCGAAGGCGCGGAACGCGTCGATGCGCGAGTCCACCAGCGCGTGCAGCTTCGCGGCGTCGGGCGTCGGCGATTCGAGCTGGGCGAGGGCCTCCGTGCGGACGGCCTGCTGTCCCTCCATGAGCTGCTGGCCGTCCGCGAGCAGGCGGTCCTTCACGGCGTGGATGGACGAGCGCTGCGCCTGGGTGGCGTCCAGGTCATCCAGCTTGTCGTCCAGCTTCCACGTCACCATCTGCTTGATGCGCTCCGGGTCGGGCGAGCCGTGGTGACCGCGGCCGCCGAAGCCGAAGCCGGTGAGCAGGGTGACGGCGACAACGGCGGTACCGGCGATGACGAGCGTCTTCTTCATGGTGTGATTCTCCAGTCGTGGGGTTTGTTTCCGCTTCCTGACTGGAGCCAATATGCGAGCCGACCATTGCGAGGGTTTGAGCGGGGCGTGAAGAAGTGTGTAGGGAGCGCGCTGCCCGATTCGACTTGGAATGGCGTGGCCACTAACGTCGGGCGACATGGATTCCCAGTCCGAGCCTTCCGTCACCCAGGTCCCTCCGCCGCTGCCCGCCACCGCGGAACGCCCGCGGGTGTGGACGGTGTTCCTCGCGTTCGTGCTCATGTTGGTGACGCTCATCATCGGGGGGGCCCTCTTCGCCGGCATCGCGGTGGCGATGGAGATGGCCCGGACCGGCGAGAAGTCCCCGGACGTCGCGGCCATGATGGAGCAGATCAAGCTGCTGCCCTGGCTGCACGTGGCGGGCGTGATGCTGTCGAGCCTCACGGGGCTGGGCGTCGCACTGCTGGGCGGGTGGCTGTCCCCGCGTCCGCTGCGCGAGCGGCTGCGGCTGAGTCCGGGGGCCTCCCTGCCTGTCTGGCTCTGGGGGGCCGCGCTGGTGGGCTGCTTCGCGCTGGGGCAGGCGATGGAGAGCCTGAGCGTGCTCGCGGGTGTATGGGATTGGACGTCGTCGCTGAAGGGATTGCAGGCCACCAGCCAGGCCTCGCTGGGGACGTTCGCGCTGCTGATGTTCTTCGGCACGCTGGTCGCTGGCACGGGCGAGGAGCTGTTCTTCCGGGGCTATGTGCAGACACGGCTGGTGCAGCGCTGGGGCCCGAAGGCCGGCATCATGGGGGCCGCGACGCTCTTTGGTTTCATGCACCTGGACCCGGTCCACAGCCCCCTGGCGCTGGTGCTGGGCGTGTATCTGGGCTGGCTCGCGGAGCGCACGGGCAGCGTGCGCCTGCCCGTGTTCGTCCACATCCTCAACAACGCGACGTCCTTCCTCCTGACCCGCTTCGCGTCGTCCGCCACCGAGCTGTCGACCTCCACGCACGTGGCGCTGCTGGTCGTGTGCACCCTGCTGACGGTGGGTGCCGTGGCGGTGCTCAGGCCCGGCGGTGGTCGCGCCGGTACGCGCCTGGCGCACTCCCACCCCAGCGTTTGAAGGCCCGGTTGAACGAAGCCTCGCTCTGGTAGCCGCTGGCCGTCGCGACGTCGCTCAGCGGAAGCGTGCTCTCCCGCAGGAGCTGCGCGGCCTTCGTCATCCGCCACCGCGCCAGGTACTCCAGGGGCGGCTCTCCCACGAGCGCGCTGAAGCGCGCGGCGAAGCCGGACCGTGACAGGGCGACGGCCGTCGCAAGGCGCTCGACGGTCCAGGGCTCCGTGGGCCTTTCGTGGATGAGCGAGAGGGCCTTGCCTATCGGCGGATCCACGAGCGCGCGCAACCCATGCTCCTGACACTGGCCTCCCGCGATGTGCGCCCGGATCGCCTGCACGAGCAGGATGTCCGCGAGCCGGCTCATCACGACGGTCGCGCCCGGGCTGGAGGAAGCACTCTCCGCGATGAGCAACTGCACGGTCGACGCGAGCGAGGGGGTGGTCGCGGTGTCGTCCGCGGCGATGTGGATGAGGCGCGGAAGTGAATCGAACAGCCGCGTGCTGGGCGTGACTTCATGCCGGAAGGAGCTCGCGACCAGGGCCGTCCGGGCTCCGTCGCCCCCCATCCGGAGCGAGCCGATCCCCCCGGTCCGCTTGCAGTCACCCTGCCCGATGATGTGGATCGGGCTGCCTTCCGCATCGCGAAGCGTGTGCGCTCCACCATGCGGGAGCAGGGCCAGGTCGCCGGCCGAGAGGGAGACTGCCTCCTCAAGGCCCTCGACCTCCAGGCGAGCACCGCCGCGCGCGATGAGGACGATGTGCGCCCCGGGGCTCGCGGGGAACTGGATGCCCCAGGGCGCGTGCAACTCGAAACGACCGTGCATGACGGTGGACAGCCGCATGGAATCCAGCACGTCCGCAAGCACGTCCGCGAACTGCTCGTCCTGTGCGCTTGGACGATCGGTCAATTCTTTTGGACTGGATGCCATGGCACGTCCATAGCGGCCCTCGCATTCTCTGGCCATGGCAAACACCTCGAAACTCTTTTCTTCCTTCCGCCTGGGCCGCCTCGACCTGAAGAACCGGATGGTGATGGCGCCCATGACGCGAAGCCGGGCGCAGGTCGACGGCAACGTGCCCAACCCCCTGGCGGCGACCTATTACGCGCAGCGGGCCTCGGCGGGACTCATCATCTCCGAGGGCACCCAGGTCAGCCCCCAGGGTGTGGGGTACATCCGCACGCCCGGCATCCACTCGCCCGAACAGGTGGCGGGGTGGAGGGGGGTAACGGAGGCCGTCCACGCGGCGGGTGGGCGCATCTACGCCCAGTTGTGGCACGTCGGGCGCGTGTCGCACCCGGACTTCCATGACGGCCGGTTGCCGGTGGCGCCCTCCGCCATCGGGCATGACGGAGAGGTCTTCACGTCCAAGGGGCGCACGCGCATGGTGACGCCGCGAGCGCTCGAACTGGAGGAGCTTCCCGGCATCGTGGAGCAGTTCCGCCACGGCGCGGGCAACGCCCTGGAGGCGGGCTTCGACGGGGTCGAGCTGCACGGCGCCAACGGCTACCTGTTGGATCAGTTCCTGCGGGATGGCTCCAACCAGCGCACCGATGCCTACGGCGGCAGCATCGAGAACCGGGCGCGCTTCCCGCTGGAGGTGGCTCGCGCGGTGGCGGGCGTCTGGGGCGCGGAGCGGGTGGGCTACCGGATCCTGCCGCAGTCGTTCGCCATGGTGGGCATGAAGGACTCCAACCCCGTCGAGACGTTCACCTATCTGGCCCGTGAGCTCGACCGCCTGGGGATTGGCTACCTGCACGTGTCGGAGGCGGTGTCTGGCCACATGGCGCCGGCGCCGTCCCCGGAGCAGCGCATCACACCGCTGCTGCGCAAGGCCTATCAGGGCGCCCTCATCGTCAACGCCGGCTACGACGCCCGGACCGGCGAAGCGGCGCTCGCCCGGGGAGAAGCGGACCTCGTCTCCTACGGCATGCCGTTCCTCTCCAATCCGGACCTGCCGGAGCGCTACCGGAACGATTCGCCGCTCAATCCTCCGGATGTCGCCACCCTCTACGGTGGCGAGGAGAAGGGCTACACGGACTACCCAGCGTTGCACTGAGGAAGGAGGTGGACGTCATGACGAACCTGAAACAACAGCAGACAGTGGAGCGTCGCCTGGGCCGGATCATCGACCTGCCCGCTCCGATGCCGGGGCAGTTCGGGCCCGCGCACACGGTGGTGCCGGTCATCTCGCCGGAGGACTACGCCTCGTCGGATCCGTTCATCCTGTTGATGGACGACCGGATCAACGGCAAGCCCATCGGCGGGCCGCACCCGCACGCCGGCTTCGAGACGGTGACGCTCGTGGAGAAGGGCGGGATGGCCCACGACAGTGGGCGGCTGGGCGAGCGTGATGCTCAGTGGATGACGGCCGGCAGCGGGGTCATCCATGGCGAAGGGCTGGACTCCGCGGGCGAAGGGCGGATCCTCCAACTGTGGCTGACGCTGCCCAGGGCGCAGCGCTGGGTCCCCGCCAGCTACCAGGACCTTCCCTACGCCGCGCTCCCGGTCCGGCGCGAGCCCGGGGTGGAGGTCCGGCTGTACAGCGGCAGCTCGGGCGCCGTGCGGTCGGAGACGAAGAACTACGTGCCCGTCACCCTCGCTGAGTTCCTGCTGGAGCCCGGCGCGAGCATCGAGCAGGACCTGCCCGCTTCGTACAACGGCTTCTTCTACGTCCTGGAGGGAGAGGTCGCGGTGGGCCCGGAGGGCAGGGCGCTGCGGCCCGGACAGGTGGGCTGGCTGGACCGTCCGAAGTCCGGTGGGGACAGCTCGATTCGCATCACCGGAACCACCCGGGCACGGGCGCTGCTGTACGCCGGACAGCCCCAGGGGGATCCGCTGGTCAGCCACGGTCCGTTCATCGGAGACACCCGGGAGGACATCCTGCGGGTGATGGGCGAATACCGCTCCGGCCGCTACTCGGCCCCACCTCCGAGATAGCGTCCGCTTGGGTCCTCAACGCACCGCCGGGTTCCGTGATGCTTCGAACGGATCCGGCAGCTCCGCCGCGAGCTTCGCGCGCATCGCGGTCACCACGTTGGGGAAGTCCTCCGCCACATCACGCTTCTCCTCGGGGTCCGCCACCACGTCGAAGAGCTGCACCACCACCCCTTCTGGCGTGGGCAGCTCCAGGAGCTTCCACCGTCCCAGGTACAGCCCCCGGTGCCGCGCGCGCAGCACGGTGCCTTCCCACTCGGGCTTGAGTGAAATCTCTCCCGTGTCCCGCTCCACCGTGGCCGTCTCGTAGATCCACGGGTAGGGGATGCGCACGGTCTGGTACGGCTGCCCGTCGCGGTCGCTGAACCACAGGTCCGTCTCGATGAGCGCGGGCACATCCGGCAGCGGTCGAGGCTCCGGTCCAGGTCGAGCCAATGATGCGAGCGAGCGGCCCCGGAAGGACTCCGGCGCGCTCACGCCCAGCAGGTCCAGCAACGTGGGCGCCACATCCAGCGAACGCGCCCGCTGCGTCACCGTGCGCCCCGCCGCGACCTGTCCGGGCAGCCGCACCACGAAGGGGATGCGCAGCGCCGAGCGTCCCCACAGGTGGTCACCATGGCCCTGTCCCAGGCCCTCGTCCTCCAGGTGCTCGCCATGGTCGGACAGCAGCACCACAAGCGTGTCGTCCCACCGCCCGCGCCGCTCCAGGTCCCTGCGCAGGCTCCCCACGAACCCGTCGAACGTGCGCACCCCCGCATCGTAGTTCGCGCCCAGCGCCGTCACGTCCTCGGGCGTGGTCGCGGGCGCTTCCGGATCCACCTCCATCCGGGGTGTCGCGCCGAAGCGCCACGGCCCCCGGTAGCCCCGCTCCACGAACCGGCCCTCCTGCGGCCACGGCGCGGCGTAGGGAAAGTGCGTGGACGACGCGAAGACCACCAACGCGAACGGCTTGTCCTCCGGCAGTCCCTCCAGCGTGCGACGCACCCGCGCTCGCAAGGGGGCAGGGTCGGTCAGCTCTGGAAACTGGCCCCGCTCCGGAAACAGCCCCGGCGCCAGCGCCGTCCACGGCAGCAGCGCCACGTTGGTGATGAGCATCCGCTGACGGATGAGGTCCGGGAAGCGGAAGTCCGGCGCGGACACGTGATGGAAGCCGTAATCGAAGCGGGAGAAGTGGTCACCCGCGTAGTCCGCCACCACCGCCGTGCGGTAGCCCTGCGCCTTCAACACCGTGGCCAGCGTGGTGAGCTTCGCTTCGCGCGCCTCGCGGCCCACCAGCGTGTGCGTCACCGGGTGCTCGCCCGCCCACTGCGACGTCAGCAGCGTCGTCCATGACGGCGCGGTGCGCGGCACCTGCACCACCGTGTCATCGAAGCGCGTGCCCTCGTCCATCAACCGGTCGATGTTCGGTGACGTGGCCCGCGAGTACCCGTTGCCCGACAGGTGGTCGGGCCGCAGCCCATCCGACGCCAGGATGAGCAGGTTCGGCCGCGCTGGCGTCGAAGCGTCCGCGCCATTCCCCGCCCGCGTCAGGCCCAGGCCGGTGAAGCCCGCCACCACGACCGCCGCCGCGGTCCCGCCCATCACACCGCGCCAGCGCGGCGTCTCGGCCAGCCCCCGCGCCACCACCGCCAGCACGCTCAACACCGGCAGCACCAGCGCCGCCATGTACCAACCCGAAGGCTGTGTCCCGCTCACACCCCGGAGCAGCGCCGCCGTCACCTCCGAGCGCGCATACAGCGTCGCCGCGTACACGTGCGGATGCCGCGCCATGTCGCCCAGCACCAGCATCCCCTCCACCACCAGGCACCCCAGGCCGCTGCCCCAGAACACCGCGCGCCGGCTGCGCTGGGCCGCCCACAGCCCGGCCCCCAGCAGCGCCCCCAGCACCAGGCCCACCGTGCAGTACGCCGCGAGCAGCCGGGCCACCTGCCAGAGCACCACGTCGCGCCACTCGGTCCACACCCAGGTGGTGACGATGCTGCTCTCGTTGCCCTGGTAACCCAGTTGCATGTTCAGCAGGGCACACAGCGTGTAGAGCGCCAGGAAGACGAGCAGGCCTGCCCGGCAGCCCAGCAGGAGGGCACGGGCGAGCGTCGGTGGACGGGCGGTGGTGGCGGGCATCCTGGGGCAGCGTGGGCACGAATCCCACGCCCGGCACCCCTGGGAGGAGGGGATGCGGGTTGGAATCAACACGCCCGGACGGCGAGGAAGCCTCGATTCCGCTCCGGGTGTTTTCCAGACCGGACATCCGCTCCCCTGGACGTGGGAGGTCCTCCGAATGCCGGAGGCCCTGTCACTGGACTGGCGAGCAGGGGGTGCGGGCTCTAGTGTTCAGGCGCCTCCTTCTTCACTCCGGGAACCTGACGCTTATGTCCTTTACCCACCTTCACCTGCACACCCTCTATTCGCTGCTCGATGGGGCGATCCGGATGAAGGACCTCATCAAGACGGTGAAGGAAAAGGGCATGTCGAGCGTGGCCGTCACGGACCACGGCAACATGTTCGGCACCATCGACTTCTACAAGAAGGCGAAGGACGCCGGCATCAAGCCCATCCTCGGCCTGGAGGCCTACGTTGCCGGCCCCAAGGGACGCGAGGACCGTTCGGAGAAGGTGGCCCACCACCTCATCCTCCTGGCGAAGAACGAGGAGGGCTACGCGAACCTGCGCTACCTGTCCTCCACCGCGTACATGAACGGGTTCTACTACCACCCGCGCATCGACAAGGAAGTGCTCGCCAAGCACAGCAAGGGCCTCTTCGGGCTCACCGCGTGCCTGGGCGGTGAAGTCACGAGCGCGTGCTTCCGCGGCGACATGGACCACGCCCGCCGCGCCGCCACCGAGTACAAGAACATCTTCGAGCCCGGGCAGTTCTTCCTGGAGATCCAATCCAACGGGATGCCCGAACAGGACAAGGCGAACGAGAACCTCAAGCAGCTCTCGCGCGACATCGACGTCCCGCTCGTCGCCACCGCGGACGCGCACTACATCAAGCGCGAGGACGCCCGGGCGCACGAACTGCTCATGTGCATCGCCAGCGGCAAGACGCTCGCGGACAGCAAGCGCCTGCGCCACTCCACCGACAAGCTCTACGTGACGAGCCCCACGGAGATGCTGGAGTTCTTCAAGGACACGCCCGAGGCCGTCCACAACACCCAGCGCATCGCCGAGCAGTGCAACGTGGAGCTGAAGCTGGGCAAGCCCATGCTCCCCACGTTCAAGGTGCCCGACAGCCACACCCCGGACTCCTACATGGCGGAGCTGTCCTACGAGGGCCTGCGCCAGCGCTTCGAGGAGCTCAAGCACCAGTACCCCATCGACCACCAGCAGTACAAAGACCGCCTCACCCTGGAGCTGGGCGTCATCCAGCGCATGGGCTTCAGCGGCTACTTCCTCATCGTCCAGGACTTCATCAACTGGGCGAAGGCCCAGAACATCCCGGTGGGCCCGGGCCGAGGCTCCGGCGCAGGGTCGCTGGTGGCCTACGCGCTGCGCATCACCGACCTGGATCCCATCCCGTACAACCTCCTCTTCGAGCGCTTCCTCAATCCGGAGCGCGTGTCGATGCCGGACTTCGATATCGACTTCTGCCAGGACCGGCGCGACGAGGTCATCAAGTACGTGGGCCGCAAGTACGGCGAGATGAACGTGGGGCAGATCATCACGTTCGGTTCGCTCAAGGCCAAGAGCGTGCTGCGCGACGTGTGCCGCGTCTTCGGCCTGCCCTTCAGCGAAGGCGACCGCATCGCGAAGCTCGTCCCGGAAGTCCTCAACATCTCCCTGAAGGAGGCCATCGAAATGGAGCCTCGCCTCAAGGAGATGATCGAGAAGCCTTCGAACATCGGTGAGGTGGAGGGCAACCCCGTCACCACGAAGGACGTGCTCGAAATCGCGCTCGCGCTGGAGGGCCTGCACCGCCAGCCCGGCATGCACGCGGCCGGCGTCGTCATCGCCGACAAGCCGCTGTGGGAGTTCGTGCCGGTGTACTCGCCCCCGGGCGAGAAGATCCTCATCACCCAGTTCGCCAAGGACGAGGTGGAGGCCGCGGGCCTGGTGAAGTTCGACTTCCTGGGCCTGAAGACGCTCACCGTCATCCAGCACGCGCTGGACCTGGTGAACCGCAACCACGGCAAGGACATCAAGCGGCACGAGATCCCGCTCACCGATGAAAGCATGTGGGCGCTGATGGCCAAGGGCGACACGGCCGGCGTCTTCCAGATGGAGTCCAGCGGCTTCACCGAAATGGTGATGAAGCTCAAGCCGTCCTGCTTCGAAGACGTCATCGCCGCGGGCGCGCTGTACCGCCCGGGTCCGCTGGACGCCGGCATGGTGGACGTCTTCATCAACCGCAAGCACGGCCGGGAGAAGGTGTCGTATCCGCACCCGAACCTGGAGCCCGTCCTCAAGGACACCTACGGCGTCATCGTGTACCAGGAGCAGGTGATGCAGATTTCGCAGGTCCTGGGTGGCTACACCCTGGGCCGCGCGGACCTGCTTCGCCGCGCCATGGGCAAGAAGAAGGCCGAGGTCATGCAAGCCGAGCGCGCCGGCTTCATGGAGGGCTGCAAGACCAACAACGTAGACCTGAAGGTCGCGGGCGAAATCTTCGACCTGATGGAGAAGTTCGCCGAGTACGGCTTCAACAAGAGCCACTCCGCGGCGTACGGCCTGGTCACCATCCACACGGCGTGGCTCAAGGCCCACTACCCGTGCGAATTCATGGCCGCCCTTCTCACCAGCGAGAAGGACAACACCGACAAGGTGGTGAAGCACATCGGCGAGGCCCGCGAGTCGGGCACGCAGGTGCTGCCGCCGGACGTGAACCAGTCAGACCTGGCCTTCGGTGCGGTGGAGGGGAAGATCCGCTTCGGGCTGGGCGCCATCAAGGGCGTGGGCGAGGGCGCCATCGAGTCCATCCTGGAGGCGCGCAAGGAAGGCCCCTTCAAGAGCCTCTTCGACTTCTGCGAGCGCGTGGACGGCCGCCGCGTCAACCGCAAGGTGCTGGAGGCGCTGGTGAAGGCGGGCTCCTTCGACTTCGAGAAGCGTCCCCGCGCGCAGCTCTTTGAGACCATCGAGCGCGCGATGAACCGCGGCTCCGCCAGCCAGAAGGACCGGGCCGCCGGCCAGAGTTCGCTGTTCGGCATGCTCACCGGACCGGCCACCGCTGGCACCGGCCTCAAGGACGACTACGCGGCGGTGGAGGAGTGGCCGGAGAAGGAGCGCCTGGCCTTCGAGAAGGAGTCCATCGGCTTCTACGTGTCCGGTCACCCGCTGTATCAGTACGAGAAGGAATTGAAGCGCTACGCGCGGCCCATCACCGCCGTGCAGCGCGCGCGCCGCGACGAGAAGCTCACCGTGGCGGGCATCATCACCGTGCTGCGCGAACGCCCCACCAAGACGGGCAAGCGCATGGCGTGGGTGACCATTGAAGACCTGTCCGGCTCCACGGAGCTGGTGTGCTTCCCGGGCAAGGACGGCACGCGCAACGTGATGGGCAAGGACGGCAAGTGGTCCAAGCAGGGCCCCAAGCCGGGCTATGAGCAGTGGGAGCACCTGCTCAAGTCGGACGACCCCATCCTGGTGACGGGCACCGTGCAGATTTCCCAGCGCGACGAGAACACGCCCACCGCGGAGCTCATCGTCGACGACATCCAGAGCCTCAAGTCCGTGCGGGAGAAGCGCACCAAGCGGCTGGAGCTGCGCCTGCCCGCGGACGTCGTCACCGAGGAGCGGCTGGCGAAGCTCAACGAGCTGGCGAAGAAGTACGCCGGCGCGACGCCAGTGGCCGTGAGCGTCCTGTTCCCCGGGGAGGCCGAAGCGCACATCTCCGGCACCACGCTCAAGGTGCAGGTGAATGATGACTTGCTGCTCGCGGTGGACCGGCTCTTCGGGCAGAAGGTCGTGGAGTTCGGCTGATTTGAAAGAAGGAGCGACTCCATGGCGGATGGCGTGTTCAAGGACGGGCTGCTCAACGGCAAGACGGCCTTCATCTCCGGTGGCAGCAGTGGCATCAACCTCGGCATCGCCACCGCGTTCGTGAAGGCGGGCGCGAAGGTGGCCATCAACGGCCGCAACGTGGAGAAGCTGGAGGGCGCGGTGAAGGGCCTCCAGGCCCACGGCGCCGCGATGGGCGTGGCCGCCGACGTGCGCGACTACGCGTCCGTAGAGAAGTCCCTCCAGCAGGTGCGGGACGCGTTCGGTGAGATCGACATCCTGGTGTGCGGCGCCGCCGGCAACTTCCCCGCGCCCGCGCTGGGCATGTCCTCCAATGGCTTCAAGGCGGTGATGGACATCGACGTGCTGGGCACGTTCAACGTGTCGCGCGCCGCCTTCGAACACCTGCGCAAGCCGGGCGCGTCCGTCATCACCATCTCCGCGCCCCAGGCGTACCTGCCCATGGCCATGCAGGCCCACGTGTGCGCCGCCAAGGCCGGCGTGGACATGCTCACCCGCGTGCTCGCCATCGAGTGGGGCGGCGCGGGCGTGCGCGTCAATGCCATCACCCCCGGCCCCATCGAAGGGACCGAAGGCATGAGCCGACTCGCGCCTTCCGTGGATTCGCGGCAAAAGCTTGCGGAGGCCCTGCCGTTGCAGCGCTTCGGCACCCCGGAGGACATCTCCCGGCTGGCCCTGTTCCTGTCCTCGGACGCGGCGTCCTTCATCACCGGCGCCATCATGGTGTGTGACGGCGGCCAGTCCCTGCTGGGCGGCGCCGCGCTCCTCCAGGCGATGAACGGCTGATCATTCAGTTGAGCTGCAATGTTCCGGCCTCACTTTCGTGAGGCCGGGGGATGTCTGCTAGAAAGTGGTGCACCCCGCGCAGGCAGTTCCTGCCGCGCGGAGGTGTCCCGCTGGACGGAGACCTCCATGTCCCCACGTATTGAACTGCTCGCCCGCTGTCTGGGTTTGAGCGTGCTGTGTCTGGGTCTGTCGCTGGGCTGTAGCGATCCTGGAACGCCCCCGAAGCCTCCGCCCATGGTGGAGGGCGTGGTGGACGCGGCGGCCTCCACGGTGGCGGTGGACCGGCCCTCGGGGGTGCTCGCGAACGGCCAGGACGCAGCCACCGTGACGGTGACGGTGCTGCGCAAGGACGGCTCGCGGATGTCCGGGCGCGCGGTGACGGTGACGGTGGAGGGCGACGGTGCCTCCGTCGTGGCGCAGCCGGAGCCGACGGGCATCACCGGCGAGACGCAAGCGAGGGTGACGTCGACGGCGACGGGCGTGAAGACGGTGACGGCGTCGGTGAAGGACGTGGACGGGAAGACGGTGGCGCTCACCGCCTCCGCCACGGTGGCGTTCATCGATCCCACGGCGTCGCGGCTCGCGTTCCGACAGGCCCTGGCGGATGGCGTGGCGGGCGTACCGCTTCCGGGCCTGGAGGTCGTCCTCCAGGACGCCAACGGGAACCCCATCTCCGACGCCACGGCGGAGGTGACGCTGTCGTTGGGCTCCGGGGGTGTCGTCTTCCCGGAGGGCCTGCTGACGGTGACGGCGGTGAGCGGCGTGGCCACCTTCCCGGACGTGGTGCTGAAGCGGGCGGGCGCCAACTACCACTTCATCGCGAGCGCCCCCGGCTTCGAGCCGGCCGCGAGCACCTTCTTCAAGGTGGTCCCCAACGTACCGGCGGCCCTGGCCTACAACACGCTGCTGGAGTCCGTGGTGGCGGGCGTGGGGCAGGACCTCCAGGTGACGGTGCAGGACGCGTACTTCAACACGGTGACGGACTACACGGGCACGGTGACGCTGACGTCCACGGACGCCGCCGCGACGCTGCCGGCTGGCCATGTGTACACGGCCGCGGACGAGGGAACGCACACCTTCGCGGGCGTCACCTTCCAGACCGCCGGAAGCCAGCGGCTGATGATTGACGACGGCACGAGCGCCATCGCGTTCACCCTGACGGTGGACGTGGTTGCCGGGCCTCCCACGCTGCTCGTCTTCACGCAGCAGCCCACGCGCGTATCGACGCGCGAGCCCCTGGGCACCGTGGAGGTCCAGTTGAAGGACGCTTTCGGCAACCCGGCCAGGGTGAGCGCGCCGACGGTGAAGCTGTCGCTGCCGCAGGCGGGGTTCACGCTGTCGGGCACGCCGGAGGCGGTGCCGGTGGAGGGTGTCGCGACGTTCACGACGCTGAGCGTGGCAGGCCATGGCACCACGCACCTGGTCGCCTTCGCGGACGGGATGTCGGATGCGAACAGCGCCAACATCGAGGTGGTGGACGACGTGCCGCCCGCGAAGCCGGTGCTGACGCAGACGGCGGCGACGGAGACGGGCCTCACCGTGCAGTGGACGGGCGTGGGCGATGACGGCACCCAGGGCACGCTGACGGCGCAGGAGCTGCGCTACGCGACGGCCCCCATCACCACGGACGCGGACTTCGAGGCGGGCACGCTGGTGACCACTGGCAGCCCGGTGCCTCCGGGCTCGGTGCAGTCCGCGACGCTGACGGGGCTCGCGGCGGGCACGACGTACCACGTGGCGCTGAAGGCGACGGACAAGCGGGGCAACGCCACGCGGTCGGACAGCCTGGCGGTGTCCACGGCGGATCCGCAGGTGACGCAGCTTGTGTTCGTGATGCAGCCGACTGACGGCACGGCGGGCACGGCGCTCGCGGACGTGCGCGTTGCGCTCCAGGACGCGCGCGGGGATGTCGTCCCCACGGCGACCACCATGGTGACGCTGACGCTGGTGGGGCAGCCCTCCTTCGCGGCGGTGACGGTGGCGGCGGTCAACGGCGTGGCCACGTTCCAGGACCTGCGCGTGGACACGGCGGACACGTTCAAGTTCACCGCCACGGCGGGGTCGCTCAGCCAGACGAGCAACGCCTTCACCGTGCGCGCGGGACCGGCGGCGGAGCTGGTGCTGTCGCCCTTCAATGATCCGCTCGACGCGGGCAGCGCGGTCGAGGTGAGCGTGGCGCTGACGGACGCGTTCGGCAACCTGCTGCTGGACTACACCGGCACGGTGCACTTCACGTCCTCGGATGCGCAGGCGGTGCTGCCTCCGGACACGACCTTCACGGCGGCGGACCGGGGGCAGAAGCACCTGACGGGCGTGGTGTTCAAGACGGCGGGGACGCAGTCGCTCACCGCCACGGACACCGTCACGCCGGCCCTCACCGCCACGGTGGACGCCGACGTGCGCTCCACGTCGGCCGTGTCCTTCCAGGTCATCGCGGAGGCCGGCCCGTTCGTCGCGGGGCATGCGCTGAGTTACGAACTGGTGGCGCGTGACACCTACGGCAACGTCGCGAAGGACTACGCCTCCACGGTGACGTTCACGTCCTCGGATGGTCAGGCGGTGCTGCCCGGCGCCTACACGTTCACCCTGGTGGACGAGGGCCGGCACACGTTCAGCGTGGAGCTGTTCACCTCTGGAGCCCAGGAGGTCGTCGCGCAGGACGTGGTGGATGCGGCGCTGAAGGGCACGCACACCTATTCCATCGTGCCGGCGGACATCGACACCCTGGTGTTCGTCTCCGCGCCCACCACGGGTTTGGTGCGGCAGGCGCTGGCGGACGTGCAGGTGGCGCTGCGGGATGCGTATGGCAACACCGTCAGCGACATCCCGACGGACGTGACGCTGGCGCTCGCGGGCGGCAGCTTCTCCCAGGCGAACCCCACCAGCACCACCGTGGATGGCGTGGCGACCTTCGCCGGCCTCATCGTGAACGACGACGGCACGTATCGATTCGAGGCTGACGCGGACGCCCTGGCGGTCGCTACGTCCGACGACCTGGTCATCACCGACGCGGTGGCCCCGGCGGTCGCGCAGGGCTTCGCGGCGAGCGCGCCGTCCGGCTCCAGCATCCGCCTGGACTGGGCGTCCCCGGGCGACGACGGCGACCTGGGCACGGCGACGCGCTACGAGGTGCGCTACGCCAAGGCGGCCATCACCGACGCGAACTTCGACGCGGCCACGGCGGCGACGGGCGTGTCCGCGCCCCAGGCTCCGGGCACGGCGGAGTCCTTCACCGTCTCCGGCCTGGATGCGGCGACGACGTACTTCTTCGCGCTGAAGACCTTCGACGGCGCGGGCAACGGCAGCGCGCTCGCCACCGCGAGCGCCAGCACCACCAACCCTTGCGACGGCCACGTATGCACGCCTCTTCCTCCGTACTGCGCGGAGGACGGCACGTCCCTGGAGATCTTCACGTCGGTGTGCGTGGTGGTGTCGGGCATGCCGACCTGCCAGGACGGCGAAATGGAACTCCTGGCCTGCCCCGGCGCGAATGCCGTCTGTTACGCGGCGGCGTGCGCCACGGCGCCGCCTCCGGGCGCGGGGGAGTTGGCCATTTCAGAGGTGATGCACTCGCCGTCCGTTGGGACGACCGAGTACCTGGAGCTGACCAACGTCAGCGCGAAGCTGCTGAACCTGCACTCCATGGTGGTGTCCTTCGTGGACAGCGTGGGCGGGACCTCTGGCTTCACGGTGCAGCATGGCCTCGGGCTGCTGGTGGCTCCGGGCGACCGGGTGGTGCTCGCGCAGGACGCGCACCCGGGGAGGAACGGAGGCGTGTACGCGAACGACTCGTACGGCTTGGATGTGTTCATGGACAACACCGGCTCCATCACCCTCCAGCAGGGGACGACGACCGTTACGAGCCTGAGCTACACGAACGCCTTCCCGCAGACGACCGGCCGAGCGATGAGCCTCGCGTCCAGCATCATCGGCACGGAGGGCAGCGCCCGGCCCTGGTACTGGTGTGATTCAACCGGAAGCCTGTCGGGCGGTGACCGTGGAACGCCGCATGAGCCCAACGACGACTGCGGGCTGAGCGTCGAGAAGCCGCTGAACTACTGCGCCATCCAGTACCCGAAGACGTTCCCGTCCGGCACCGACTACCCGGCGAGCATCGCCCCCAACGTCGCCTACGACATCTTCAGCCAGTTCTACAGCTTCGACGTCACCACCCGGAACCAGACGGGCAACGACTTCTACCCGCGCATCGAGGCGCAACTGGGTTACGGAACGGACGCGACCAATCCGGCGGGCTGGACCTGGACGTCTGCGACCCCCAACGTGGGCTACGCCCCGTCGAGCTCCAACAACGACGAGATGAAGGCGTCACTGAGCATCCCCACGGCCGGCACCTACCGTTACGGCTTCCGCTACCGGTTCACGGACGCGGGCGCGCCGTGGGTGTACTGCGATCAGAACGGCACCACCGTGCCGCCGCTGGGAACGTACGGCTCGGTGACGGTGAAGCCGCCGCTGACGAACCACGTGGTCATCAGCGAGTTCAGCGGGGGCAACGGTTCGGGCACCGGGGCGACGGATGAGTTCGTCGAGCTCTACAACCCGACGAACGCGGACGTGGACCTGTCGGGTTGGCAGGTGAGCTACAAGTCAGCCACCGGGGCCTCCTACAGCGTCATCGCCACCCTCGCGGCCGGCAAGGTCCTGCGCGCCCACGGCTACTTCCTCCTGACGGGCGCCAACTTCTCGGGAGGCATCGCATCCGACGCCACGTATGCCGCCGACACGTCGGCCTCCACGACGGCTGGCGGTCACATCCGTCTCCAGCGTCTGTCCGGCACGGTCTTCGTCGACGTGGACAAGCTTGGCTACGGCACCGGCAATCAACCGGAAGGCTCCGCCGCCCCGTCCCATCCGGCGGTGGGTGGAAGCCTGGAGCGCAAGGCCGTGTCCTCGTCCACTTCCGCTACGATGGCCGTGGGCGGCGCGGACGCTTCGCGCGGCAATGGGCAGGACACGGACAACAACTCCGTGGACTTCGTGGTCCGCGCGGCACGGCAGCCGCAGAACTCCGCGAGCCCGCTCGAGTTCTACTGAAACCTCCGCCGTACCCCCGAAGTCCCAGGAGGCCGCTCACGGCACCACGCCGGGGCGGCCTCCGCCGTTTCGATGCGCCCATCGGCACTCGTCCTGACGGGAGGCCTAGCTTATGTCTAGATGAAGTTGCGAATCAAAATCAGTATGGCATGCTTTGGTCATGTCCCAGGTCCAGTCGGTCGAGGCGTTGGAGCGGCTCGTCGGTTCGCGCCCGTTCGGGGTGATGATGAAGTCGCTGGAGGCCCTGGATGCGCATTGCGTCCGGCTGCTCTCGGTCTCCTCGTTCGCGCTCCTGGGCTTCATCGACGAGGAGGGAAGGGCGCGGCTGTCGAGCGTGGGCGGGCCCAGGGGCTTCGCCACGGTGGTGGACTCCACGCACCTGCGACTTGAGCTGCATGAACCCATCTCGCTCAATCCCACGGTGGGGTGCGGCCTCCTGTTCCTCATCCCCGGACTGGGGGAGACGCTTCGCGTGAATGGATGCGCGACGCTCGAAGGCAACACCCTGCTCGTTACCGTGGAAGAGACGTTCGTGCATTGCGCGAAGGCGCTGATGCGCTCGGCGTTCTGGAAGCCGCCGGTGCCCGTCGCCCCGACATCGCCTGGCCCCGTGACGCCGGGCCCCCTGAGCGATGCCTCCGTGCGGGACTGGCTCTCCCGTGTGCCCTTCGTCGTCGTGGCCTCGTGGGATGCGCAGGGCCACGCGGATGTGAGCCCGAAAGGCGATCCCCCGGGCTTCCTGCGGCTCGACGGAGGCCGGGTGGCGGTGGCCGACAGGCCGGGCAACCGCCGCACGGACACGTTCCACAACCTGCTTGAACAACCCCGGGTCGCGATCCTGGCCCTGGTGCCCGGGGAGGCGCGCGAGCTGGAGCTCTCCGGGGTCGCTTCCCTCACCACGGACCCTGGGCTGCTCGCTTCGATGGAGGTCGCGACCAAGGTGCCGAAGATCGCCCTGCTGCTCGAACCCCACGAAGCACGCCTGCGCGCCAGTCCGGCCGTCCTCCATGCCGGACTCTGGGACGCCTCGCACCATGTTCCCGCGGACCAACTGCCACGGATGGCCGACGTGTTCATCGACCACGTCAGACAGAGCCCACAGCGTGGCGCCGCCGCGGCCACCCTTCGCGCGCTCGCGACCAAACGGATGATGAGCTGGGCCCTGACCCAGGACTACAAGCGGAACCTCTACTGAGAAGGGTGGGGCGCCCCCGCTCCACGGGCCGTCCGACTGTCCGGTCCCCGAAGGAACGGGGCAGGGGATGGCCACCCGTGCCCGACAAAGGACCCACCGCCTTCACACGGATGCTGCCCGGGCGTGCGGGGCGCATTAGCTTTGAGCCCTTTCCGCCACCCACGGCTTGAGAGGAGCCCTTCCCGTGTCCGAGCCCCTGGTCCCCGACGCCGCCCGCCATGTCACCTGCCCGCCGGAGGATTTCCGCCGCGCGAGTGAGGGCGCCCTGGCGCGCGCCCGCGCCGGCATCGCGCGCCTCAAGTCCCTGCCCGCGAAGACGCCTCCGCGCGAGGTGCTGGAGCTTTACGACGAATCCTCCGCCGCGCTCGACGACGCCTCCGCGCGCGCCAGCGTCGTGCGCCACACCCATCCGGAAGCGGCCCTGCGGGAAGCGGCGGAGGCCGCCGAGCAGTCCATCGAGAACCTCGCCAACGAGATCCGCATGGACCGGGGCGTCTACGACGTCCTCTCCGCCGTGGACCTGTCCGGCGAGGACGCGTCCACGCACAAGTGGATGGAGAAGGTGCTGCGCGACTTCCGCCGCGCTGGCGTGGACCGCGACGAGGCCACCCGCGCGAAGGTGAAGGCGCTCCAGGAGGAGCTCATCCGCATCGGCCAGGAGTTCAGCCGCAACATCAGCCAGGACACCCGCACGGTGTCGCTGCCCCCGTCCGCGCTGGACGGCCTGCCGGAGGACTACGCGCGCGCGCATGCCCCGGGCCCGGACGGTCAGGTGCGCATCTCCACCGACTACCCGGACCTGGTGCCCTTCCTCACCTACGCGCGCGACGGCAAGGCCCGCGAGCAGCTCTGGCGCGCCAACCGCCAGCGCGGCCATCCCGCCAACGTGGACGTGCTGGGCCGGCTCGTCGCCCGCCGCCACGAGCTGGCGACGCTGCTGGGCTATCCGCACTGGGCCGCCTACGCCACCGAGGACAAGATGGTGCGCACCGCGGACGCCGCGCGGGACTTCATCCAGAAGATCTCCACCGCCGCGGAAAGCCGCATGAATGCGGACTACCAGGTGCTGCTGGAGCGCAAGAAGAAGGACGAGCCCCAGGCCACGCAGGTGGAGCCCTGGGACTCCGGCTACCTGGATGACCGCGTGAAGGCGGAGCAGTACGCCTTCGACTCGCAGACGGTGCGCCCCTACTTCGAGTACACGCGCGTGAAGCAGGGCGTGTTGGATCTCACCGCGCGCCTCTTCGGCGTCACCTACCGCCCGGTGAAGGACGTGCCGGTGTGGCACCCGGACGTGGAGGTGTTTGATGTCTACGAAGGCGCCACGCTCAAGGGCCGCTTCTTCCTGGACATGCATCCGCGCGCGGACAAGTACAAGCACGCGGCGCAGTTCACGCTGACCAGCGGGAAGACGGGGCACCGCCTGCCGGAAGGCGCGCTCATCTGCAACTTCCCCAAGCCCGGCGCGGAGCCCGCGCTGATGCAGCACGGTGACGTGGAGACCTTCTTCCACGAGTTCGGCCACCTGCTGCACCACATCTTCGGAGGCCACACGCGCTGGGCGGGCCTGTCCGGCGTGCGCACCGAATGGGACTTCGTGGAGGCGCCGTCGCAGATGCTGGAGGAGTGGGCGCGCGACGTGACGTGCCTGCAGACCTTCTCGAAGCACTACCAGACGGGCGAAGCGCTGCCCGCGGAGCTGATAGAGCGCATGCTCCGCGCGGATGAGTTCGGCAAGGGCCTCTTCGTGCGCCAGCAGATGTTCTACGCGGCGCTCAGCCTGGAGCTGTACCGGCGCGACCCGAAGGGCCTGGACGCCACCGCGCTCGTGCGCGAACTCCAGGGCCAGTACATCCCCTTCCCATACCTGGAGGGCACGTACTTCCACCTCACCTTCGGGCACCTGGATGGGTACTCGTCCAACTACTACACGTACATGTGGTCGCTCGTCATCGCGAAGGACCTCTTCACGGTGTTCCAGGAGCAGGGCCTGCTCAACCCCGCGCCCGCGCAGGCGTACCGGCGCGCGGTGCTGGAGCCGGGTGGCTCCGATGACGCCGCGCACCTGGTGAACCACTTCCTGGGACGCGATTACGACTTCCGCGCCTACGAGGCCTGGCTCAACAAGGCCGCGTAAGCCGCAGGCTGTACGGGGCGGGCGGCCGAGGGAGGCCGCCCGCGCCCGGTGCTTCAGGGCGTCACTCCACCCGCGTCTGCTTCACGTTCCAGATCTCCTCCGCGTACTGCTTGATGGTGCGGTCGGAGGAGAAGATGCCCGCGCGGGCCACGTTGATGATGCACTTCTTCGACCAGCCCTCCTGGTCCTGGTACGCGCGCACGACCTCTTCCTGCTTGGAGCTGTACGCGGCGAAGTCAGCCAGCACGAGGTAGCGGTCCTCGTCCAGCAGGCTGTCCACCAGCGGCTGGAAGAGGTTGCGGTCCTCGGGGGAGAAGAAGCCGGAGCGGATGAGGTCCAACGCCTCGCGCAGCTCCGTGTTGGAGTCGTACACCTCGCGCGGCCGGTAGCCGGCCTTCTTGCGCGCGATGACCTCGTCCGCGGTGAGGCCGAAGAGGAAGAAGTTCTCGTCGCCCACCGCCTCGCGGATCTCCACGTTGGCGCCGTCCAGCGTGCCCAGCGTCAGCGCGCCATTCAGCATCAGCTTCATGTTGCCCGTGCCGGAGGCCTCCCAGCCCGCCGTCGAAATCTGCTCGGACACGTCCGCCGCCGGGATGATGCGCTCCGCGAGGCTCACCCGGTAGTTGGGCACGAACACCACCTGCAACCCCGTGGTGCCCGCGTCGCTGTTGACGACCTCCGCGATGCCGTTGATGAGCCGGATGGTCAGCTTCGCCAGGTGGTAGCCCGGGGCCGCCTTCGCGCCGAAGAGGAACGCGCGCGGGTGCACGACGCTGGACGGCTCGCGGCGCGCCTTCATCCACAGCGCCACGATGTGGATGGCGTCCAGGAGCTGCCGCTTGTACTCGTGCAGTCGTTTGATCTGCACGTCGAAGATGGCGTCCGGGTTGAGCTGCACCCAACGCAGGTCGCGCACGTGGTTGGCCAGGTCCACCTTGTTCGCGCGCTTCACCTCGCGGAACGCCTTGCGGAACTCCGGGTCCTCCGCGTGCGCCTCCAGCTTCGTCAACTGGTCCAGGTCCGTGGCCCACCCCTCACCGATGCGGCTGGTGATGAGTTTGGACAGGCGCGGGTTGCACCACGCCAGCCACCGGCGCGGTGTCACGCCGTTGGTCTTGTTGTTGAAGCGCTCCGGATACATGGTCGCGAAGTCCGGCAGCACGTCGCGGCGCAGCAGGTCCGTGTGCAGCGCGGCCACGCCGTTGATGCTGTGGCTGCCCACGACGGCCAGGTGGGCCATGCGGATCTTCTTCTCCGGGCCCTCCTCCACCAGGCTCATCCGCTGCTGCTTCTCCACGTCGAACGGGTAGCGGATCTGCACCTGGCGCATGAAGCGCTGGTTGATCTCGAAGATGATCTCCAGGTGGCGGGGCAGCAGGCGCTCGAACAGCGACACCGGCCAGCGCTCCATCGCCTCCGCGAGCAGCGTGTGGTTGGTGTAGCCGAACGTCTCCTGGGTGATGGACCACGCCTCGTCCCAGAGCAACTGCTTCTCATCCACCAGCACGCGCATCAGCTCCGCCACGCCGATGGCCGGGTGCGTGTCGTTGAGCTGGATGGCGACCTTGCGGGAGAAGTCGCGGAAGTCGCTGTGGTTCTTCAGGTAGCGCCGGACGATGTCCGCGATGGAGCACGCCACGAAGAAGTACTGCTGCTTGAGGCGCAGCTCCTTGCCGGCCTGGAACGCGTCGTTGGGGTAGAGGACCTTGGAGATGACCTCTGAGTCGTTCTTCTCCACCACCGACCGCTCGTAGTCACCCGCGTTGAACAGCAGCAGGTCGAACTCGGCGCTCGCGCGCGCCTGCCACAGCCGCAGCGTGTTGACGGTGTTGTTGCCGTAGCCCGCGATCGGCGTGTCGTACGGCACGCCGATGACTGTCTTTCCGCCCACCCAGCGCGCCACCGGCCGGCCATCCGGGCCCTGGTGGTGCTCCACGCGCCCGAAGAAGCGCACCGGCACGGCCTTCTCCGGCCGGACGATTTCCCACGGGTTGCCGAACTTCAGCCACTCGTCCGCGCGCTCCACCTGGTGTCCCTCCACCAGGTCCTGGGAGAAGATGCCGAACTCGTAGCGGATGCCGTAGCCCATGCCCGGGTAGCCGAGCGTCGCCAGCGAATCCAGGAAGCACGCCGCCAGCCGTCCCAGGCCGCCGTTGCCCAGGCCCGCGTCCGGCTCCATCTCCAACAACTGCGTCAGGTCCACGCCGACCTCCTGCATGGCGGACGCGGCGGACTCGTACATGTTGAGGTTGAGCAGGTTGTTGCCCAGCGCGCGGCCCAGCAGGTATTCGGCGGACAGGTAGTAGGCGCGTTTGACGTCCTGCTCGTAGTAGGTGCGCGCCGTCTTCACCCAACGGTCGGTGAGGCGGTCGCGCACCGCCAGGGACAGGGCCATGAAGCGGTCGTGCGGGGTGGCCGTCTCCGGGTTCTTGCCGCGCGAATAACGCACGTGTTCGAAGAAGCCGCGACGGACGCTGGCCGCGTCGAGTCCGGTGCGGCCGCTGTCTTCGGGCGTACCCGAGGTGGTGGGCGGGGGCGGGGCGGGGCGCGCGGAGGCGGGAGGAGCCATGAGTCGGTCGTCTCGGAGGTCGCGAAGGGGTGGGTACTTCTGACGCCATCGTTGGGACGATGGCGCATTCGGACGTGAGGGTATCGCGTCGGGCCCGCCCAGGGACAGGAAAGCTGGAGCCCTCCCCCGGGTTGGCCGCTCCCCCCTCCAGGGAGGGAAGGTGCTCGGGGACCCGCCGTGATGCGGGCTGAACCCAGGCAGGGGCGGCCGTGCGAGCCATGCTCGCGAAGGGCCTGTCAGCGCGGGAAGTTGGGGTAGAACGGAAGTGAATGGCTTCCCCCGTGATTGATCTCGAGCAGCGCATCGCCCTGACCCGTCCAGGGGACACGGTGCGGGGGCTGAGCTTCGCGGCGGTGCTGCACCTGACGCGCACGCACCTGGGGCGCGACACTGCTGAGCGCCTGCGCGCGCCGCTGCTGCAGCGCAACCCGGTGGACTTCTTCTCGTACCCGGCGGTGGACTTCCTGCGCCTGCTGTCCTTCGCGGCGGAGGCGCTCCAGCCCGAGTTCGGCACGCACGACGCGGCCCTGCGCGCGTGTGGCGGCGCCATCTGCGGAACCTTCTTCGAATCCACGGTGGGGCAGACGCTCCTGCGCCTCACCCTGGGCAACGACCCCAAGCGCATCTACAGCAACGCGCCCACGTCCTACGCCACCGCGGTGAGCTACGGGCAGCGCGAGTACCAGCCCCTGGGCGACAAGCGCGTGCGGCTGCTCTTCCGGGACGACCTGCTGCCCGTGCAGGTGCACGAGGGCATCCTCGGCGGGGCCCTCACCGCCGTCCAGCGCGAGGGCCAGGTGCGCGGCACCGAGCTGTCCCTGGGCGAATCCGAATACCTCATCGAGTGGGACTGAGAAACACGTCGGGCCCGCCCTTCCGGTGAAGGAAGAGGGGCCCGGGGTGACGCGAGGCTTTCGCGCGGAGGCTACTTCGCGCCGCCCGCCGGAGGCGCCGCCTTGCCCGCGACGGCGGCCACGGAGACGGCATCCAACTGCTGGGCCATGTCGTGCGCCTTGGCGAGGAAGTCGCCCGTCAGCTCCTTGGGAAGCGGATCCGCGCGGGGGAACTTCTGGGTGAGCGGGTTGGCGTAGGTGCCGCTGCGCTTCAGGCCGAAGTGCAGGTGCGGCCCGGTGGAGCGGCCGGTGTTGCCCGAATAGGCAATCACCTGCTTCTGCCGCACGCGCGTGCCGGAGCGAACGCCGTCCCCGAAGCGCGACAGGTGCATGTACTGCGTCTCCATGCCGTTGGCGTGGCGCAGCACGACCATGTTGCCCGCGGCGCCCGCGTTGCCCGCCGACACCACGGTGCCGTCCGCGACGGCCCACACCGGGGTACCAATGGGCGTGCCGTAGTCCACGCCGTTGTGGTTCTTCACGTACTGGAGCACCGGGTGGAAGCGCGACCCGAAGCTGCTGGTGACGTGCGCGTACTTCAGCGGGCTCTTGAGGAAGGTCTTCTTGGCGCTGGCGCCGTCCTCCTGGAAGAAGTTCGCCTCGCCGTTGGGCAGCACGTAGCGGAACACGCGCTTGTTGCCGACAAGGCCGCCTTCGTACGTCGCCGCCAGCACCTCGCCGTAGCGCAGCACGCGGCCCTTGGAGACGAACTTCTCCACCAGGGCCTTCGCCTTGTCGCCCTTGCGCACGTCCCGGTAGAAGTCGATGTCCCACGCGAACACGTCCGACAGCACCAGGCCGATGGACGGGTCCTCGCCGGCCGCCAGCGTCGCGTCATACAGGGACGTGCTGATCTCCAGGGAGACGAGCGACACCTGCTTCTCCACCTCGATGGAGCGCTTGCTGCCGACGTACTTCTCCCCGTCGCGGCGCACCTGCCACTCGTCCACGGTGCTCTGGCGGTAGTCGAAGAAGTCCAGCTCACCGTTGCGCATCACCAGCCGGAACTGGTCGCCCACGCGGGAGCGGCGGAAGTCGAACACGCCTTCCAGCGCCGCGATGACCGCTTCCACCTGCGCGTCGGGCAGCGCCGCTTCGTGCAGCGCACCCGCCAGCGTCTGACGCGGCTCGATGCGGCGGTTCTTGATTTCGAACTGGGTGGCGGCTTCCGACGTCGAAGCCACCCCGAGGGCGGCGAGGCACAGGAGGGAGGCGGTCTTCATGAGGGCGGACAGGAGTGTAGAGGACTGTTGCACCTCCGCCCAACTTCCGGCTTCACCCGCCTGTCCGCCTGCCTGCTGGTGCACCCAGACCTACAGTTCCACCTTCTTCTCCGAATGGTGCTGCCCGTCGAAGCGCAGGAGGGCGCCCTTGCCGTCGTAGCGGGTGACGATGTTCACCGGCCGGCGCCAGAGGCTCTGGAGGTTGCGCAGCGTCTCCCGCGCGTAGTCGCCCTTCAGGTCCTGCCCGTCGTGCTTGTGCGCGAGCAGCAGCTCCGAGCGGTTCTCGTAGTTGCCGTCCACCACTTCGATGATGGGCTGCCCGAAGTTGGTGAGCGACGTGAGCAGCTTGTTCTTCACCTTGCGGAACTCGCGGTCGAGGATTTCCCACGAGTTGCGCTTCTCGTTGAAGCCATACACGAACAGCTTCTGCTGGATGGCGAACTCGGCGGTGAGGAATGTGTCGATGAAGGTGATGTCGTTGTAGTGCTTGCGGACCTCGAAAATCTTCTCACGGCCCGCGCCCAGCTTCTTGTCCCAGGACTGGCGGGCGCGCAGGTCGTCGCACTCGTCCCACTCCTTGCCGAACTTGCCCTTGTTCCACCGGTCTTCAATGTCCCGCCACAGCTCGATGCCCAGCTTGTAGGGGTTGATGGCGCCGGGGCGCACGCCCATGGTGCCGGAGTGGTGGTCCGCGTAGTCGATGATCTCATCATCGCGCAGCGCCCGGCGGGTCATGATGGTGGAGTGCCAGTAGCTGGCCCACCCCTCGTTCATGATCTTCGTCTGGCCCTGCGGCGCGAAGTAGTACGCCTCGTCGCGCAGGATGGAGAGGATGTCCACCTCCCACGGCTCCAGCGGCGCGTGCTCCAGCAGGAAGTACAGCACGTCCCGCTGCGGGCGCTCCGGGAAGCGCTTGCGCTGCGCCTTCTCGTCCTCGGAGTGCTTGCGCTGCGAGTCCAGGAACTCCGAAGGGTTGATGTAGCCGCGCATGTACTCGCGGTTGACCTTGAAGCCCTCCACGCGCTCGTTGGACTTGAGCTCCTCTTCCGCGCGCTGCGGGTCGGGATTGCGGCGGATGTGCGGCGCGTGCTGGTCGATGAGGTTCTCCAGCGACAGCGTCCGGTCGATGAAGTCCTCCACCTTCTCCACGCCAATCTTGTCCACCCAGCGCCGGACGCGGGTGGCGTGGTTGGCCATGTCGTCAATCATCCGGCGGTTGGTGTGCCGGAAGGAGAAGTTGTTCTTGAAGAAGTCGCAGTGCCCGTAGACGTGGGACATGACCAGCTTCTGGTCCACCTCCGGGTTGCTCTCCATCAAGTAGGCGTAGCAAGGGTCGTTGTTGATGACGAGCTCGTAGATTTTGGAGAGCCCGTACTCGTACCCCTTCGCCAACTGCTCGTACTCCATGCCCCAGCGCCAGTGGGGATAGCGGGTAGGGAAGCCGCCGTAGGCGGCGACCATGTTCATCTCGTCGTAGCTGACCATCTCGAAGACGGTGTCGAAGAAATCCAGGCCGAATTCCTTGGCATAGCCGTGGATTTCGTCCCGCAGCGACGCGAGGCGGGGTGTCAGGCTCTTGGGCATCGGACGGGTGCTCCGCTGAAGGTTGCTCCGATTGGGAATGAACGACCGCTTCAGCGGCCCTTGCCGAGGAAGTCCTTGATGGACGCGTAGATGGCGTCCTTGTCCGCGATCTCGCTCAACGACACGTTGTTCGTGTCACCCACCGCCTCGCGCAGGTCCTTGATGAACTGCCCGCTGCCGTAGGGGGACTCGACCTGGCCGTAGGCGAACTGGTTCACCTGCGGGAGGATGTCGTTGCGCAGCATTTCAATGCACTGGCGCGTGTCGTCCGCGCTCCAGTTGTCACCGTCGCTGAAGTGGAACGGGTAGATGTTCCACGCGCTCTTCGGGTAGTCCGCCTGGATGATCTCCCGGCACAGCTTGTACGCGCTGGAGATCATCGTCCCGCCGGATTCACGGGTGTGGAAGAACGTGTCGCGGTCCACTTCGCGGGCAACCGCGTCGTGGATGATGTAGCGCGACTCCAGGCCCTTGTACTGGTGCTTGAGCCACGTATCGAGCCAGAAGCTCTCGATGCGGACGATCTCCTTCTGCTCGTCCCCCATCGAACCCGACACGTCCATCATGTAGATGATGACCGCGTTGGTGTCCGGCAGCTCCTGCAGCTTGTAGCTGCGGTAGCGCCGGTCCTCGCGCGTGGGGATGATGACCGGCATCTTCGGGTTGTAGGTGCCGGTGGCGATCTGCCGCTTCAGGGCCTGCTTGAAGGTGCGCTTGAAGTGCCGCAGCGACTCCGGGCCGGTGGTGTTGACGCCCGTGTACTTCACCTTCTGCGTGACGATGCGCTCGCTCTGCCGCCGCTCGATGCGTGGAAGCTGGAGCTCTTCGCCCAGGATTTGCGCCAGCTCCTCCAGGGTGACGTCCACCTCCAGGGCGTGGTCTCCCTCGCCCTGGCCGGCCTGATGCCCGTCCCCGGGCTCCACCGCCCCGGGGCCGAGCTGCTGACCCACCTCGCCGTCTCCCTGTCCGACGCCGCCCTGCTCCTTGTGGCCGTACTTGAAGCGCGGGATGTCGATGAAGGGGATGGGGATGCTGATGGCATCCTTGCCCTTCTTGCCCAGCATCTCGCCCTTCTGCACGTACTTGCGCAGGTTGGCTTTGATCTTCCCGCGGACGATCTGTTTGAAGCGGGAGTGGTCCTGGTGGATCTTCAAGGTCACGGCGGCACGTCTCCCCTGTGTGGTGTCCGGAGCTACTCCTTCGCGTCACCACGGGCGAAGATGCTGGCCACGAAGTTGAGAACGTCCGTGGAGCAGATCTCGCAGTACCCGTAGTTCTTCATCATCCGGTCCTTCACCAGATCGATCTTCTCCTGGGTCTCCTTGTCCACGACGGAGGACACCAGGTTCTTGAGCTTGATGCTGTCCTTCTGGTCTTCGAAGAGCTTCAGCTCCAGCGCCTTGTGCAGCCGTTCGTTGGTCCGGTAGTTGAAGGTCTTGCCCTCCACGGCGAGCGCGCCGATGTAGTTCATGATCTCCCCGCGGAAGTCGTCCTTGCGGCTCTCCGGGATGTCGATCTTCTCTTCAATCGAACGCATGAGGCGCTCGTCCGGGACCTCGTAGATGCCGGTGTACTTGTTGCGGACCTTCTCCTTCTGGGTGAAGGCCTTGATGTTGTCGATGTAGTTGCCGCACAGCTTGCCGATGGCGTCCTCGTCGGCGCTGATGGCGCGCTGGACCTCGTTCTTGACGATGTCCTCGTACTCCTGCTTCACCGTGGTGAGCAGCTCCTTCATCCGCTTGCGCGCGTCCTCGTTGTTGATGAGGGAGTGCGTCTTCAAGCCGGCTTCCAGCTCGTTGAGCACCATGAAGGGGTTGATGCAGCCTTCGCCCTTGTCGCTCACCAGGGCGTTGGAGATTTTATCCTGGATGTAGCGGGCGCTGATGCCCTCCAGGCCTTCGCGCACGCTCTCCTTGCGCAGCTCCTTGATGTTGTCCTCGGTGAAGTTGGGCAGCGTCTTCCCGTTGTAGAGCTTGAGCTTCTGCAGGAGCGACAGGTTGTGCTTCTTGGGCTCCTCCAGGCGCGTGAGGACGGCCCACATGGCGGCCATCTCCAGCGTGTGCGGCGCGATGTGCTTGCCCTTGATGGCGCGGGAGTTGAAGTCCTTCTCGTAGATCTTCACCTCCTCCGTGAGCTTGGTGATGTACGGGATGTCGATCTTCACCGTACGGTCACGCAGCGCCTCCATGAACTCGTTGCTTTCGAGCTTCTTGTACTCAGGCTCGTTGGTGTGGCCGATGATGACTTCGTCGATGTCCGTCTGCGGGAACTTCTTCGGCTTGATCTTGTGCTCCTGCGACGCGCCGAGCAGGTCGTAGAGGAACGCGACGTCCAGCTTGAGCACTTCGACGAACTCGATGATGCCGCGGTTGGCGATGTTGAACTCGCCGTCGAAGTTGAAGGCGCGCGGGTCGGAGTCGGAGCCGTACTCGGCGATCTTCCGGTAGTTGATGTCGCCGGTGAGTTCGGTGGAGTCCTGGTTCTTCTCATCCTTGGGCTGGAACGTGCCAATGCCGACGCGGTCCTTCTCGCTGAAGATGAGCCGGTTGACGTGGACGTGGTTCATGACCTGGGCGAAGTCGCCCTTGTATTCGGTCATGAGCTCCTTGAAGACGAAGCGGCATGCGGGGCACAGCTCGCAGCCATTGGGAATGGTGTAGCCGGACTCCGGCGGCGACAGTTCCGCGAGGATCTTCGGGCGCCACTCCCTGGGGATGAGGTTGAGCGGCTCCTCGTTCATGGGGCACTTCATCTTCTCCTTCGTCACCGTGCCGTCGGGCTGCTTCTTGTCGGTGAGCCAGGAGAAGGTGTAGGCGGCGCCCTCCGGGACCTTGGAGTATTCCTCCATGCCCTTCTTGAGCAGGCGGGCGATGGTGGACTTGGACGACCCCACGGGCCCGTGCAGGAGGATGACGCGCTTTTCCGTGCCGTAGCCCTGGGCGGCGGACTTGAAGACGTTCACCAGCTTCATCAGCGGCACGTCCAGGCCGAAGATGGCGTCACGGCCACCGAAGCGCTCGTCACTGAAGAAGTGGTAGCGCGTCAGCTTCTTCTTGTTGTCGATGTACTCCGACTTTCCGTGGCTGAGGATCATGTCGTAGATCCTCTGGAAGGCGGTGCGGGTGACCTTGGGGTTCTTGCGGACGATTTCGAGGTAGTCCTCGAACGAGCCGTCCCAATTGAGTTCCGCGTAGGTCTTCACATCCTGGAACGCGGCGATTCTGGAGACCCACGAGCCCTTCTCAGCGTCCTTCATGTCTCTCCCTCGAAGCCACCCGGTGGAGCGCGAACGGTCGCGCCCTTTTCGGAGAAGCCAGCATGGTGAACCTGGAGGGCTGGAAGGCCATTCCACACCCACCCCGATGAGGTCCCAGGCGACGACAATCTGAAGCTCTCGCCCCTTCGGGACCCCGCCGCGGAGTGGGACCGCGCGTCAGCTCGTGTCGGAGAGAAAGCGCTCTCCTTCACGGGGTGAAAAGGCACTTCGATTATAAGGACCCTGGCCCGCGCTGGGAGGAGCCCCCCCGGTGCGAGATGTCGGGTCCCACCGCGCCCAACCGCGTACTTCCCGACGATTGGGCCCCTGCTGGAGGACACCCTGTCCGAGGGAACCCCCACTGTGGGGCGGCGTCTCCGTCCGCTCCACATGTCGGCGTGATGGCCCGTGCTGCATTCCGTCCCGCTCGGAAGGGTCCGTAACAGCGCGAATCCCGCGCTGCCCGGGGAAGTGGCGTCGTGGCGGGG
>NZ_RAVZ01000429.1 GCF_003611635.1 Corallococcus terminator | reverse complement strand
GGCCTGGGGTGCGGCGGTGCCCGGGAGCGGAATCGCGGCGGCCTGGGGCGCGGTGGGGGCCGCGGCCTCGGGGGCGCCGGCGCTCACGTCATCGGCCTTGATGGGGAACGTGGTCTGGCACCGGGCACACTTGAGCTTCGCGCCCCCGGGCGGGATCCGCCTGTCATCGATGTTGTAGTTCGTCTGGCACGACGGGCAGGAGACTTTCATTGTTTTCCTTCGACGAGACCGGCTGGCGCGCGCACGCGCAGCAATGAATGGGCGGTGCGATGGTCCGCGCGGCGCGTGCAGGCTAGCAGAGCCGTTTCAAGCCCGGAAAGAACGCGCCCCTCGGGCGACGAGTCGTCACCCGGGCGGCCAGGAGGGCGGGCGCACGCCCCTACCGGCAGTATGCCTTCCTTTTCCAGCCCCCCGGACGAGGTGGTAGACCCGGAGGAGCATGGATCCCATCGTCATCCTCGGGGCGGGCCTCGCGGGCCTGTCCACCGCGCATTTCCTCAAGCGCCCCTGGCGCCTCATCGAGAAGTCGGACCGGGTCGGCGGCCTCATCAAGACCGAGGTCATCGACGGGTGTTACTTCGACCCCACCGGCCACTGGCTCCACCTGCGCGACCCGGAGATCCAGGAGCTGGTCAACACGCTCTGGATGCCCGACCAGATGGTGCGCATCCAGCGCCGCGCCGCGGTGTACTCGCGCGGCACCTTCACGCGCTTTCCCTACCAGGTGAACACCCACGGGCTGCCGCCGGAGGTCGTGGCGGAGAACCTGGTCGGCTACGTGGAGGCCATCTACGGCGAGAAGGGCCGGGCCCTGCGCGAGCGCGAACCGGTCAACTTCGAGGAGTTCATCCTGCGCTACATGGGTGAAGGCTTCGCGAAGAACTTCATGCTGCCCTACAACCAGAAGCTGTGGACCGTGCACCCGCGCGAGATGTCCGCCAACTGGGTGGGCCGCTTCGTGCCGCGCCCCACCCTCAAGGAGGTCGTCGACGGGGCGCTGGGCGCCGGCAGCGACCAGTTGGGCTACAACGCTTCGTTCCTCTACCCGCGCGAGGGCGGCATCGAGAGCCTGGCGCGCTCAATGAAACAGCACCTGCGCGGCGGCGAATTGAGCGTGCACACCGAGCCCGTCTCCATCGACTGGAAGGCGAAGCAGGTCGTGCTGTCGGACGGGCGCACGCAAGGCTACTCGGGGCTCGTGTCCTCCATCGCGCTGCCCACGCTGGTGCAGTTGATCGCGCGCGGTGCCTCCGGGGCCCCGGAGGAGGTGCAGGCCGCGGCGAAGCGCCTGCGGGCCTTCACCGTCACGTACGTGTGCGTGGGCGCGAAGGGCGCCAACCGTCAGCCCTGGCATTGGATCTACCTGCCGGAGCCGGAGTTCCATGCGTACCGCATCGGTTCGCCCTCGGCGGTGTACGCGCCGCTGGCCCCCGCGGACACGGCCAGCTTCTCCGTCGAGTTCAGCCACCACGGCGAGCTGTCGCTGGAGGATGCGGAGCGCAAGGCGGTGGAGGATTTGCTGCGCTCGGAGATGATCCGCTCGAAGGACGACATCCTCTTCGCGCAGGCGAAGGAGATCCCCAACGCGTACGTGCTCTACGACGAGGCGTATGGCCCCGCGAAGGCGGAAATCACCCGCTTCCTGGAACACGCGGGCATCCATATCGCAGGGCGTTATGGCCAGTGGGAGTACTCGTCCATGGAGGACGCCATCCTGGGCGGGCGGGCCTGCGCCCGGACGCTGAACGGCTGACGCGAGGGGTCATCTCCTTGTCGACGGGTGGGTTGGGGCCGTGCTAGGCCCCAGGCCTACCTTTCGCTTCTTCTGGACCCATGGCCCTGCACCTCTCCGTCGTCATCCCGGTCTACAACGAAGAGTCCATCATCGCCCAGGCAGCCGAAGAGCTGCGCCAGGGGCTGGATGCGCGCGGGCTCGACTACGAAATCATCTTCGCGGAGAACGGCTCGCGCGACTCGACGCCCATGATCCTGGAGGATCTGTGCGCCAAGAACCCGCGCCTGCGCTGGTTCCACTCGGAGACGCCCAACTACGGCGTGGCGCTGAAGGAGGGCATCCTCAAGGCCCGTGGCACCTACGTGGTGTGTGATGAGATCGACCTGTGCGACCTGACCTTCTACGACGCGGCGCTGCCCCGTCTGGAGCGCGGTGAGGCGGACATGGTCGTGGGCTCCAAGGCGGCCAAGGGCGCGAGCGACCAGCGTCCCCTCATCCGCCGCGCGGCCACGCGGGTGCACAACAAGCTGCTGCGCGTGGCGCTGGGCTTCCAGGGCACGGACACGCACGGCCTGAAGGCGTTCCGCCGCGAAGCGCTGCTGCCCGTCATCCAGAAGTGCGTGGTGGACATGGACGTGTTCGCCAGCGAGTTCGTCATCCGCGCGTGGCGCGAGGGGCTCAACGTGATGGAGATCCCCATCCAGCTCCACGAGAAGCGCCAGCCGTCCATCCACCTGTTCAAGCGCGTGCCCAACGTGCTCAAGAACGTGGGCAAGCTGTTCTACGTCATCCGCGTCCGCGGGACCTGAGGAGCGACCCATGCCGGCGGCGCGACTGGCGTCCATCTCCGTCGACCTGGATTCGCTGCCGCACTACTGCCGGATCCACGGACTGCCCGAAACGCTCCTGGATGACCGGGCCCGCACGTTGATCCACCGCGTGGCGGTGCCCCGCTTCCGCGACCTGCTGGCCTCCGTGGGCGTGCCGGGGACGTTCTTCGCCATCGGGGAGGACCTGGAGGCGGACCCCGGCGCGGCGGCCGGCATGCGGCAGTCCCACGCGGCGGGCATCGAGGTCGCAAGCCACAGCCACGCCCATGACTACGCGCTCTCGCGGCGAGGCGCCGCCGCCATCGCGGACGACCTGGCGCGCGCGGACGCGGCCATCCTGAAGGCCACCGGCGTGCGTCCCTCCGGCTTCCGGGCCCCGGGCTACACGCTGAACGCGGACCTGTACGCGGCCACCGTGGCGCAGGGCTACCAGTACGGGTCCTCCGCGTTCCCCGCGGCGCCCTACTACGCGGCGAAGGCGGCGGTGATGGGAGCGCTCGCGGCGCTGGGACGGCCCTCGCGCTCCGTGCTGGATACGCCCCGCGTGCTGCTCGCGCCGCGCGTGCCGTACCGGCCGGACCCGGCCCAGCCCTACCGTCGGGGCACGGGCGCGGTGGTGGAGCTGCCGATGACGGTGACGCCGGTGGTGCGCTTCCCGTTCATCGGCACGTTCGCGACCACGCTGCCTCGCGGCACCATGCGCGCCGCGTACCGGGCGTGCCGGGCGGATGCCTTCTTCAACTTCGAGTTGCACGGCGTGGACGTGCTGGACGCGGCGGATGGCATCCCGCCGGAGCTCGTGCGCCAGCAGCGCGACCTGAGGGTGCGCGCCGCGAAGAAGCAGGAGCGGCTGCGCAGCATCTTCCAGTGGCTCAAGGAAGACTTCGACGTCGTCACCCTGCGCGACGCGGCGGGGCAACTCTCCGCGACGCTTTGAGGGAACGTCACGGCGCGCGGCTCAGCGCGCCGCCTTCAGGGCCTTCCAGTCCGCTTCGGCCTGATCCGCGTAGGCCTGCGCGAAGGCGGTGAGCCGCTTCGTGGACTCCTGCGTGTCGCCGCCCACCCAGGACTCCAGCCGCGTGGCCTGCTCCCGCGTGTGACCATGCGCCCGGGCCAGCACCACGCCCGCCTGTTCGAAGGTGGAGCGCAGCCCCTTCTTCTTGGAGAGCGCGCCGTCGTCCAGCTTGCCCTTCTCCGGCTCCACCTCGCGCACGAGGAAGGCCCGGCCGCCCAGGGTCACCGCGCCCGTGAGCGGGTTCGCGTCTCCGGCCAGTTCCTTCTGTGCCTTCACCACGTCCGCGCCGTTCGCGGGAGCCGGGGGCGAACCCACGCCGGAGGCCAGCAGCTCCTTCAGCTCCAGCAGCACGGGCGGGGCCTTTGGATCCTTCGCGCCCAGGAGCACGTAGTCGCGCTCCAGGCCGTAGCTGCTCCCTCCGGCGTCCAGGCGCTCCGCGAGGTCCAGGACCTTCAGGGGCACGGCCACGCCCTCGGTGCCCTTCAGCGTCGCTTCGTACGACGCCAGCGCCGTGCGCACCGCGGCCTTTCGCGTCGCGTCCAGCGGCTTGAGCGTGTCCGTGGTGAGGAAATGGGGCCCCTTCGCGCCATCCAGCTTCACGTACTTCGCCAGCAGGTCCTTCGCCGACGTGTCGCACGACTGGTCGATGAGGTCCTTCACCGGCCCGGACGACTCCTTCTTCGTCAGGAAGGCCCCCGGGTTCGCATCCCCGTCCGCCAGCAGCTCCAGCGTCTCGAAGTACCCCTGCGCGAGCGCCTTGACCGCCTCCGCCTGCTCCCCGGCGGACAGGCCCGCCTCGCGCGCGGTGAGCACGGCGCTGGTGGCCAGCCGCGTGAGGTCCGCCTCCGGCGACGCGGTGCCCGCCTGGTCGAAGTCGTTGAGCCCCCACACCGCCTTGCCCTCCGGTCCGCGGAAGGTGCCCAGGTTGCCCACGTGGGCATCGCCCACCACGAGGATGTCCGGGGCCGGCCGGTCCACCAGCTTCGCGCCTTGCGCGTACGGGCCCCGGAGGTCCGCATGGAAGAGCGCGGGCATCGCCCGGAACATCGCGGAGGGGCTCTCGCGCATCATCGCGAGCTTCTCCCTCAGGCGCGCGGGCGGCAGGGACAGCTTCGCGTTGAAGTCGCGCACGAAGGCCACCCCCCGCGAGGGCTCCCGCGCGAGGCCGGATGCGGCGGCCCGGGCCAGCACCGGGGTGGACGCGGCCACGGTGTCGCCGGTGCGGGACGTGGGCGCCCGGGGCTGGAAGTCGCTGTTGGTGTTCATCCGCCCCGCCGCGCCTCCCGCCGAGGCGAGCGTCAACACCGTCGCCGCGACGGTGGAACCCGGAGCGGACGTCCGGGAGGGGGACTGGGGCTTGGGCGTGATGCGCATGGGGGACACCTTCCGACAGGTTATCGTCAGAAGCGCGGCATGGGTTGCCGGCCCACTCCCGGTGTGCGTGCCGGGGTGCTAAGGAGCCAGCCCATGCTGGAGCGTTTCAGCGACAAGGTGAAGAAGGGCCTGCGCGGCTGGACCGAGCGCATGGCGGGCGAAGCACAATCCGGTGAGCTCCAGGGCCTGGCCCGGACGGAGAACGAGTACGGGGTGGACCCCTTCGGGTTCAACCTGGACTACAGCCTGGCCGCCATCGCCCCGTTCCTGTGGCTCTACCGCCACTACTTCCGCGTGGAGGCCTACGGCGCGGACCGCATCCCGTCAGGGCGCGTGCTGCTGGTGTCCAACCACTCCGGCCAGCTCCCCATGGACGGCGCCATGATTGGCATCGCCCTCATGGTGGAGGGCTCTCCGCCGCGCGCCATCCGCAGCATGGTGGAGAAGTGGGTGCCGTCCTTGCCCTACGTCTCCACCTTCATGGCGCGCGTGGGCCAGATTGTCGGCACGCCGGAGAACTGCCGCCGCCTGCTGGAGGCGGAGGAGGCCATCCTCGTGTTCCCCGAAGGCACGCGCGGCCTCAACAAGCTGTGGCCCCAGCGCTACCAGCTCCAGGAGTTCGGCCTGGGCTTCATGCGCCTGGCCCTGGAGACGAACACGCCCATCGTCCCCATCGCCGTGGTGGGCGCCGAGGAACAGGCCCCCGCGCTGATGAACCTGAAGCCCCTGGCGAAGCTTCTGGGCATGCCGTCCTTTCCCATCACGCCCACGGGCGCGGCGTTCCCGCTGCCCACCAAGTACCGGATCTACTTCGGAGACGCGCTGCACTTCACCGGCCGCGCGGATGACGAGGACAGTGAACTCGACAAGAAGGTGCGCACCGTGAAGGCCTCCATCCAGGCGATGCTCCAGCAGGGGCTCAAGGAACGCCGGGGCGTGTTCTGGTGAGCGCTCCGCACGAGGAAGAGAAGGAGTCCGGCGGGGACCACAAGAAGCCCGCCGTCGTCGTCACCGGCATCAGCGGCAACCTGGGCCGCACCCTGGCGAAGATGCTGCACAAGCGTGAGCGCATCATCGGCATCGACCGGCGCCCCTTCGCGGGCCGGCCGAAGGACGTCGAGATGCACCAGATGGACCTGCGCAAGAAGAAGGCGGAGGACGTCTTTCGCAAGAACGAGGTCCGCGCCGTCATCCACATGGGCATCATGCATGACCCGCGCATGAGCGAGGAGGAGCACCACTCCTTCAACGTCGTGGGCACCACGCGCCTGTTGGAGTACTGCGCGAAGTACGGCGTGAAGAAGGTGGTCGTCCTCTCCTCGGCCAACGTCTACGGCCCCAGCCCGGACAACTCCAACTTCCTCACCGAGGACGCGCCGCTGATGGCCGCGAGCCGCTTCTCCGGTGTGCGCGACCTCATCGAAGTGGACATGCTGGCGCACAGCTTCTTCTGGAAGCACCCGCACATCGAGACCGTGATTCTGCGGCCCGTCCACATCGTCGGGCCCACCATCAAGAACGCGCCGTCCAACTACCTGCGGCTGCGCTACCCGTGGACGCTCGCGGGCTTCGACCCGATGGTGCAGCTCATCCACGTGGAGGACGTGGCGCGCGCGATGGTGGAGGCCCTGCGCCCGGAGCCCAAGGGCGTCTACAACGTCGTCGGCCCTGGCCAGGTGCCCCTGTCCGCGGTGCTGGGAGAGCTGGGCCACACCGCCATCCCCGTGCCGCACCCGCTGGCCCGCCCGCTGCTGGGCCTGATGTTCCGCTACCGCCTGGCCAACTTCCCGCCCCCGGAGCTGGACCACATCCAGTTCCTCTGCGCCGTGGACGGCAACCGGTGGGTCCAGGACGTGGGCTGGAAGGCCCGCTACTCCATGCGCGACACCATCCGCTCCGTGGTGGGCGAGTAGCGGATCTTCCATGGCCGTCGCCGCTCCCCCTGACATGGATGTCACTGGGACGGTGGCGGGATGGCAGGGGGTGCCTGACATGGCTGTCAGGGCGGGCCCGGTGATGAGGTGGGGCCTAGATACGCAAGTGCCT
>NZ_RAVZ01000428.1 GCF_003611635.1 Corallococcus terminator | reverse complement strand
TCCGGCAATCCGGCTTCGACCACCGGGGCGACCTGGACGTACGACTCCGTGGATGAGGGCGTGCACTACGTGCTGAAGGGCGTCCTGTTCAAGCCGGCGACGGGGACGGGACCCTTCCCGGCGGTGGCCATCAGGTCGTCCACGTTCCGGCGGCCGCACACGCCACAGGCGGAGGTGGTGAGGGTGCCCCGGCGGGTGGCTTCCACGCGCTCCAGGTCGAGCACGGCGCCGGCGGCGGGGGTGACCTCCAGCACGTTGCCGAAGCCCTCGTCGCCGGGGTGGCCGCAGTGGAAGAGGCTGCCCAGGTCGTCCACGTCCTGGAGGATGCCCTCGGCGAAGAGGAAGCCCACGGCGAGTTCGCGATCATGGCCGGGGGTGCGCATCGTGGTGGCGACGGCGTCGCCGCTGACGCGGATCTCCAGCGGTTCCTCCACGGCGATGCGGTCCTCCTCGGTGGCGCGCAGGACCTCGCCGTCGAAGCGGCGCACGGGACGGTGGGTGATGCCACGGAGGGTGGCGTGCTGCGCAGGCGATGCGCGCGGTGCATCCACTGCGCGCGGTGTCCTGGAGCCAGGCACAGCCTGAGCGTCCAGCACATGGGAGCCGCGCGGCTCCACGCCTTCGCGGATCCACGCGACGATGAAGTCCACGACGGCGCGCACGTCGTTCGTGGACAGGCGCGGGAGCGAGGCGAGAGCAGGCGGAAGCGACACTGCATCCGTCACCACCGCGAGCACGTCGGGCCGGGAGGTCGCGAGCGGCGTCCCCAGTCCTTCGCGCCACACCTCCAGCTTCGGCAGGGGCCCGTCCTTCCAGCCCTCCACGAGCCACAGGTCCACGGCGTCCGCATGGCGAGCGAGGTGCTCGGGGGACAGTGCCTCCGCCGTGGTGAGCTGCGTTCCCTCCGGCGTGGCGAAGCCCACGCGCAGCGCACCCGCGGCCTGGAGGCGCGCCGTGTCGCTGCCGGCACGGTGGAGCGGATGCGCGTCGGACGAGTGCTTCACGCACGCCACGCGCAGGCCCCGCGAGGACAGCTCCGGCACCAGACGCTCCAGCAGCGTCGTCTTGCCAGAGCCGGACCAGCCGATGATGCAGAGCGCGGGCAGCGGCTTCACGCGGCCTCCACGGCCTGGAAGTCCGGCTGCGCGAAGAGCTGCACGTCCACGGACTCGCCCTCGGCGAAGTCGGCCTGGCCCGAGGGCAGCACCGCCCACCCCTGGGCCGCCACGTTCTGGAGGATCTGCCCCGCGCCCTGGGGACGCAGCCGTGCCCAGGGCGTGGCACCGTCCTCCCGGATGTCGAGCGCCGCGACCGTGACGAGGTAGGTGAGCCCCGCCTGCTTGTGGCGTCCCTCGGAGAGCCGGGCGCGGGTGACGCGGCGCTGTTCGAGCACGCCCTGGTGCTTGAAGAGCAGCGGCCGAGCGAACTGATCAAACGCGACGGTGGCGGCGCCGGGATTGCCGGGCAGCACGACGACGGCGGTGTTCCCCAGGCGCGCCACGGCCACCGGCTTGCCGGGCTTGAGCGCCACGCCGTCCACCAGGAACCGGGCCCCCATCCGCGTCAGCACGCGCTTCACGCAGTCCCGGTCTCCCACGGACGCGCCCCCGGTGGTGATGAGCACGTCCACCTGGGGCGCCAGCCGCTCCAACTGCGCGTGCAGCTCCGACTCGTCGTCGCGCGAGCGGGACAAGTGGGTGACGTCCGCGCCGGCTTCGCGGGCGAGGGCGGCCACGAGGATGCGGTTGCTCTCGAAGACCTGGTGGGGAAGGGCGGGCTGGCCAGGAGGCACCAGCTCATCCCCGGTGGCGACGACGGCCACGCGCGGCCCGGGACGCACGAAGGCGGTGGCTTCTCCCAGCGACGCGAGCACGCCGAGCACGGTGGCGTCCACGCGCTGCCCCGCGGGGAACAGCGGGGTGCCGGGCCTCACCTCCTCACCCGCGCGGCGCAGGTCGTGGCCGGGCAGGACGCAGATGAAGAGCTCCACGTGCGTGCCGTCGTCGGAGGGGCGCGCGGCCTCCTGGCGGACGACGGCATCAGCGCCCATGGGGAGAGGGGCGCCGGTGAAGACGCGCGCGGCCTCGCCGGGCCGGAGCGCGTGCCGGGGCAGGTGGCCGGCATAGACGGTGTCGACGATGCGCAGGCGCGCGGGACGGTCGCGCGAGGCGCCCCGCGTCTCCTCGGCGCGCACGGCCCACCCGTCCATGGCGGAGTTGTCGCAGCCAGGCAGCGCGCGCGCGGCGTCCACGCGGGCGGCGAGGAACCGCCCGTGGGCTTCCAGCAACGGAAGGTGCGAGGGGGCCGCGGGCACGATGGCTTCGAGCGCGGCCATTCGCGCGGCGGGGAGGGGAGTCAGCGGCATGCGTCGGAGTGTGAACTCTACGCTCGGGCCGGCTGCGCTTGTCCACGGGGGGGATCCGGATTGCGGCTGCTCCCTCCCTCCCTTGCCAAACGAAATCCCGGGAGTGGCACGCTTCCCCGGAGAATGAGGCAGGCGTGGACGGAGGGAAAGCTGTGTAGCGTTCCGTGGACATGGACGGATCCGCGACCTTTCCCGACGTGACACTGGCCATCCTGGCGGGCGGGCAGGGGAGCCGGCTGGGCGGCGTGGTGAAGGGGCTGTTGAGGGTGGAGGGGCGCACGGTGCTGGAGCGGTTGGTGGGGCTCGGCGCCGCTTTCGGGGACGTGCTGCTGGTGGCGAATGCACCGGCGCCCTATGCGCGCTTCGGGCTGCGCACGGTGGTGGACGCGGTGGTGGGCAAGGGCGCTCCAGGGGGCGTGCACGCGGCGCTGGGCGCGGCGTGTACGCCGTGGGTGTTCGCGGTGGCGTGCGACATGCCGTTCATCACCCAGGCCGTGGCGCGCGTGGTGCTGGAGGCGCGTGCGCAAGACGTGGACGCGGTGTGCTTCGAGCGCGAGGGACGCTGGGAGCCGCTGCTGGCCGTGTACCGCGCGGAGCTGGCGTCGCGGTGGGGTGACGCGCTGGCGGAGGACCCGTCCCTGCGTCAGGTGCTGTCGCGGTTCCGGACCCGGACGCTGCCCGAGGCCGCGCTGCGCGCCGTGGATCCGCATGCGCGCGCGTTGGCGAACGTGAACACCCCGGAGGACCTGGAGCGCTACGGCGTCGCGTTGCCGGTGGACTGAGGCCGGGCGGTGTCTGGCATTGCGTCCCCAGGAAAGCTCCTGGGACGCCTCCCCGCAACCGCAAGCCCCGGTACGCGGCGACCCGGGGAAATCCCGTTGTGTATCGGACATTTGGGCAGTCGGACCCGAGGGAAACAACGGATCCGGAGAATCCGGAAGGGAGGCGCCCACCGTTCGCGATTCACGGTGCCAATGCCACTCCCGCTTTCGACCGACGACCCCCATATCGTCGGGCGAAATCGCGGAGGCCAGGAGTCACGGGGAGGCTCGAACGTGACGGAGCGAGGGGAGACTCATATGTCAGACAGTGCCCCGCTCGTCCTGTTGATCGAGGACGAAGCAGACATTCGCGACGCGCTCAGCACGCTGCTGGAGATGGAGGGCTACCGGGTCGAGCAGTGCGTGCATGGCGAGGACGCTTGGGCATGGCTCCATGCGAACCCGCCTCCATCCCTGGTCCTATTGGACCTGATGATGCCGGTGCTGGATGGACAGTCCTTCCTTCTGCGCCTGGCGCAGGCGCGCATGCTGGAGGGTGTGCCCATCGTCGTGCTGTCCGGAAGCCCTTTCAAACCCGATGGAGCGGTGGCCTACCTGCGCAAGCCTGTGTCGGTGAGCCAGTTGCTGGAGATGGTGGGTCGCCTCCTGCCCTCTCCGGAACCCGGTCCGGGAGAACCTCACACGTCCTGAAACATGTGTCGTTTGAACAGCGGGGACTCGCGGCAGGGCTTGACCTGTGGAATGGTCCAGCCCGGCGGCCTCCCCCTCCGCCTTTCAAAGGACGAACGATGCCGCAAGGAACACTGGACCTTCCAGAGGACATCGCACGCGACCTGACCGCCCGGCTGGGCGTCACCAACGACGAAGACACATCGCGCGGCATGTTCTTCCTGGGGGCTCTGGACGCGGTGCGCTTCCAGGGCGGCGAGAAGGCGGTGGCGAGCATCCTGGAGCAGACGGGGGAGACGGCGGACTACGTCTCCACGCAGGCCTATCCGTTTCCCCGCTTCCTGCGTCTGGCCTTCGCGGCGGCCTGGCAACTGGCGCCGCAGGTGGGCGACTTCGACGCGGCCATGCGCCAGATTGGCACCCAGGCCATGCTGGACTTCCTCCACTCCATGTTCGCCCGGGAGCTGGTGCAGCAGGCCGGGGGAGACCCGAAGCGGCTGATGGAGTCGATGCAGACGGGCTACCGGCTGGCCCTGAACTTCGGCGAGCGCACCGTGGAGTGGGTGGGCCCGACGGCGGGGCGCATCTCCATGATGCGCACGTTGATGCCGGTGCCGTACAACGAGGGCATCCTGCGCGCGGCCCTGGAGGTCACCGGCGTGCGTGATGTGCAGGTGAAGGGCCACGCGCGGTCCATCATGGAAGCCGTCTACGACATCTCCTGGAGCTGAAGCAGGGCTTCAGCTCAGGGCGCGTCGCACGACCCGGTAGGTGCCTTCCGCGGCGGTGCCGTAGACGAGGTGCGCGGCGAGCGCGCTCAGGTGCGTCTTCACCGGCACCTTTTGAGGCGGCGGGGCCAGGCCCAGCACGGGCACGGCCAGCTCGTCACCGAAGAGGAAGAGGCCCAGGCCGAAGCCCACGCCGAACAGCCTCCCCGCCAGCGGCACACGCTCATGCATCGCGCCGTGGATGGCGCCCCAGAGCGTGCCGTAGCTCCAGTGCACGGCGTTGCCCGCGCGCTTCTTCTGTTCGCCCTCCAGGTGCACGCCCACGGGCTCCGCGAGCTTGCGCGCCGCCTTCTCCGTGGCGGGCTCCTGCTGGGGTGAGGCGTCCTGTTGCTTCGACTCGCCGAGCTTCGCCATCAGCGCCTGCGCCTGGTTCATCGCGAAGGTGCCCAGGGCCCCTCCCACGGCGCCAATGAGGATGTCCTTCAACAGCGCGCCGCGTTCGGGGCGCGCGAAGGGCAGGCTGCGGTTCCAGCGGATCATGGACGGTCCTTTCGTGGAGCGTGGGTGAAGGCTTCAGGAGAGGGAGGGGCGAAGCGCGTCCAGGTCCCGGCGCAGGTTCCGGACGGGCGTTGGCCACGGTTGCCCGGGCAGCCGTCGCGCGCCCTGCCATCCCAGCACCGCCCCCGCGCCGCCCAGGCCCAGCGCCAGCACGGGGCCGCGGGTGGACGTCAGCAGGCCCAGCGACACCGCCAGCGACAGCGTGCCCCCCAGGACGAGCAGGGCCCCGCTGCCCAGCAGGACCGCCGCCTTCAGTGTCTGGCGTGCGTCGCGGCGCAGCTCCTCCTTGGCCAGCTCCACCTCCGCCTGCGCCAGCCTCCGGCTCTGGTCGATGGCCCGCGACACCAGCCGCTGGGGCGATTCGTCCGTGACGGCGCTGGGGCTGTGCTCTGGCATGGCGTGCTCCTGGGGGTTCGGGTCCTCGTGCTCCTGCCCCATAGGGTGGGGCGGCCTTCCGGTGGGTGCACTGGAGGGACAGCGCGGGACACGCCCTGCCCCTGGCACGCAGGGCGACCGGACGAGGGAGCGCTGTCGGGAGGTTTTCGGACGCTTCGCCGTGCCGCCCGGGGCCGGAAGGCCCACCTGTTGGGGGGAGGAGCGAACGCGCATGGCACATCACGAGGGCTTGAGGGGACAGGTCGCCATCGTCACCGGCGCGTCGAGCGGCGTGGGCTGGCAGTCCGCGCTGCGGCTGGCGGAGGCCGGGGTGCGGCTGTGCGTCACCGCGCGGCGCCAGTTCGCCCTGGAGCAACTGCGCGTGGAGGTGCTCCAGCGCGGCGGTGAGTGCCTGGTGTCCGAAGGCGACGTGACGGTGGCCGGGGACGTGGAGCGCGTGGTGCGCGAATGCGTGGCGCACTACGGCCGCGTGGACCTGCTCGTGAACGCGGCGGCGGTGCAGTCCTACGGCGCCTTTGATCAGCTCCCGTGGGAGCACATCACGCGCGTGTTCGACGTGACGTGCTTCGGCTACTTCCGCTTTGCCCGCGCGGTGCTGCCGCACTTCCGTGAACAGGGCCACGGGCACCTGCTCAACATCCAGTCCATGCTGTCGTCGGGCTCCGCGCCGCTGTTGTCGGCGTACTCGGCCGCGAAGCACGCGACGCTGGGATGGGCGAAGTCACTGGAGCTGGAGCTGGAGGGCACCGGCATCCACGTGTCCAACGTGATGGTGCCCTCCGTGTCCACGCCCATGTTCGACCACGCGCCGACGATGCTGGGGCGCAAGCCCGTGCCCGTGCCGCCCACGTACGACGTGGACCTGGTGGCGCGCGCGGTGGTGCGGCTGGCGAAGCGGCCGGGTCGCACGTCGGTGCCGGCGTTCCTCCAGGGGCGCTTGCTGCTGGTGCTCGACGCCCTGGCGCCGTGGGTGGGCAAGGCGGTGCTGGGCCGCTTCGGCGCGCGCGGTGGTGCGGCTGGCGAAGCGGCCGGGTCGCACGTCGGTGCCGGCGTTCCTCCAGGGGCGCTTGCTGCTGGTGCTCGACGCCCTGGCGCCGTGGGTGGGCAAGGCGGTGCTGGGCCGCTTCGGCGCGCGCGGTGGTGCGGCTGGCGAAGCGGCCGGGTCGCACGTCGGTGCCGGCGTTCCTCCAGGGGCGCTTGCTGCTGGTGCTCGACGCCCTGGCGCCGTGGGTGGGCAAGGCGGTGCTGGGCCGCTTCGGCGCGCGCGGTGGTGCGGCTGGCGAAGCGGCCGGGTCGCACGTCGGTGCCGGCGTTCCTCCAGGGGCGCTTGCTGCTGGTGCTCGACGCCCTGGCGCCGTGGGTGGGCAAGGCGGTGCTGGGCCGCTTCGGCGCGCGCGGTGGTGCGGCTGGCGAAGCGGCCGGGTCGCACGTCGGTGCCGGCGTTCCTCCAGGGGCGCTTGCTGCTGGTGCTCGACGCCCTGGCGCCGTGGGTGGGCAAGGCGGTGCTGGGCCGC
>NZ_RAVZ01000427.1 GCF_003611635.1 Corallococcus terminator | reverse complement strand
GGGTGGGCCTGCGCGTCCCAGGATGGACGGTGTGGAGCGCGGAGTGGCCGGGGAACCCCCTCCTGCCGTGGAGGACAGGAGGGGGTGCTGCTTCAGACGCGGCGAAGCAGGCGGTCCGGGTGCTTCAACTCAGGAGTCGTAGCCGTAGTAGCCGTCGAGCACGACGACCTTGCGCGTGGCCGGGTAGTAGAGGACGGCGCGCGTGTCGAACTCGTGGCAGTTATGGCAGGACACGCCCTGGGTGTAGAGCCACGCCTGCACGTCGCCGCCACCCGCGAAGGCGTCAATCGCCTGGAGCAGCGCCGCGCCGTCGCCGTAGTAGTTCGACGTGAAGAGGACGCTCTGCGACAGGCCCGCGCGGTTGGTGTACGTGCCGCCCGTGGGGTCCGGGAAGGACTGGTCCTGCTCCGCGACCTTCGCGACCACGCCCTGGATGGTGGGGGTCGTGGTGGGGCACGACGGCGTGCGGAACGCGGTGATGGGGGACAGGCCATGCCACGCGCCGTTGTTGGAGCCGACGTTCCACGTCACGCGCGCGGGCTCCAGCGCGGAGGCGTTGATGGACGTCAGCGACAGCGGCTGGGGCGAGCCCACGTCACACGCGTTGGAGACGTACAGGCAGCGCGTCACCTGGCGGTAGGTGCCGCACGCGGAGAAGTCCGTCGTGCCGGAAGGCTGGTTCTGCACGCAGTCGTAGGTGGCGGGCTGGCACGAGGGCGACGGCCAGACGTCGTACGCATCCCCGGTGGTGAGCGCGAGGCTGGTGACGCGGCCGACGAGCCGGCCCGTCTTCTGCGCCGTTCCGCCCGCGTTGAGCGCCGCCGTGAAGGTGAGCGGCGTGGTGTGCGGGTCCATGGCCTGCTTCAGCGTGTCGTAGCTCCAGTCCAGCTTGAAGCTGTCCGCGTCCACGTTGCCCACGGCGGGGATGCCGTCCGGCGCGGTGACGGTGAGGGCGCTGGCCGCTGCGTCCACGTTGCCCCGGTACACGAGCGACTGGAGGCCGTTCACGACGTAATAGGGCGTGACGTTCTCCGACACCCACACCGCGTTGGAGCCGCGGAAGTCATAGAAGCGCGGGGCCACTTCGATGCGCGCGGTGTAGTGCGTGGGCGTGCCGGTGAAGGTGTCCACCGTCACGAACAGGGGCAGGCCGGCCAGCACCGAGTTGAGCTCGTGGCCTTCCGGGAGCACCACCTCCAGCCGGCGCTCGCTGATGATGTTCGCCTGGCCGAACGCGTCGTCGGGCACGTAGCTGAACACGTTGCTCAGGTAGCGGTTCGCCGTCGCGTGGAGGATGAGCGAGCGCACGCCGTTGCGCGTCTCGAAGGTGCCCAGCGTTTCGAAGCTCAGCGTGAGCGACGCCTCGGTGGCGTAGAGGCGCTCCACCGTGGCGGCGGCGGTGCTGGTGCCCGTCGTCTCCACGGACTCGACGGCGTCCGTGGGCGCTTCGGTGGGGCCGCTACAGGCGGGAGCGGCAAATGCGACAAGACATGCGAGTCCGAGTGAACGGGGATTCATGGCGGAGCCTCCGGGGTGGGGAAGCGCCGCATAGCACGTCCGGCTGACAGGGGCGGGCGGGGCCCCGGTGACAACACTGTTACAGGGGGATTGTTACGAGGACTTCTTTTCGAAGGACTGGCTCCAGGTGGGCGCGGCCTTCCTGATGAGTTCCAGGAACTCCGCCGGGATGTCGTCGGACCCGGTGAGGGGGCGGACCTCCATCACGTCATCGTTGCCCATACCGCCGGGGTAGCGACGGGCCCAGGCGATGGCCTCCTCCTTCGACTTCACCTCCAGCACGTAGAAGCCGCCGATGAGCTCCTTCGTTTCGGTGAAGGGGCCGTCCTTCACGTCGGACCTGCCGCCCTTGAAGACGACGTGCGCACCGGCGGAGGACGCGCTGAGGCCCTCGGAGGCGACGAGCACGCCGGCCACGTGCATCTCCTCGTTGAATTTCATCTGCGCGATGAAGACGGCCTCGTCGAAGGGCGCGTCGGCCGGCGCGGGCGTGGGTTCTGGGGTGGACGGCCTGGGGATGAGCATGAAGCGCATGGGATACCTCCTGGGGGGATTCGTGGGTCTACCGGCGCGACGAAGGATGGGCGGCGGAATCGACACCCGCCCCGTGTTTTTCCTCACGGTGTGTCGCGGACGGGTGGGAGGGCGGCCTACCCGACTTCCGGGAGGGGGAGTTCATGCGCCTCTTCTGAGAGCAACGCCGTCCGTCCGGTCCGCGCTCTGCGCTGGGGGCGGGTGCGGCCTGCGCGGGTCGATTGAGCGTGTTTCGTGGCGCCGTCTGCTGAGTCACACTCCTGCATCGCAGATGAATTGCCATACCTTGGAAGTCGTAAGCTCACCTCCCAGGTGCCTCGACTTTCGATGGTGTGCCGGGGAGTCCACGTGATGGAACGCCCATTGGAACAATCAGGTCCACCACGCAACGGGTTGAGGCTGGCCTACCTGGGAGCATTGGGTTGCGTTCTGGCCTGCGCGGGGGCGGATCTCCAACTCAAGAGGGCGCCTGCGGTGTTCGCGGATTATCCCCGCGGCCCCGGAAGCTTTTGCGCGCTGAACCCTGAAGGGTGTCCGCCCCCGTCACAGCCTGCCCCATCCAAGCCAGTCCAGGACCTTGAGTCCCCCGAGAACAAACAAGGGTGCCTGGATGCATGTGAGGCGGGTGGTGAGGTCCTCAAGGACTATTGCAGGCGCCTTCGGGACACGCGAAAGAAGGCACTTTGCTGGGCTGCGGCAGAAGGTACCAAGCAAGCCTGCAGGGGCATGTGCAGCGCGATCTATGAGTGCGACGGCTCTGCGGACTGCGCGGGACCCTGAGGAGGTAGCGTGAAGGACTGGCGTCCCAAGCTTGCCGCGATTGATGATCCGATCGCGGATGACCACTGGTCCTACGAGATCCGGGATGGAACACGGCGAACCTCGCGGGTCACGATTGGCCGCCCCGCGCCGCTCGCGGACAAGAAGGATTGGTATTGCCCGATCCTCTTCGAACACGTGACGGATGGCATCTACTACTCCTACGGAGTGGGACCCGTCGACGCGCTGATGAACGCCATGTACTTCGTTCGAAGGCGCTTCCAAGCGTTCAAGGAGGTACAGCCTCGGGCGAAGAAGTCCACGATAGGGGGCAAGCGACGCAAGGTGGTGTCGACGCCCGGCGAGGCAGCCCTCGCGAAGACGCAGAAGCGTGGGGCCTCCTCGGTACGTCGTAAGAAGAAAGTGAGCTGATGAGGCAGGCGGCCACGCCCTTTCCGTGTGGTGTGGGGCAACGACCTCCACGCCGCGCTTGAAGCCCTGCGATTCATCTCGGGGCCGGCTCCCGGGCGGAGCCCGCGCCGTGAAGCGGGCGACCGGGCGGGCCGGGGGGACGGGAGGTGCACATGATGTCACCGGGAGGGTCGCCGTGTGGCCAGGTCACGCCATGCCTTCGTCACGCCCTCTTCCGCAAAGGAGCCCACCGTGTCCTGGTTCTCCATCCCGCTGCTGCCAATGGTCACCGTGCTCGCCGGAATGGCGGGAGGCCCGGTGGCCCGCGCGCAGACCGACACCGCCGACCCCGGCACCGCGCCTTCCGGTTCCGTGGAGGTGCTGGCGCGCATGGAGGGGCCGGGGCCGTCCGGCATCGCGGTGACACCGGAGGGCCGCATCTTCGTGGGCTTCCCCCGCCACGCGGACGACCACGCGAGCGCCACGCTCGCGGAATTGAAGGGGGGACGGCTCTTCCCCTATCCCTCCAGCGCCATGAGCCTGCCGTCCGACGCGCCCCCGGCGGAGCGGCTGCTGTCGGTGCATGGGATGACAGTGGACCGGCTGGGACGGCTGTGGGTCATCGACGATGGCAAGCGCCATGGCCATGACATCCCGGAGGGCGGCGCGAAGGTCGTCGGCATTGACCCGAAGACGAACCGGGTCATCGCCAGCGTGCCGCTGAAGGCGCCCGCGCTGCGCCCCGACAGCCACATGAACGACCTGCGCGTGGACCTGGGACACGGCGCGAAGGGGACGGCCTACGTGTCCGATTCCTCGTTTGGCACCACGCCCGCGCTGGTGGTGGTGGACCTGGCCTCCGGACGGCAGCGGCGCGTCTTGGCCACCCACCCGTCCACCCAGCCCGACCCGGGCTTCCTCACCGTGCTGGAGGGCCGCGCGCTGAAGTACGACCCCCGGCACCCCACGTTCCCCGTGGGCGGCGTGGACGGGCTCGCGCTGGGCGAGGGCGGCCGGCGGCTGTACTACGCGCCCCTGAGCAGCCACCGGCTCTACAGTGTCCCCACCGACGTGCTGGCCAACCCCGCCGCCTCCGACGCTCAGGTGGCCGCCTCCGTGCGTGACGAAGGCGAGAAGGGCGCCGCGGACGGCCTGGCCGAGGACGCGCAGGGGCGGCTGTACACCACCGACTTCGAACACGACGCCATCCTGCGCCGGGCCCCGGATGGCACCTTCGAGCGGCTGGCGCACGACGCTCGCTTCGTGTGGCCCGACGGCATCTTCGTCGACGCGCACCACGTCTACGTGACGCTGGGACAGTGGAACCGGTTGCCCGACTTCAATGGGGGACAGGAGCGACGCAAGCCTCCCTACCTGCTGGTCCGCATCCCCGTGGAGCCCCCGCCCACGGTGCGCTCGCCCACGGGGTGAGACAGGCAGGCGACGGGACGGGCCCTGCCAGGGCGTGTCGTGGGGGCGCCAGACGTGGCCCCATGGGTCGGACCCCGGTGGTAGACCGGGTGGTGCCATGGATGATCCAACCGACAGGGACGGCGACCGCCGCCGGGAACCGCGCAAGCCGAAGCCGCCCCGGAAGGTGTCGGCGCGCTACCTGGAGAACGCCGCGCTGCACTACCTCAAGCGCTACGCGGCCACCGTGAGCCAGCTCAAGCGCGTGCTGATGCGCCGGGTGGACCGTTCAGTGAAGTTCCACGGCGGTGACCGCGCGGAGGCGGTGGGTTGGGTGGAGGCGCTGACGCAGAAGCTCATCCGCAACAACCTCATCAACGACGGGGCCTACGCGGAGACGAAGGCGCATTCGCTGCGCGCGTCGGGCCGCAGCGCGCGGGTCATCACCCAGAAGCTGCGCATGAAGGGCGTGGCCCAGGAACTGGTGCAGCAGAAGGTGGCGGAGGCCACCCAGGATGTGTCCGAGGACGCCGCGGCCCTCATCTGGGCGCGCAAGAAGCGGCTGGGCCCCTTCCGTCGCGACGCCAGCACGCGCGCGGACAATCGCCAGCGCGACCTGGCGGCGCTTGCACGCGCGGGCTTCTCCTTCACCATCGCGAAGCGCGTCATCGACGGCACGGCCGACGAGGCACCACTCCGCCGCTGAGTGTGGGAGCGCCGCTTGCGTCGACAGGTGGGCTGCGCGGCCAGCCTGCTTGCCGTGGCCACTCGCTCCCGCTGCATCTGCCCGCCCCTTCCGCAGGGCGTCCATTGCGTCGTTGCCTCTCCTCCAGACACTGGGTCGCGGCTCAGATGAAGTGGCTGACCAGGGAGTGGAAGTTCACCACGAAATATATCAGTGGGACGATGTTCCCCAGGAGCAGGGTCGGAATCAACCAGGCCACTGCAAGAAGTATCGAACCCTCGTTGAGATAGATGAAGAAGCTGAACAAGAAGAGCCCCAGATAAAGATCGATTGTTACCTGGCGGCCCCATTTCAGCGCGAGAACTGTCTTTAGAGACTTCCAAAACGATTCTGTCCGACTGGCATGGACTGTGTAGCCGGCAAACAGGATCAGGAGCGCAAGCGCGAACCAACGAATACCTTCCATGGAATTTTGTACTTCAGAATTTCTGGGGTGACCAGCCCCTCCTCCCACGCCCCCTCGTGAGGCCGCGCCTCATCCGTCGGCGACCTCTGTCAAAGAAGGCCCGGCGTCAGTGGAACGCAAGACGCCGGGCCCCGGATGTCTGGAGTTGACCGTGCTCAGTACATCTTCAGGTCATACCCCGGGGTGGGCCGCCAGTCGCTCCCGCTCGGAACGGTGCGCCGGTCCGTTACCTTCACCGCGTAGACGCTGCCCGCGGTGACGTTGGCCGTCGTCCGGTAGATGAAGCAGGAGGGGGTGATCTGCGAGCAGACGGTCGTCTGGGTAGAGGCCAGCAGCGCGCCCAACGTGCGGGTGGCGTAGTTGTAGGCGTAGATCTCCACGCGCAGTTGGGGGGCGTTGCGCAGGTTGTAGGCCTCCACCGTCATCACCTGGTTCACCGGCGTGGCCACGAGCGCCCAGTCCGCGTCACCCGCGCGGTGGGAGGTGTGCTTGAGTTGCGGCGTGCCCATGTAGGACGAGGCGGAGGTGTGCGTGTTGTCGCTCTCATAGGAGTCCGGAGGCGCCACCAGGCAGTTGGCGGGCGGGCTGAACCCGTCGTTGACGCAGACACTGCCCACGCAGTTGCAGCCGGAAGCACAGTCGGAGCCCGTGGTGCAGGCGCGCACGGGTGGCGTCTCGCAGTGCCCTTCGGGCGGGGGCGGACCGAAGCCATCCGGAACGCAGAAGCCCGCCTGGCAGTAACAGGAGTCACGGCAGCCCAGCGAATTCGCACAGGCCAGGGCCAGCCCTGCTTCCTGGACGGCGGGTTCCTCGGCCGGGACGCTCTCCTCCACGGGACCGCATCCCACGACGAACATCACCAGCGCTGCGACACCCCAACGAACAGTCTTCACGGTGCTCTCCCCTTGAGGACTCCCGCGAAGGCACTCCCTGTGCCCTGCGCCTGGAGCCGTCTTCACTACGCGTGAATACTGTCGCCATTGCTGGGATGGACGAGCCTTCCAGTGATTATCAATTCATGAGAGCGGGCGAATCTGGCGGCCGCGTAAAATTACCGTGTCCGGAGGGATGCGCCGGACCGGCACTCCCTGGTGAGGGACGCGCCAGGCCCGTGGGTGGGGTTCGCGGTCTGGCTTTGACTCTTCCTGGGGCTGCGTGACGGAGGTTGGAGACCCGGGAGGGTGTGTCGAACGACGTGTCGGTCGACGCGTCGACAAGGGGGGAGGGAGGCCCGGGCGTGGGGATTCCC
>NZ_RAVZ01000426.1 GCF_003611635.1 Corallococcus terminator | reverse complement strand
GGGCCCCTGGTGGACCCCCGACGTCCTTGAAGAATGTCCTTAAGCGCAACCCCCATGGGTGGGATGATGCGTGATAGACGGCTGCCCTTCCGAGGCGAATGACGCGAGACCCGACCCATCCCCCGCCCCCAGGCGGAACGCTGCCAGCCGCGCCCGGAGACGACGCGCGCGGAGAGGCCTCCTTTGAGGCGGCAGCGGTGGAGTCCTCCGGGTCCGCGCACGAGGTTTTTTCTATGTCTTCCCCCCTGGACCTGACGGGCCAGGAGGAGCGCACCGCGGCCACCGAGCCGGCGGACTCCTCCGTGCGTCCCAGTGAACCTGAATCCCGGGCCCCCGAGGCCCCTTCCGACAACGGCACCGAGCCCTCCTACTCCGCGGACGCGGGGGATGATGAAGGCTTCGATGACGACGACGACACCGAGGACGCCGGCCCGGCCGACCCCGAGGTGAGCGACGAGATCCGCCGCGCCACCGAGGCCCTGAAGGCCGCGGAGGCCGAGGACGCCCAGGCCGCCGCCGAAGCAGGCGACGAGGCCGAGGAGCCCGAGGCCGTCATCCTGGAGCCGGAGCCGGAGCCCGCGGCGAACGAGCCGGAACTCCAGGCGCCCACCACCACGCGCACCGGCGAGCCTGCGGAGATCGACCCGGACGAGATGGATCCGGACGCGCTCAAGGTGGTGCTGCGGCTGCACCAGCACGGCCACCAGGCGTACCTGGTGGGCGGCTGCGTGCGCGACCTGCTCCTGGGCAAGAAGCCCAAGGACTTCGACGTGGCGACCAGCGCTCATCCGGGCGAGGTGCGCGCCATCTTCCGCAACTGCCGGCTCATCGGAAGGCGCTTCCGGCTGGCGCACGTGTACTTCAAGGGCGGGAAGATCGTGGAGGTGTCCACCTTCCGCGCGAACCCGACGGAGCTGGAGCCCGCCCCGGGTGCGGCGACGGACGAGGCGTCGGGTGAGGACCTGCTCATCACCCACGACAACGTCTTCGGCACCGCGCAGCAGGACGCGCGCCGTCGCGACTTCACCATCAACGGCCTGTTCTACGACGCGGCCGAAGGCCGGGTCATCGACTACGTGCGCGGCCGGCGCGACCTGGACGAGCGGTTCATCCGCACCATCGGCGACCCGGAAGTGCGCATGCGCGAGGACCCGGTGCGCATCCTGCGCGCGGTGCGCTTCGCGGCGAAGCTGGACCTGGACATCGAGTCGCGCACGTACGCGGCGATGGAAGGCGCGGTGGAGGACCTGCCGCGCTGCGCGCCCGCGCGCCTCCTGGAAGAAACCTTCCGGCTCATCCGCGGCGGTGTGTCCGCCCCGGCGCTGAAGCTGCTGGCGGCGCTGGACGCGCTGAAGCTGCTGCTGCCGCCGGTGGACGAATACCTGCGGGAGAACGGCAAGGAAGGGGAGAAGACCTTCTACGCCTTCGCCCAGGCGCTGGATAAGCGCGTGTCGGCGGGCGAGGTGCTGGACGACGCGATCCTGCTCGCGACGCTGCTGGTGCCCATTGGCCGCACGCAGCCGGCGGAGGAGTCGCAGGACGAGGGCCGCGCGTCCGTCGCGCACGTCATCGAGGACCTGCTGGCGGGCTTCGTGGAGGCCGCGAGGCTGCCGCGCCGCATCGCCGAGCGCTGCCGCATGCTGCTGCTCATGCAGCGCACGCTGTCCGGGGAGCGCCGCAAGAAGACGGGCGCCTTCCGCCGCCATCCGCTCTTCAACGAGGCGCTGGCCGTCTTCGCGATGACGGTGGAGGCCACGGGCGAAGGGCGCGAGGCGCTGGATGCGTGGCAGTCCGGAGAGGTGCCCCCGCAGCGCGCGAGCGCGAGTGGCGCGGCGGACGCGGAAGGCCCCCGCCGCAAGCGCCGTCGTCGTCGTCGTCGTCGCACCGGCGGTGGGAGCGGCGAGGGCGGTTCGGGCGCGGAGCGTCCGGCGTCGTCCTCCGGTTCCAACGGCGGCGAGGGTTAGTCGTCGAGAGGCCGGAGCGCTTGATGCGCTTCGGCTTCGCTGCACCGGAAGCCCGGAGCGGTGGAAGGGTGCTGAGGCCTCGCGTCCTGCCGCTTCGGCTTCTCCACCGGATACGTGGAGCGGGCGTTGATGTTCGCGCCCTGCCGCTTCGGTTTCTTCGCCGGCAGCGTGAGATGGGCGCTGATGTCTCGCGTCCTACCGCTTCGGCTTCTCCACTGGCCGTTCGGAGCGGTGGTCGTCGTCGTCCGGCGCTTCCGCGCCCGCGATGTCCGCCATGGTGATGGCCTTGCTCCCGAAGCGCGCGGCGATGCGGTCCATCGCTTCATTCAGCTTCGACGTCTTCGGCGCCGCCGCCGGAAACAACCCGAGCTGCGCCTCGTCCTCGTCCAACTGCACGCTGACGCCCGTGAGCCGCATCGCCTTGCCCTCGTGCGCGCGCTCCAGCAACTCCAGCGCCGCGCGGTAGAGCACCTGCCCGTCGTCCGTCGCCTCGCGCAGCGTGGTGCGCCGGGTGATGAGCGTGAAGTCCGCGAACTTCAACTTGAGCTGCACCACGCGGCCCTTCAGCGATGCCCGCCGCAGCCGCCGTGCCACCCGCAGCGCCTGCGCGTGCACGTGCGGCTTCAGCGTCTCCAGGCCCGTCAGGTCCTCCTCGAACGTGTCCTCCGCGCCCACGCTCTTGGCCGCCCGGTCCGGCACCACGTCCCGCGCGTCGATGCCGTGCGACAGCTCCCACAGGTGCTTGCCGCTGGAGCCGAAGCGCTCCTCCAGCCACCCCATCTCCCTCGCCGCCACATCCCCGATGGTGGACAGCCCCGCGCGCTTCATCGCCTCTTCCGTCTTGGGCCCCACGCCCCACAGCCGCGACACCGGCAGCCCTGCCAGGAAGGCCACTGTCTCCTCGGGGCGCACTTCGCGCTGGCCGTTGGGCTTGGCCAGGTCGGAGGCAATCTTCGCTACGAACTTCGCCGTGGCGATGCCTGCGGACGCTGGCAGGTTCAGCTCGTGGGCAATCTCCTTGCGGATCCGCTTCGCGATGTCCGCCGCCGCGCCGAACAGCCCCACCGACGCCGTCACGTCCAGGAACGCTTCGTCCAGCGACAGGGGCTCGATGAGCGGCGTGTAGCGCTCGAAGATGGCGAACACCTGCTCGCTGGCCTCCGCGTAGGCGGAGAAGCGGGGCTTCACCACCACCGCGTGCGGAGCCTGCTTCACCGCGCGCGCCATGGGCATCGCGCTCTTCACCCCGAAGGGCCGCACCTCGTAGGAGGCGGCGACCACCACCCCCCGCTGTGCATGCCCGCCAACGATGACGGGCTTGCCCCGGAGGGACGGGTTGTCGCGCTGCTCGACGGACGCGTAGAAGGCGTCCATGTCCACGTGGAGGATGGCTCGCATGGCGTGAGTCACTCTAGTGGCCCCCTCTGACAGTGCGGCCCATGAAGACCCTCACCGAATACCTCTGGTTCGAGACGAAGTCCCGGCGGGAGCTGGTGCGCCTCACCGACACCGTGGCGGCGCTGGTGAAGAAGAGCGCCATCCAGGAGGGCATGGTGCTGGTGTCCGCCATGCACATCACCGCGGGCGTCTTCGTCAACGACGACGAACCCGGCCTCCACGAGGACATCTGGGACTGGCTCCAGCACCTGGCGCCCTCCGGCCCCGACTACCGCCACCACCGCACCGGCGAGGACAACGGGGACGCGCATCTGAAGTCCATGCTCGTCCACCATCAGGTCCTGATTCCCGTCACCTTGGGCAAGCTGGACCTGGGCCCCTGGCAGCAGGTGTTCTACGCCGAGTTCGACGGCCAGCGGCGCAAGCGCGTCATCCTCAAGGTGATGGGGGAATAGCCCCGGCCCCAGCCTCTGGCGCGGGAAGCGTCAGGCCGTGCCGCCCCAGCTCCGCCACCAGGTCCTGGGGCAGGGGGCTCTCCACGCGCACGGGCTCCTTCGTGACGGGATGGGGCACGGTGAGCGAGCGGGCGTGCAGGAAGAAGCGGCCCAGCTCCGGCGCCTCGCGGCCCCCGTAGAGCGCATCCCCCACGAGCGGCGCGCCGATGCCGGCCAGGTGCGCGCGCACCTGATGCAGCACGCCGGTGAGGATCTTCACCTCCACCAGGCTGTAGTCCCCCGAGCGGCCGAGCACGCGGAAGTGGGACAGCGCCTCGCGGGCGTCCTCGGCGCCATGGGGCGCGGGCTCCACGCGGTCCGGATGGCGCGGGTGGTGGCGCAGGGGCACCTCCACCTCGCCCTCGTCGGCCAGGGGCCCCGTGACCAGCGCGATGTAGCGCTTGTCCACGGCGCGCTGGCTGAAGGACTCGCGCACGGCGGTCCAGGCTTCGCGCGTGCGGGCCGCGGCCACCACGCCGGAGGTCTCCACGTCCAGGCGGTGGCACAGGCCGCCCTCGCGCGGATCCAGGGACGCCTGCGCGCACTCGGGGTAGCGGGAGACCAGCGCGTTGGCCACGGTGCCCGTCTCGCCCGGTTGCAGCGGGTGCGAGGCCCGGCCTGCGGGTTTGTCCACGAAGAGCAGGGCGGCGTCCTCGTGCAGGATGACCAGCGGGAAGTCCGCGTCGGGCACGGCCTCGCGCGTCGTCTCCTCCACCGTCACGGAGATCTGCTGGCCGGCGGCGACCATCAGGCCCTTCTTCGCGGGGCGGCCGTTGACGCGCACCTGGCCTTCGTCGAAGAGGCGCTTCATGCGCGCGCGGGACAGGCCCAGGGCCTCTCCCACGAACAGGTCCACGCGCTGGCCCGCCTTGGCGGCGTCCACGGTGAGGGTGTGCGTCGTCGCGGTGCTCACTCGGAGAGGGCCTCGTAGACTTCCTCGGCCGTCTGGAACCGGTCGTCCGGTTCCTTGCGGATGAGGCGATGGGCGACGCGCGCGAGCTGCGGGTCGCCATGCAGGTTGAGCGCGAGCAGCGGCGGTGCCTCCGTCTCCAGCACCTGACGCCACAGCTCGTGCGGCGTTTTCGCGTCGAACGGCGGACGCCCGCTGATCAGCTCGTACAGGATGACGCCCAGGCTGTACAGGTCCGAGCGCCCATCCAGCGGCTCTCCCAGAATCTGTTCCGGCGCCATGTACCGGTAGGTGCCCACGAGCTTGCCGTCCGCGGTGATGCCCGCGTCGTCGGCGAGGAACTTGGCGAGGCCGAAGTCCATCAGCCGCACCTGCCGGTCGTCGTCCACCATGATGTTGGACGGCTTCAGGTCGCGGTGCACCAGCCCGTGGCCGTGGATGTACGCCAGCGCCTCGCACACCTGGAGCATCGCGTCCTTCAGCCGGCCCATGCGCTCCGGGCGGTTGAGGTCCGCCATGCGCGGCGGGGCGGCGTGCGCCTTGGTGGCCGGCTTGCGCGCGGGCTCGCGGCGCGGATCCACCGGCACGTCGTCCGAATCCGAATCGTCCCCCGCGCCGTGGAAGCTGGCCAGGTCCTCGCTGGGCGCTTCCTCCGCGAAGGCGTTCAGGCCGAACGTGCCGTCCTCGTCGTCGTCCACGACCGAGTCGTCGTCCGCGTCCTCGTCCGGCCCGTCCACGCTGCCGAAGTCATCGTCCTCGGTGCGGCGGATGGACAGCGGCGCGCGAGACAGTGGCGTGGCGGAGTGCAGCTCGCCCGCGCTCACGTCCAGGTAGTGGCGCAGGGTGAGGCCTTCGATGAGCTCCATGGCCAGGTACGGCCAGCCCTCGTGGACGCCGGCCTCGAAGACCTTCACGACGTTGGGGTGGGCAAGGTCCGCGAGGGTCTCGAATTCGCGCACGAGTCTCCTCGCGGCGCGGTCGTCCAGGGACGGACCGGTCGACAGGAGCTTCAGCGCGACTTCGTCGTTCGTGCGGCGGTCCCGGGCCCGATAAACGGTCCCGGCCCCGCCACTGCCGAGCGTCTCCAACACGCGGTAGGGACCAATGGCCTTGGGGGGCATGGGAGCGCGGATCCTACGGAGCACGTCACGTCACGGTCAAACACCCGCGACACCTTGCGGGCCGGCGGACGCTCGACCCTCAAGGCCGTTTCACTTTTCCGGAAAACCGTGGGAAACCTCGCCGCCAATGCAACTCGGGAAGTACCAGCTCGTTCGCAAGCTTGCCTCGGGAGGCATGGCGGAGGTGTTCCTCGCCAAGGCCGCCGGGCCGCGTGGTTTCGAGAAGACGTTGGTGCTCAAGCGCATCCTGCCGCACCTGGCGGAGGATGAGGCGTTCGTGGAGATGTTCCTGGGCGAGGCGAAGCTGGCCGCGCAACTGGACCACCCGAACGTGGTGCAGATCTTCGACTTCGGCGAGGCGGACGGCAGTTACTTCCTGGCGATGGAGTACATCGACGGGCCCACGCTGCGCCGGCTCATCAAGCGCTCCACGGAGCTGAAGTCGCCGTTGCCCGCGGCCCTGTGCGCGAAGATGGTGGCCGCCGCGGCGGAGGGGCTGGCGTTCGCGCATGAACTCACGGACGCGGAGACGGGGACGCCGCTGGGGTTGATCCACCGCGATGTCAGTCCGGAGAACGTGCTGCTGTCCCGGCAGGGCGCGGTGAAGGTGGTGGACTTCGGCATCGCGAAGGTGGCGGGGCAGAGCCACCGCACGCAGACGGGCGTGGTGAAGGGCAAGGTCGCGTACATGCCCCCGGAGCAGCTCCAGGCCCGGGCCATGGATGCGCGCGTGGATGTGTACGCGCTGGGGATGGTGCTCTACGAGCTGCTCACCGGCCGGCGCCCCTTCGAGGCGACGACGGAGGCGAGCATCATGCAGTCCATCCTCTTCGAGCCCTTCGTGCCCGCGGTGGAGCGCCGGCCCGACCTGCCCCCGGCGATGCAGCGCATCCTGGAGCGGGCGCTCGCGAAGGACCGGGACCAGCGCTACCTGGACTGCCGTGAGTTCCAGGCGGACCTGGAGCGATTCGTGCTGTCGCTGGGCGAGCCGGTGGGCGCGTATCAGATCGCCCGGCTGGTGGCGCAGTTGACGGAGAACGCCTCGACGCCGCCCATGTCCACGCCCGTACCGGCGGAGGCGAAGGCGCGGGAGACGGCGGTGCTGGCCGCGGAGGGGAAGGGGACGCCCCGGAAGGGGGAGGTGGTGCCTCAGGCAAC
>NZ_RAVZ01000425.1 GCF_003611635.1 Corallococcus terminator | reverse complement strand
GTGTGGCTGTTGGGGGGCGCGGGGGTGGCGGAGGCGGTGACGCCGACGAACGTGACGAAGGTGGCGCGGGTGACGGGCGCGACTCCCGCGGGGGAGCTGTTGCCGAACCCGAACCAGACGCACTCGAACTACGAGGTGTACGGCACGGACCTGGGCATCGTCTGGGACAAGGGCGGCGGTGAGGTGTTCGTCCTGTTCGGGGACACCTTCGGCGCGGGCTGGTGCGGCAACGGCGGGTGTGGCGGCGGGTGGCGCAGCAACGTGCTGGCGCGCTCGGCGGACGCCACGCTGTCCAACGGGCTCACGTTCACCACGATGGTGCAGGACGGCACGCGGCACGCGAAGGAGATCCTCCCGTCGCGCAAGGTGGACAACGACGAGATGACCGTCATCCCCACGGCGGGCGTCACCGTGGGCTCACGGCACTACATCCATTACATGTCCGTCAGGCACTGGGGGGATCCGGGGCAGTGGATCACCAATTACGCGGGCATCGCGTACTCGGACGACAACGGGCAGAGCTGGGTGAAACACGCGTCCGCCCGCTGGGCGAACAACGCTGGCTGGACGAATCCCTTCCAGATGGCGGCGATGGTGAAGAACGGCGGGTTCGTCTACCTGTTCGCCACGCCCAACGGCCGCTTCGGCAACGTGCACCTGGCGCGCGTGCCGGAGGGCGCGCTGCTGGACATCAACGCGTACCGCTACTGGGACGGCAACGGCTGGTCCACGTCACAGGCGGCGGCGCGGCCCGTGGTCATCGGCATCGCGGGGGAAATGTCCGTCGTCTACAACGCGGCGCTGGGCCGCTTCCTGATGACGTACCTCAACGAGCACCGGCAGGCCGTCGTCCTGCGCGACGCGGGCACGCCGACGGGGCCGTGGAGCGGGGAGAAGCTGCTGGCCACCGGCGCTGCCTTCCCCGGCATCTACAACGGGTTCATCCACCCGTGGGGCAACACCGCCACGGAGCTGTACTTCATCACCTCGCAGTGGACGCCCTACAACACGTTCCTGCTGCGCGCGTCGCTCACCCCCGACACGCAGGGTGACAACCTGCTGTCCGAGCCTGGCTTCGAGACGCAGGCGGCCACGCCGACGATGGCGCCCTGGTATCTCACGGGCGGAGGCGGCATCGACCGGGCGCTGGGCAACGCGCGCACGGGCCAGGACAACGGCTTCGTGCGTGGCACCAGCGGCTGGAACGCGCTCAAGCAGAGCGTCGTCGTGCAGCCCTACACGGACTACACGCTGAAGGGCTGGCTGCGCGCATCGCCCAACACCAGCCGGGGCTCCTTCGGCGCGCGTGCGGCGGGCAATGGCCCCCTCCTGGGGGAGTCCTCCTTCGGCGCCCTGGCGGCGTGGACGGAGCGCACCGTCACCTTCAACTCCGGCGCGAACTCCGTGGTGGAGGTGTACGGCGGCGTCTGGGCGGACGCGGGCGACACCTGGGCGCAACTGGATGACGTGAGCCTCACGCGGGGCGCGAACCTCGTCGCGCAGGGCGGCTTCGAACAGCAGCCCTCCGGCACGGCCACCTCTCCCTGGTCCACGCTGGGCAAGGCGGGCATCGACCGGGGGCTGGGCTTTGCTCGCACGGGCGCGAACAACGCGTGGGTGCGCAACAACACGGGGTGGAACGCCATCAGGCAGGAGGTCGCGGTGACGCCGAACACGCGCTACACGCTGACGGGCTGGGTGAAGACCTCCTCCAACCAGAACGACGGCTACTTCGGCGCGCGGGGGCTCAACAACGGGCCCGTCCTCAACGAGACGCACCTCACGCAGGCGCTGGGCAACTACACGCTCTTGAGCGTCACGTTTGATTCCGGCGCGAACCACGCCGTGGAGGTGTACGCCGGGACGTGGGCGAACGCGGGCGACACCTGGCTCCAGGTGGACGACGTGGCGGTGACGCGCGACTAAGCGGCGCGACCTCCCCTGCTGCTCAGGACTCCGCGGGGAACAGCGCGCGCAGGTCCTTGAGCGTGCGGGGGCTGGCGCCCCGGGGGCCGGTGACCCAGATGATCTCCGGCTCCAGCGCCAGCTCGCGCCAGGACACCGCGCCGCCGTCGGGCAGGATGACCTCGCCGTCCAGGCGCACCACCGAGTGGCGCCGCGACACCGCCTCCAGGCCGAACAGCAGCCGCTCCACGTCGGTCCAGCGCGCGGGGGCGAACAGCAGGTCCACGTCCGACAGCGGCCGGAGGAACGTCACGCCCGTGCGCAACTGCCACGCCAGCGAACCGAAGACGCCCACCGTGAGGTCCAACACGGTGCCCAGCGCGATGACGTCCTCCAGCGCGGGCTGCCACGTCGCGGGCGCGGTGGCCCGGGCCTCCGCCACGGTGGGCGGCGGCAACACGCGCACCACGGCCGGCCGTGCCACGTGCAACGCCAGGTGACGGCGGTCGGGCAGGGTGAGGCCCAGCCGCAGCTCGTCGTGCAGGTCCGGCATGTCCCGGCGGGCGACGGTGAAGGGACGGCCGTGCTGCTGCCACTCCGTCGCCAGCCGGAGCACCTCCGGGTTCAGCGGCGAGCGCAGGTGCTCCGCCCAGTCGGCGCCCAGGTACGCCCAGTCATGCCGTGCCGGACGCTCACCCGGCATCGACGGCGGCTCCCTCTGCCCGGGGGAAACCCGGACGTCCTTCCGAGGGGCGGGACGCGACGGCCCGGAAGGCTCGCGGAAGCGGAAGGGGGGGCCGGGGCAAGAAGGACATCACTCACCAAGTCATTACCCGGATTCACGCCCCGGGTGGGGCCCAACCTGCACGCGGCGGCGCGAGAGCCGTCGAGCAGGCCTCCGCCTGACGCGTCTCCCCGGAAAACCGGGTGGGAGTTCCTGCGCACGGGGCCCTTCTCCCGTACGGCAGGACGCTCGCGTGCCCGGTTCATCCTTCCGGTGGTGGCTGGAGGCTGCCTGCTCCCGTGGGCCCGCCGCTACCGGGGGAGCTGGAGCACGGGACGCACCGCGCTCACGTGCTGCCGGCGCATGTCGATGAGGATGTCGTAGTTGCGCGGCTCGGGGGCCTCGGGACCGGCGGCGAAGCGGTAGAGGCCGCCGATGTCCTTCTCCCGGGGGAAGCGCTCCTTCACGACCTCCTTGAGCATCTCCTTGGCCACCCACTCCGCATCCACGGAGACGGAGCCGAACTCGTCCAGGTAGTGGAAGGGCGCGGTGGAGTCCGCCTGCTTCGCGGTGAGGACGAAGACGCGCGGCTTCTGCGCGGGGATGACGAGGCTCGCGCCCTGCTCCATCAGCGCCAGCTCCCGCCCCTGGGGCAGGGCGAACAGCTCCAGGGACTGCTCGTGCGCGAGGAACGCGCTGAAGGCCACGAACCCGCTGAGCAGCAGCATGGCCATGCGGGGCCCATGCCGGGGCCAGACGGTGCCCAGGTTCACCAGGGACGCGGCGAAGAAGACGGCCCACACGCCCGTCAACGCGTTGAGCGTGCGGTAGGTGGGCCAGCGCTCCCCGGCGAGGAAGCTCACCGAATACGCCGCCGCCGACAGCGTCACCAGCGCCAGCAGCCAGCGCCCCACGCCGGTGAGCCCGGAACGGCGGCCTTCCACCACGACGCCCACACCCAGCAGCGTCAGCGTCAGCACCACCATGGCCCAGTAACCATCCATGTCGCCGGGCGTCTCGTTGAGCGCGGACAGCGCGAGCGCGTTGGGGAACACGTGCGTGAGCGCCCAGACGGTCTTGTCCACCCAGTGCTTCTCGAAGGACATCCGTGGCGAGGCCGTGAAGAGGCCCGTGGCGAACGTCACCCGGGTGACGGCGTACGCGAGCAGCAGCCCCACGCCCATCACCACCAGGTGCTTCGCCATCCAGCGCGCGGTGTCCTTCAGGGACGCGTCGCGGCGCGCCACCAGCGCCGCTGCCAGCAGCACCGCGTAGAACAGGCCGCTCACCTGATAGATGAGCGTCGCGGTGGCCATGGCCCCCACGGCCGCCAGCGTCCAGCGCCACCCGTGCGGCGCCGTTTCCTCCGGGTGTCCGATGGCGCGGCGGGCGCACGCGAAGGACGCCAGCCCCAACATCAGCGCCACCGCCTGCGGCCAGCAGATGCTCCAGTTGGCGATGACCTGCGCGGAGGGCGTCAGCGTCAGGAACCCCGCGAGCAGGGCCGCCGAGCCCGGCCTCCATCCTTCCTTGCGCAGCATCAGGAAGACCGCCGCCGCGAGCACACCCAGTCCGGCGACGCCCAGCAGCCGCAGTCCCATCAACCCGTCGATGCCGCCCGCCGCCTTCGCGGATGCCTCCAACATCCAGCCGTAGAGCGGACGGCCCTGCGAGGCGCAGACGCGGAGGATCTTGCCCGGCTCCTCGCGCGCCTCCCGCAGGATGGCGTAGTCGTCGCGCAGGCCGTAGCGGTGGACGATGGCGCTCGAATAGATGAGCCAGGGAAGCAGCAGCAGCATCGCCACCGTGCCGGGAACCACCAGCGCACGGGACGTGGGACGGGTCATCAACGAGAAGGCCATTGCGGTTGACGCAGTGTAGCAGAGCCCTCCCCACGACTCCCGGATGAACCGGGACACGACAAGGTTCCAGTCACGCTGACAAGCGCGGTGTTCCAACGACTTTCACGGAACGATGTCTGGGTTTGCGGTGGCCTCGCCGAACTCCGGGCCCCGGGGCTCGCGCACCACGGTGAGCACGGGCCGGGACTCCGCAAGCGACGGCGTGAAGAGCGACGGCTGGTCGGGATCCGCGAACACCGTGGCGAAGTCCTCCGCGGTGAGTCCGCGCGCCATCCGGGCCGCGAACGTGTCCTTGAGCAGGCGCACGTAGTACTCGACGTCGTAGTCGCGACGGTCGTCGCCGGCCGGTGCGCCGACGGCGAGTCGGGCCGCGGGTTCGCCTTCCTCCGCGTCCGGTTCCAGCAGCAGGCCCGCGCGGCCGCCCGTCGCGCGGTAGATGCGCACGCGCTCGCCCAGGGCCCAGTGTTCGCGGCCATTCGTGAGCAGCGCTTCGTAGGACAGCTCGCGCCGCTGCTTGCGCGTGGCCAGGTACTGCGCGGGCGACTTCGTCAGCCGCACCTGGGCCGTCACCTCGAAGGTGGGCACCTGGCGTCTTCTGAGCGCCATCACCGTGTCCACGTAGGTGTCCCGCACGGCGCGCACGTTCCCGGAGAGGAGATGTTGGAGGGCGCGGCGCAGGAAGTCCTCGCCATAGCGCTCCGCGCGGCTGGAGCGGAACGCCACGCCGCGCAGCAAGAGCGGCCCCGCGTAGGGTTGCAACGCGTAGTTCTTCGGCTCGTGCGACAGCATCGAGGCGTAGCGCCCGTCGAACTCCAGGCGCACGCGGGGCGGCAGCAGGGCCGCGACCTCCGACACCACGCGCCGCTCGTCGATCTCCGTCCACGCCTCCGGCACCGAGAAGTAGACGCCGTCCGTGTCCGCCTCCAGCAGCGTCACGCCCCGGCCCGCCAGCTCCCGGCACAAGAGGCCCAGCACCTCGCGTCCGTGCCGGGTCACCTCGTTGGCGGCGTGCACGTCGGAGAAGCGGGTGAGGCCCCCCGCGCCCATGTAGCCGTAGGCGGAGTTGATGACGATCTTCATCGCCGCGGAGAGCGCCTCGTGCGTGTGGCGCTCCGGCGAACCGGGCGGCGCCTTCTTCGCCTTCGCCTTGGCGTCCAGCCGCTGATCCACCAGCCGGTCCACCAGCGCGAGCAGCACGTTGAGCCGGTCGCGCTTCGGTCCAATCCGGTACTGGCGCATCAACGACGGGTAGAGGCTGGCCACGTCCGCCTTCACCACGTGGTGCGCGACGCCGGTGGCGAACAGGTGCAGCGCCGCGCCGCTGTGGGACGTGCCGTCGCCGGACTCGTGCGCCGGGAGCGCCGCGCCTTCGCGCAGGTACGCGCGCACCAGCAGCGGATCCAACACGCCGGTGGCCGGGCCCGCGTCCGCCAATCGCTCGTACCGCCGGGGCGCCATGCGCGCGAGCGCGAAGGCCGCGCCGCCCATCAGGTGCGCCAGCCCCGCGGCCTCCGTCACGTCGTCGCGCGCGTAGCGGCGCACCCGCTCCGGATCCTTCTGGAACACCTCGTACACGCGCGCGCCGGGGATGAGCTCACGCTCCGGGCCCGCGAGCCCCAGGTGCCGTGCCACCGCCTTGAGGCCATGGCCGGGCAGGTCGCGGGCGGAGAAGTCGTGCCGACGCACGGCATCCAACGTGTCGATGAACTCGCGGCCGGGCACGGTGTAGCGCGCGCGGCGCATGGCGTCCGCCTCGCGACCTCCGGGCCCCCGTCCCAGCGCGGCGCCCCGGGCGGAAGGTCGGTGGCGCAACCCCGGCAGGCCCGCGCGGCCCAGCGCCAGCGACACGTTCAGTCGCTTCGCGCGCTGATCCAGGAACGGCAGGTCGAAGCCGTGCAGGTTGTGGTTCTCCACCACGTCCGGATCCGCCTCCCGGATGCGCGCGACCAGCCTGCGCAGCAGGTCCGCCTCGCCCGCGTCGCCGTCCGCCGTCACCTCCAGCGTCTCCGTGCGTCCCTCCGGGTCCCTCAACGCGACGAGGAAGATGCGGTCCGTCGCCGGGTCCAGGCCGGTGGTCTCCAGGTCGAACTGGAGGCGGCGAAGGTCATCGAAGACGAGGTCGCGGAAGTACGTGCGCCCGGTGGCGACCAGGTACTGCTCCTCCGGAGGCAGCACCAGCACCGCGTGGGGACCCAGGTCGCGCAGGTGGCCCACGCGCTGGCCCAGCCGCGACGACGCGCCCCTCAGCACCGAGGCCCCCAGCGCCCGGCCGTCGTCCGCGCTCACCCGGTAGCGCAGCGCTCCAGGCCCTTCCAACTCGCGGAATGTCACCGAACCCGGTGCGTGCGACGCGCTCTCCGGCTGGAGAGAAGGGCCCAGATGCTCCAGGTCCTGGAGCGACGCGAGCAGCAGCCAGGGCCGGTAGCGTGCGTCCTCGCGAAGCCGCGCGGAGGTGCCCGGCTGCCGCTTCCACACGAAGGCGCGCCCGTCGGGCTCCGCCCACACCGACACGATGCCCGGCGTGGTGTCCCAGCCCCACAACCACGCGTCCTCCTTCGGAT
>NZ_RAVZ01000424.1 GCF_003611635.1 Corallococcus terminator | reverse complement strand
GTTCGACGGCGACAGGGGGGGCCGGGGCCGGCTCGGACACGGGCGCCGGCTCGGACACGGGCGCCGGAGGCGGCGGCGCCTCCGACTGCGCGAGGACGGCGGGGGCCAGTAGGAGCGACGTGCCGGACAGCAGGGCCTGGAGGACGGTGCGGTAGCGAATGGTGACGGTCATGAAGGCGTCGGGCCGGTCGGGGGGAGCGGAGGCGCTCTTGGTCCCGAAGTTGCGCTCCCGTTACCGGACGGGTTCACGCCCGACAACACACCCACCCGGGTTGTTGCCACACCGTTACAGGCGACCCCCGCGTGTCACACGACAGCCCGATTCGTGTCACCTGACCGTGACAATCGGGAGGGGGGACGCAACCCGGGGGCGGCCCCCGCGACAATCCCCGAGTCGGCGTTCGTCCGACGCCCGGCGGCCGTCCGCCGGACCCACTCCAGGTGTGTCCGTCACCTGGGAGAAGCCCATGACTTCGATTGGCAAGCCCGGTTCGCGTCCCACGTCCCCCGTGAAGTCGGAGCCGGTGAAGACGCCCGCCGCCGCGCCGCGTCCCAACGCGGTGAAGGCCGCCGTCTCCCAGCGGATGTCGGACGGCTTCGACGCCGGGCCCCGCACGCCGGCGGTCCGGCCCCAGGGGGCGAAGGACAAGGAAGCCGGCACGGTGCGCGCCGCGGGCGAGGCGGCTGGCGCGAAGAAGGACGGCGGCATCTTCAGCGACCTGGGGTCGGCCATCAGCAAGGTCGCGAAGAACGTGGCCAAGGCGGTCGCGGACGCCACGACGCCGCAGGTGAGCACCAACGCCGCCGGCAACACGGTGGTGGACCTGGGCGTGGGCAACAACACCGCCACGGTGTCGCAGAACAAGGACGGCGGGCTGACCATCAAGTCCGGCAAGGACACGGTGACGCTCACGGCCGAGCAGGCGAAGGGCGCCATCATCAACGGCGGCGCCGGCAACGACTCCATCACGGTGGACGCGAGCGTCACGCAGGCGCTCACGCTGGACGGCGGCGCGGGCGACGACAAGCTGGTGGGCGGCAAGGGCAACGACACGCTCACGGGCGGCGTGGGCAACGACACCGTCATCGGCGGCGAGGGCAACGACACGCTGAGCGGCCTGGACGGCGACGACTACCTGGAGGGCGGCGCGGGCGATGACCGCATCGAGGGCGGCGCGGGCCGGGACGTGCTCTACGGCCTGGACGGCAACGACGACCTGTCCGGCGGCGGGGACCGCGACTACATCGACGCGGGCGCGGGCGACGACAAGGCCGACGGCGGCGAGGGCGACGACCAGGTCATCGGCGGGCGCGGCAACGACACGCTGGGCGGCGGCGCGGGCAACGACGCGGTGGCGGGCGGCGCGGGCGCGGACACCGTCGAGGGCGGCGAGGGCACCGACAAGCTGTACGTGGAGGCGAACGAGACGACCGCCGCCGACGCCGCGGGTGAGCGGGAGATCGTCGACATGACGGACGCGGACCAGCGCGGGCGGTCCGTGACGGTGACGGGCAGCGCGGAGTTCCAGGCGCGTACCCAGTCGGACCTGGACGCGATGCGCTCGCTGCCGTCGGGCCAGGACCTGCTGCGCACGCTGGACGACAGCGGCCACACCACGACCATCCAGGAGACGTCCGGGGGCAACTCCGCGGCCGCGCAGAACAAGGCCGACGCCTGGTTCAACGCGGACGGCACGGCGGGCAAGGGCACCAACGGCACGGTGAACTACAACACCACGCGCATCTCGCTGGGCAACGAGGACTGGATGAACCGTCCTCCCGTGGTGGCCCTGTTCCACGAGCTGGTGCACGCGTCCGACTACGCCAATGGCACGCTGGCCAACGGCGAGAAGAACGGCACGAACAACCGCGAGACGTCCGCGGTGGGTCTGCCCATCGACCTGGATCAGGACCCGTCCACGCCGGACGTGGTGCAGGGTGGCCGCCCGGGCGAGAACGTCCTGCGCGACGACCTGAACCTGCCCACCCGGCCGCGCTACTAACCGGCCCTCCGCGAGGGCCCGCCCCCTGCCCCGAGGCCGCGGGGCAGGAGGCTGGCCCGCGGGACCTCAGGCGGCGACGCCCGTCGTCGGCTGGAGCAGCACCACGGGGAACAGGCCCACCTGCTGCCAGGCCGTGCATTCGTCGAGCAGGGATTGCCACCCCGCCTTGTTCTCCTCCAGGACGGGCGCGAGCGGCGGCAGGGAGGTGCCCTGCTGGAGCGCCTGGGAGAGGGACGCGTAGCCCTCAATCAACGCCGCCCAGGAGAGCCCCATGTCATTCGCCGCCTGCTGCATGCGGGTGGTGCTCTGGGCCATCAGCGCCGCTTCCTGCGACGCCGTCTGCGCCACCGCGGCCTCCGCGAGCAGCGGATTCAACTCCGAGTAGAGCGTGGTCAGCGTCTGGAGTTGCCGCTCCACGTCGTGCTGCGCCGCGATGGTGTCACCGCTGGTGTTCGCCGTGTTGACGATGAGGCCCACGAAGGCCTTCGCCGCCGCCACGGGTGAGTCCTCGCAGTTGTACATCTTGATGGCCAGTTGGACCAACGCCTTGTCCGTGCCGGACAGCCCCTTCGCGATGGTCTGACAATCCTGGTCGATGGCCGCCAGCGTGTCGTTGATCTGCGCCTCCAGGCTCGCGATCTCCGCATCCCCCGCCGCCGCGACGGCATCCGCCGCCAGCGCATCCGACACCTCGGTCGTCACGGTGGAGAGCCGGTGCGCCTCCGCCACGAACACGGCGACGGTGTCCGTCTGCCGCGCGAGGAACTGCGCGAGCAGGTCCAACCCCTGGGAGAGCTCGAGGGCCGCCTGGCTTCCAGCGGAGCCCCCCTGGTCCACGAGCTGGGCAAGATGCTGCAGCCGGGGATACATGGCCATGAGCTGGTTGATGAACCCGAGGCTCGCCGCGTCGAGCTTCAGCGCCTGGGGCATCACCGTCCCCAGGCAGGCCCGGGCCACTTCCTGCGCGCGGCCCAGGTCCGTGGCGAGGCTCGGCACCGACGCCATGCTCACCACCGGCTGCTGCGCCAGGGCCTGCGCGTACATCTGGAGCGTCGTTCCCGCCGCGCCCAGTCCAGCGAGCGCGGTGGTCAGGCGCACGGGGGAGAACACCTCCGGGGAGGGCTCACGCATCGTAGTTCTCCTGCTGCACGGGCAGCGTGCCGTTCTGCTGGATGGAGGTCGCCAGGGCGAGCGTGGTCTCCCAGTCCGCGTTGGCGGCCACCAACTGCGAGGCGATCCACGAGGAGGCGTCCTCGGCGACTTCAAGCTGGTCGATGGTCGCCTGGAGATCCGCCGCCAGCGAGGTCCACTGGTTCGCCAGGCCCTGCACCGCGGTCGCGGCCTGGTTACACGCGGAGCTCAGGCTCTGGATGTTGAGCATGGCCGTGTTCATGGTCGACAGGAGCGTCTGGTCCTTGTTCAACTCGGTGGTCGCCTCGACCATGTCGTCCTTGGCGTTGTTCCAGTCCACCAGGGCCAGGGAGCCCACGACGGCGCCACCCGCGGCCAGCGCGAAGCCGCCCACCACGATGGCGGTGGACGTTCCCCCGGAGGGAATCTCCGCGAAGATGCCCACGAGGACCGCGATGCTGCCCACGCCCAGGGCAACGGCCGAGCCCGCGATCACCCAGCACGCCGTGTCCATGGCCTTCTGGTCGGCGGCGATGCGCTGATTGAGCTCCGTGATCTCCGTGCTGTCCGCACCGTACGCGAGGTTCACGTTGGTGTAGTCCTGGTTGAAGGCCGCCACGTCCGCGTCCAGGGAATCGGTGGCGAAGGCCAACAGCGCGGAGGACGTGGCGGTGGCCTGGTCCTTGCCCACGCCGCACTGCTTGATGAGCAGGTTGATGCCGTCGATGAACTGCTGCTGGTTGTCACCCGTGTCGAGGTGATTGGCGAGGTAGAGCAGCTGGTGGTACATCGCGGTCCACTGGTTGCCGTACCCGATGATGGTGCCCAGCAGCGACACCATCTGCGGGTTGAGCGTCTGCAGGTAGTAGCGCGCGTGGGCCTGCGCGTTGGCCTGGTCCACCGGAAGCTGCTCCACGACGGTGGAGCCCGACAGGCTGTCCACCTCCGACGGCAGGTTCATGATGGGCGTCTGGAGCACGACGTTCGTATACATCTGCATGACGGACGCGGCGGTCTGCGTGTCCGTCACGCTGGTGGACAGCCCGCTGCCGCCAATGTCCGGCGGGTCCGTGTTCGTGTCGCTGTCCTGCGCTGCGTTCGTGGCGGTCGCCGTGGTGGTCATGGTGTCCCTTTCATCAAATGCCCAGCAGGAGGGAAGCCTGAAGGGCGAGGTTGTCCCAATCCGCCTTCACGGCCGCGAGCAACGAGGGCGTGAAGAAGCCATACGTGGTGATGTCTTCGCTCTGCAGCAGCACGGTGAAGTTCGAATCCAGGACGTTCCAGCCGTTGTCGAGTGTGCCGATGCTGCCCGCCAGCGCCGTGAGGAACGTCTGGTATTGGGAGACCTGGGCGCTGGTGCCGCCCGCCTCGCGCGCGTCCTCGGAGGCGGCGTTGGCTTCGGCATTGAGCTGGGATTCCTGGTCGCGCAGCTCGCGGTCCTTGCCCGTGAGCATGTCGATGGTCTGCTCCAGCGCCGCGACGTAGTAGTGGCCCTGGAGGTATGCGAGCGCGATCTGCTCCTCGTCCTGCTGGATCTGCTGCTCCACCTGATCCGCGGCCTGGCTCGCGGCCTGGGCGGCCTGCGTGTCCTGGGCCTGGAGTTGAATCAGGACGCTCTGGTCCGCGTTGAGCAGGGCGATGTCCCCGTCGATCAACGTCTCATACGTCACCAGCTCGGTGTGGACACTGGCGGTCGCCGTCGCGGTGGCCTGGGTGTCCGCCTGGAGCTGGGTGAGGACCTGCTGGAAGGGCGCGATGGCGGTGGAGTCACCGGTGGCCAGCCGCACGGAGAGGGGCTGAAGCTGCGCATAGGCCGTGTCGAACGTCTGTCCGAACCGGGCCACGCCCGCGAGCGTCGACAACACCTGGGGGCGATAGGTGGTGGTCCACAGCGTCGCGTCCGCGCGCGCCTTCTCCACGTCGGCGGAGAGGCTGGGGACCTGCGTGCTGGAGGGCACGCTCAGCGCGAGCAGCGCGGCCACCGCCGCGTCGACCTGTGGCACGGCGGCGTTGGTGTCGAGCACCCCCTGCGTGAGGGCGTCCGGCGGAGCGATGGAGGGCGCGCTGGAGGTGGACGGAGCGGAGGTGGCGGCGGCCTGGGTGGACATGGCCAGGCTTCATTGCAACCCCGGGACCAGCCCTCCGGGGCGGACCGCGCACTCGGAGGAGCTGTCTTCACGACGAGGGGTGACGGGGCGGCTGCGTTCGCGGGGAACGCAGCCGCGTCATCGCGGAACTTGCGGCGGCCTACGGCATCACGGTGGGCGTGGGCAGCATGAAGCTGTTGTTGTCCTCACGCAGCTCCCACCGCGAGCCCGGCGCGTCGACGATGGCCCCCAGATAGAAGGCGGATCCGGGGCTGGACGGACGGGACGCGTAGGCCGGGATGGACAGCGTCGTGCACTGGTTCACCCCGAGTGAGGACACGGGCTGGTTGCCCACGGGAAGCTGGAGCTGCGTGTACAGCGCGCTTGCCTGGCCTGGCACGTAGACCACCGGCTCGCTGGAGATGATCAGGTCCACCGGCACGGTGCTGTTCAGGGCCGCCGTCCCCTCGTTGCAGACCTTCACCTGCGCGGTGAAGGAAGAGCCCGCGGGGATGCTCGCCGGGGCGGTCAGCGCGCGCACCACGAGGTCGGGCCCGGAGCCCACGCCCACGCGGGGGCCCACCAGGGTGTTGTTGTCCTCGCGCAGCTCCGTGAGCTGCTGGGGGAAGTCCACGCGCGCGCCCAGGAACCGGGGCGCTTCCGGATCCACGCCGGGCGGAGGGTTCGCGTACCCTGCCACGTTCACGGCGGAGCACTGGCCCGAACCGAGCGACGGCGTGTTCGCCGTCCCCACCACGGAGTCCGTGGACGTGCCGGGGTTGGGCGCGCTCACGGACAGCGCTGCGTCCGACGTCAGCACCGCCATCACCGGCGTGGGGGGCGCCAGGTCCATGCCCATGTTGCAGACCGTCACGACCAGCGTGAGCGGGGCGCCGAGCATGACGCTCCGGGGGCCCGTCACCTCCCGCACCGCGAGGTCCGGGCCGTTGCCCACGCTCATCGGGGCGGAGCGCACGTTGTTGTCCTCGCGCAGCTCGTTGAGGGCGAGGGACACGTCCGCGACGGCGCCAAGGTACAGCGGACGTCCCGGCACGGATTCGGGCGGAAGCTGGGCCTGCGCCAGCGACGGCACCGTCGAGCACTGGCCCTGCGCCAGCGGCATCACGTTCACGGAGCCCACCCGGATGAGCGTGGGCGGCGGCACGCCCTGGGGGAAGGTGAAGTCCGGTTCGGTGGAGAGGAAGAGGCCCAGCGTCGAAGAGGCCGCGGACGCGGTGCCTTCATTGCAGACCTGCACCGACGTCTGGAACGAGGTGCCGGGCCGCGCGCTGGGCGTCATCAGCACGCTTCGGACGACCAGGTCCGGGCCCATGCCCACGCCGATGCGCGAGACGGGCGAGGCGTTGTTGTCCTCCCGCAGCTCCAGAAGGCCGGCCTGCGGATCCACGAGCGCGCCCACGTACAGCGTGGGGTTCGGCATGGGGGCCTGGGGCGGCACCACCGCCCAGGCGCTCACGGAGCGCAGGGCGCACTCACCCGGCGCCAGGCCCGGCGCCTGGAACATGCCCACGGGCGCGCGGCCCGGAGGGGGTGCTCCCGGCACCACCGCCAGCGTCGGCTCGGTGGACAGGTACAGCTCCACGGGGACGTTCGGGGAATGCTCCGTGCCCACGTTGCACACCCGCGCGGTGGCGGTGAAGGACTGGCCGGGGGTGACGTGAGCGGGGGCCGTCAGCGAGCTGATGATCAGGTCCGGCTTCTGGCCCACGCCCATGAGGAAGTCCGCGCGGACGTTGTTGTCCTCGCGCAGCTCCACCTGGCCGCGGGACAGGTCCACGATGGCACCCAGGTACAGCGGCTGCTCGGAGGGGACGGGGA
>NZ_RAVZ01000423.1 GCF_003611635.1 Corallococcus terminator | reverse complement strand
ACCTGGAAGCGGACCTCTCCGCGCCGCTGCCGCCCCCGCCCGCCGCGGGGCCCACGGACGGCCTGGAGATGCTCAGCTTCATCGACGACGCCTCCGGCAAGGAGCCCGGCGGGCGCATCCAGGTGAAGCGCTTCCACGTGCGCCGCCGCTCCGGGAAGATGTTCGGCCCGTTCGAAGAGGGCGTCATCGTCAAGATGCTCGAGGACGGCCAGCTCCTGGGCAACGAGGACGTCTCGTCCGACTCGGAGAGCTGGTCCGCCATCGGCACGGTGCCCATCTTTGCCACCGCCATCCAGCGGCTGATGGAGGGCCCCTCCAAGGCCATCCCCGTCGCGACCTCCGCGGCCCAGCCCGGCTCGGAGACGGCGGGCGGCACGGAGCCCGCGAACGGGCAGGCCAGCATGGAGCGGCTGCGCCAGCTCTACGAAGGCCGCATGGCCGCGGTGTCCGTCGTGGACCGCAGCGCCGCCGACCTCAAGTGGAAGAAGCGCATCCCCTACCTGGTGGCCGCCGGCGTGTCGGTGCTCGTGCTGGGCACGGGCCTGAGCTTCGAGGCCAGCCGCTACGGCGCCTTTGGCCGCCACAAGTTCTTCCCCGCCAGCGTGTCCTCGGGTTCCCCCCAGGCGAAGCTCGTGGCGGAGGCGAAGCTGGGCCTCCTGCGGGACACGTACGCCAGCTACCAGGAAGCGCGCGACAAGAGCGCGCAGGTGCTCAAGGGCAAGGAGTACCCGGAGGTCCGCGCCCTCTGGTGCCAGTCGGTGGCCTACCTCCAGCGCCGCTACGCCGCCGCGGAGCGCGCCGACCTCGCCAACTGCGACAAGCGGATGGAGGCCATCGGGCTGCTGGGCGAGAAGAACGTGGAGGTCATCAAGACGGCCGCCGGGCTCGCGCTCAATGCCCGCAAGGGCGCGGACGTGCAGGCCCGCCTGCAGGACGCGTACAGCCGTGAGGACAACCAGGGCGACCTGGAGTTGGCCTTCCTCCTGTCGGACGCCTACGCACAGAAGAAGGACAACACCAATGCCATCGCGACGCTGAAGAAGGTGCTGGAGCGGGACGCGAAGTCCGCCAAGGCCCACCACGCGCTCGGAAACCTCTACCAGGCGGCGGGCAAGGCCGACGAGGCCGCCCAGGCCTACGCCGCCGCGCTGCAGGCCGACCCGCAGCACGCCGCGTCCGCGGTGGAGCTGGCCGCGGTGGAGCTGCTGGTACGCAAGGCGAACATTGAGCAGGGCGCCCAGGCCGTGGAGAGCGCCCTGAAGCTCCAGAACGAGCTGGGGCCCGCCGAGCGCGCCCGCGCCCGTGGCCTCAAGGGCGTGGCCCTCTTCCAGCAGTTCAAGCCCAAGGAGGCGGAGACCGAGCTGAAGGAGGCCCTGAAGGACAACCAGGACTCCACCTTCATCAAGGCGCAGCTCGCCCAGGTGCTGCGCTCGCAGCGGGACTACGACGGCGCGCTGCCCCTCTTCGAATCGCTCGCGAAGGAGGACAACGCCAACCTGGAGTACGTGGACGGCCACATCACCTCGCTGGTGATGACGGGCAAGATGCAGGACGCGCTCACCGCCGTGGAGGCCGCCAGCAAGGGCTTCCCCAACGAGGCGCGCATCGCGTACCTCTTCGGCCGCATCGAGGACGCGCTCGACAAGCCCGTGGACGCGGAAGGCCACTTCAAGCGCGCCAACGCCGCGGATCCGAAGCTCGTGGACGCGGGCCTCTACCTGGGCCGCCTGTACCTGCGGCAGCACCGCAACGCGGACGCCCGGGCCCTGCTGGAGGCCGCCGCGAAGCAGGCGCCGGACCACGCGGGCGTGCACGCGGGCCTGGGTGAGCTGGCGCTCGCGGAGAACAACAGCCTGCTGGCGCAGCAGGAGTTCGACCGCGCCGTGCAGTTGGACCCCAACCTGGCGGATGCCCACCTGGGCCTGTCGCGCGTGGCGCTCCTGGGCGGCGACGCGACCCGCGCGGAGACGGAGGCCAACCGCGCCCTGGAGTTGGATCCGCACCTCTTGAAGGACGGACGGCTGCAGCGCGGGCTCGTGCTCTGGCGGCTGCACCGGCTGGACGAGGCCGCGGCGGAGCTGGAGAAGGCCAAGCAGGAGGACCCCCGCTCCACCACCACCCCCATCACCCTGGGCGCGGTGCTGCTGGAGAAGGGCGATCTGCCCGGCGCGGAGAGCAACCTGGGCCTCGCGCTGCGCAACGAACCCTCCAACCACGAGGCGCTCTACTACCTGGGCCTCGTGCGCGCGAAGCGCTCCGAGTACACCCAGGCGCTCGACAGCATGAAGAGCGCGGTGGAGCGCGCGCCCAAGCGCCCGGACTACCACTACGCCTACGGCGTCATCCTGCGCGACGCGAAGAAGCTGCCGGAGGCCGTGGAGCAGTGGAAGGCCGCCGTGGAGTTGGACGCCAACTACGCGGACGCGCACGAGGCCCTGGGCCACGCGTACCTGGAGAAGGCGGACTTCGACGGCGCCATCGCCTCCTTCGAGGCCGCGCTCAAGGCGGATCCGCAGCGCACGCGGGTGATGGGCGCCATCGGTGACGCGCTCTTCAACGCCGCGCGCTGGGACGACGCCGTGCGCCGCTACCAGGCGGCCATCAAGGCGGACCCGAAGCTCACGTACGTCTACTACAAGGTCGCGCGCGCCTTCACCGAGCAGGCCCAGCACGCCAAGGCCATCGACTGGTACCGCAAGGCCACCGCCGCCGAACCCCAGAACCCGCAGCCGTTCTACTACCTGGGCTTCGCCTACAAGGAGCGCAACAAGCGCAAGGACGCCATCTCCGCCTTCAAGGAGTACCTGGTGAAGAAGCCGGACGCGGCGGACAAGAAGGACATTGAGGACGAAATCTACGACCTCGAACACTGACCGGCCCCCCCGGGCAGGCCTCCGGGCCCGTCCCCAGGGGACACGGCGGTCAGTCCGGGGGCCAGGGTGCGTCCATCCGTGAGCACGCCGGGCGTGGTGAGCCTTGCCGGCCCACGCCCGGGATGACTACAAGGCGGGCCCCTATGCTGGACCTCCGGAACGTTGCGCAGAACTTCGATGCTGTCGTCGCCCGACTGAAGACGCGGGGCGGCAGCCTGGACCTCGGGCCCTTCCAGGCGCTGTTCCTGGAGCGCCGCGACCTCTACGTCTCCATGGAAGCGCTGGCCGCGCGTCGCAACGCCGCCAACGACGAGATGAAGCGCAAGGCGAAGGAGGACCCGTCCGCGATGGAGAAACTGCGCGGCGACCTGCGCGGCGTCTCCCAGGAGATAAAGGAGAAGGAGTCCCGCCTCAAGGAAGTGGAGGAGGAGCTCAACCGCATCCTGCTCCTCATCCCCAACGTCCCCCATGAGTCGGTGCCCGTGGGCACCAGCGCGGACGAGAACGTCCAGGTGAAGGCCTGGGGTGAGAAGCCCAACCTGCTCTTCACGCCGAAGCAGCACTTCGAGCTGGGCGAATCGCTGGGCATGCTCGACTTCGAGCGCGCCGCGAAGGTGTCCGGCAGCCGCTTCACCTTCTACAAGGGCGCGCTGGCGCGGCTGGAGCGCGCGCTCGTCACCTTCATGATCGATGTGCACACGCAGAAGGGCTACACGGAGCTGTTGCCGCCCTACTTGGTGTTGCGCGAGACGATGATGGGCACGGGCCAGTTGCCCAAGTTCGAGGACGACGCCTTCAAGACGTCCGGCGAACCCGAGCGCTTCCTCATCCCCACGGCGGAAGTGCCCGTCACGAACTACCACGCGGACGAAATCCTGGAGGGCGACCAGCTCCCCATCCGCTACTGCGCCTTCAGCCCGTGCTTCCGCGCGGAGGCCGGCGCCGCGGGGCGCGACACGCGCGGCCTCATCCGCCAGCACCAGTTCCACAAGGTGGAGCTGGTGAAGTTCGCCCATCCGGAGAAGAGCCTGGAGGAGCTGGAGGCGATGACGGACGACGCGTGCGACATCCTGCGCCGGCTGGGGCTGCACCACCGCGTGATGCTCTTGTGCACCGGGGACATGGGCTTCGGCGCGCGCAAGACGTACGACATCGAGGTCTGGCTGCCGGGCCAGGGCGCGTACCGGGAGATTTCGTCCTGCTCGGACTGCGGCGAATTCCAGGCCCGCCGCGCGAAGATCCGCTTCCGCGCCCAGAAGGGCGACAAGCCCCAGATGGTGCACACCCTCAACGGCAGCGGGCTGGCCGTCGGGCGCACGAGCATCGCCATCCTGGAGAACTACCAGCGGGAGGACGGAAGCGTCGCCATCCCGGAGGCGTTGGTGCCGTACATGGGCGGCCTGAAGGAGCTTCGCCCCCTGTAGCGCGCGAAAAGATGGGGCCCCGTCAGGAAAAGGGGCCAACAACCATCTTGCACGCGAACCGAAATGATGTAGAAGGGCGGCCCCACGGGCGCGGTTGGCCAGCGGGGAACCGTCGGCACAAGATGTGGAGGCGTGGCCGAGCGGTTGAAGGCAGCGGTCTTGAAAACCGCAGAAGGTGAAAGCCTTCCGTAGGTTCGAATCCTACCGCCTCCGATTTTAGACTTGAGTTTCGTGGTTCTTTGACAGAGAAGAGTTGGAGAGATGGCCGAGAGGCTGAAGGCACAGGTTTGCTAAACCTGCATACTCGTAAGGGTATCGAGGGTTCGAATCCCTCTCTCTCCGCCAACTGTTGTAAGCAGCACCGGAAGACATTGCTCCCTTAGCTCAGCTGGATAGAGCGTCGGACTACGAATCCGAAGGCCGGAGGTTCGAATCCTCCAGGGAGCGCCATCTTCTTTTGTGGCGCAGGACTCATGAGTGATGACATCGCTTTCATGCAGCAGGCACTTGTGCTCGCGCGGGAAGCAGCTTCACTCGGAGAAGTACCCGTCGGTGCGGTAGCAGTGCTGGACGGAAACGTCGTGGGCACGGGCTTCAACCGGCGCGAATGCGACCGAAACCCCTTCGCCCACGCAGAGATGCTCGCGCTGGATGCCGCTGCGAAAGCACGCGGTGCCTGGCGACTCTCTGGCGTCACCCTGTACGTGACGCTGGAACCGTGCGCCATGTGCGCCGGCGCGTTGGTGCAGTCTCGCGTCACCCGGCTCGTCTTTGGTACGATGGACCCCAAGGCGGGCGCGGTCGGTTCGCTGTACAATCTCGTAGAGGAGCCGCGACACAATCACCGGCTCCAAGTGACAAGCGGCATCCTGGCGGAGGACTCTCGCCAGCTTCTCAAGACGTTCTTCGAGCGCTTGCGCGCGAAGCGACGTGAAAACTGAATACTTGGAGAGCTGGCCGAGTGGTCGAAGGCACCTGACTCGAAATCAGGCGTACCGGTAACGGTACCGTAGGTTCGAATCCTACGCTCTCCGCTCCATTGTCCTTGGAGAGGTGGCCGAGCGGTTGAAGGCACACGCCTGGAACGCGTGCATATCTGAAAGGGTATCGTGGGTTCGAATCCCACCCTCTCCGTTGTTATCTTCAGAAGTACTGAGTTTGTGGTCGGGACAACGTGGGGGCGCGAACCCCGCCAGGTCCGGAAGGAAGCAACGGTAGCGTACTTCCGCGTGTGTCCCGGCCGTTCTGTTTTGACATGAAGCGCCGGTGTCCCTTCTAGGGACACCGGCGCTTCTGCTTTGCGGGCAGGCCCTCCCCTGCCCGGCCCCTTCGCTCAGTCGCGGACGAGGATGGTTTCTCGCTCCACCTGGTGGACGATGCGGAAGCCGGCGGCCTGGAGTTCCGGCAGTGCGCGGCCCTCGAAGGAAACGGCGCGGTTGAAGGTGGGGTCGCTCATGGACGCCCGGAAGGCCGCGTCGCGGGGCCAGTCGCAGGTGCGCCAGGGGATGTTCCGGCCGATGTAGAAGAACCCCCCGGAACCCCACAGGCCCTCGTTGACGATGAGGAGCCCCGTCGCGTCCCCCCGAGTGGCCCGGACGATGGCGCGGAACTGGTCCCGGCGCAGGTCCTGGGAGGGGTAGCCCTGGGGGTTCACGAAGCCCAGCCACAGCGAGAGGGACGCCAGCACGCCCCTCGGCAGGGGCCGCTGGAGCGCCATGATGGACGCGGCCAGTTGGGACGCCGCCGCGAGCAGGCCCAGCACCAGCGCCGGGTAGAGGAAGCGCTCCTCCTTGTGCGGCGTGGCCAGCAGGACGGCGGTGTAGACGGCCGCGCACGTGAGCGGCAGGGACAGCGTGCGCCAGCGGAGCAGCGGCCCCAGGGACAACGGCAGGGCGGCCCAGGCCCAGAGGGGGACGGCCCGGAGCAGCGGCTGCCAGTAGAAGTCCGGCGGCGACGCGCCAAACGCGGCGGCGGCTTCACCCGACAGGACGTTGTAGCGCACGTAGGCCACGAACGAGTGGAAGGGCGTGCCCCAGGTCCCCCAGTCGAGCAGTCCCAGCCCCAGCGCCACACCGGCCCCACCCACGCAGGTGAAGGCGAACAGGCGCCACCGACGCGCCACCAGGAGCCAGCCCAGCGCGGCCAGGACGAAGAGCGCGGACGGGTAGCGCGTCACCACCGCGAGCCCCAGCGCCAGACCTCCCATGAGCCCGGCGCGCCGGGTCCTTGAAGCCGTGCCGGTGTCCGGCCGGTCCAGCGCCTCCATGGCCACGAGCAGGAAGGACGCGGAGACGGACTCCGACAGCGTGCGTCCGGCGAAGAGCAGCACCGGACCGCTCAGCCCCAGCAGCAGCACGGCGAGGGCTCCTCCGGAGTGCCCGGCCCTGCGCTCGGCGAAGCGGTACACCGCCCACAGGCTCCACGCGTGCAGGGCGAACTGGGGGAGGGCCACCACGCCCCGGTAGACGCGCGGGTCGGTGATGCCGAACACCTGCGACAGCTTGAGGAAGGCGGCCAGCACTCCGGGGAAGGCCCAGTTGCGCAGGCCCTCGCGCCACTCCCAGGCCAGCACGCCGTAGCCGTGCACGCGCCACCACGCGGGCTCCAGGGCCTGGAAGACCTCGTCGGGGTGGATGCGGCCCAGCTCGCGCACCGCCACGACGATGGGCACCAGCGCCACGGCGAGGAGGCCCAGCAGTTCCAGGCTCCCGGGCGGCCCCGTCCGAGGGGGCTCGACGTCCGGAGGAGGAGGTTCCGGGGGCGACAGAAGCGTGT
>NZ_RAVZ01000422.1 GCF_003611635.1 Corallococcus terminator | reverse complement strand
GCCCTATGCCCCGCCGCCGTGAGTACCTCGTCCCCCGCCGTCGCAGCGCCTGCCCGCCTCCTGTCCGCATCCGACCTCGCGATGATCGCCGTGGTGGTCGTCTGGGGCACCAACTACACGCTGGTGAAGGACGCGCTGGAGGGCATGCCGCCCCGGGCCTTCATGGCGTTGCGCTTCGGGCTCGCGGCGCTCGCGATGGGGCTGGTGCTGGGAGCGGTGGAGGGCTGGAAGCCGATGCCGTGGAAGGTGTTCCTGCGGCTCACCGGCCTGGGGCTCGTGGGCAACACGCTGTACCAGTTGTGCTTCATCGAGGGCCTCGCGCGCACGACGGCGGCCAACAGCGGGATGCTCACGGCGGTCAGTCCGGTGGTGACGGCGGCGCTCGGCGCGGCGCTCGGCATCGAACGGCTCCGCCGCCCGGTCATAGCCGGGCTCTCGCTGGCGGTGGTCGGCATGCTGCTGGTGGTGGGAGCGAGGGGGCCGAACCTGGGCGCGGCGACGTGGCAGGGGGATGCCCTGATCATCGGAGCCTCGCTGTGCTGGTCCATCTACACGGTGGGGACGCGCACGGTGGGAGCGGACGTGTCCGCGCTGCGCATCACCGCCATCACCATGCTCACCGGAGCCCCGGGCGTGGTGCTGGCCGGAGCGTCACAGGTCATCGCGATGGACACGTCGCGAGTGAGCACCTCGGGGTGGATGGCGCTCGTGTATTCAGCGCTGGTGCCCCTGGTGCTCGCGTACTTCGTCTGGTTCCGCAGCGTGCAGCAGGTGGGCACCAACCGAACGACGCTCTACGGCACCGGCATCCCCGTGGTCGCGGCGCTCACCGCCTGGGCCATGCGAGGCGAGCGCCCCACCCTCGTCCAGACGCTCGGAGCGGCGCTCATCCTCACGGGCGTGCTGATCAGCCGTCGCAAGGACACGGCCATCACGAAGGCCTGAAACCCTTCCGACCCGGGTCCATCCAGGAGGCACAGCAGCTCGTCCCGGGATTCTGAGCTGGGCGACGACGCGCTCCGGCGCTAACCGCGAGGCCCTCGCTCCAGCGTCAGCTCATACTCGACCATCTTCCGGTCGAGCGTCGGCCGGCTGATGCCCAGCAACTCCGCCGCGCGGACCTTCTTGCCTCCCGACTCGCGCAGCGCCTCCGCGATGAGATCGCGCTCCAGCCGGGCCACCTGTTCCGGCAACGTTCGGGGAGCGTGCCCCACCGAGCCCTCACGGATTTCGGGAGGAAGCTGCGCGATGCCCACCTGCCCCGCCGCGTACACGCGCCCCAGCCGCTCCGCCACCAACTCCAGCTCTCGCACGTTCTGCGGCCACGGGTAGTCCGCAAGCAGGCGCCGCGCCTCCGGGCCCAGCACCGGCGCCTCCCGCCCGCTCTGCCGTGCCGCGCGCAGCGCGAAGAACTCGAGCAGCACCGGCACATCTCCACGACGCTCGCGAAGTGGCGGCACCTCCAGTTCGAAGCCCGTGAGTCCCCGCGCCAGCGCCGCATCGAACTCACTGCGCGAAGCCAGCCGGGACACCGGAGCGGCACAGGTGGCCACCACCCGCACATCCACGGGTTCCTCACCACCCTGCCGAGCCGGAGCCGCGCGTCGGGCGAGCATCCGCGCCAATCGCTCCGCCGCCGCGCGAGGCAAGGCCTCCACATGGCGAAGCAGCAACGTGCCCGCATCCGCACGCAGCACCGCGGACGTCACCGGAGGCTGCCCGGCCGCTCCGGCACGGCCGAACAGCGCCACCTCCACCGCCTCCAGCGGCTGCCGGCACTCCACCATCACCCACGGCCCCAGCGCGCGCGGCGAACGACCATGGAGGAAGCGCGCCAGCAGCGCCTTTCCCGTCCCAGGCTCGCCATGCAACACCACGGGAGCGACACTGCTCGCGGCCCGCCGAGCCTCTTCCAACAGCCCACGAAACCCCCGCGAGGTCCCCAGCGGAGTCACCCAGGGCACGTCGGTCGCTTCCGCCTCGCCGCGCGAACGCACCGCCGTGTACGCCTCGCCCCCCAGCCGGCCGAGTGACGCAAGCAACTGCCCCTCGCCCTCGGTGAACGGCGACTCCTCGCGCTCCACGTACAGCACGCCAAAGGGCAGGCCGCCCGAAGCCACCAGCGGAGAGCACAGCGCCGTATCCGTGCGTCCCAACTCCTTGCGCTCCAGCGCGGCCTGCACCAGCGCGCGAGGCACCTCCACGGACGCGGCACCGGACACCGCCGCGGTGCGCAGCCCCTCCGGCCCGCTCAAGAGCGCCGCGGAGCGGTCCGCGTTGAGCGCATGCACGGTCTCCTCCGCCAGCCGCCGCAGCACCATCGCCTCGCTGGTGGCCCCCAGCAGCGCCGTCCCCGCCGAGTACATCGCCGCGGCCGCGCCCACGTGCGGCAGCACCTCCTCGATGGGGACGTGCCCCGGCTCCGAGGCCGACGACACGCCGGAAGGCTCGTCGACGATGGACACCGGCGGCGGCTCGAACACCGCGATGGTGGCGCCCACGCGCATCCGGTCACCCGGCCGCAGCACCGCCTCTTCCTGGAGCGCCAGCCGCTGTCCGTTGAGGAGCGTGCCGTTGGTGGAGCCCAGGTCCCGCAGCCGCACCTGTCCCGCGACGGGGTCCAGGAACAGTTGCGCGTGGCGGCGCGACACCTGGTCGTCCTCCAGCGGGATGTCGCACGACGGGCTGCGCCCGAGGGTCAACTGGGAGACGACGTCGTAGCGGCGCCCCGCGAACGGGCCCGTGAGCAGCAGGAGTGCCGGCATGCGATGGGGCAAGCCTAGCAGCGCCCCGAGGGGCGCCAGCAAGCACCGGCCACTACATGGGGCGTTCGGCGGTCAGCAGGGCCCGCAGCTCGGACTCGTTGAGCGGACGTCCTTCACGCGCGATGGCCAGGGCGTTGATCTGCTTCTCCTCCACCTCCACGTGGGCGCCCTTGCGCCACTCGGTGGTGTGCACCGCGCCATCCACCAGCCGGCCCACCACGGAGCCCTCGTCCCGCGTCACCGCCTCCAACCACAGGTTCTCCACCACCGCCTCGCCCTCCGGGTGCGTCTCGAAGGGGGCGCGCACCAGGAACGTCAGGGGCTCCATCAACCCCTTGCGCTGGAAGCGCGCCAGGAACGCGGGAAGCAGCGCCTGCGCCTCCTCGTGCATGGCCGCGGTCTGCTCTTCCGGCTCCTTGGCGAAGCGCTCGCGGTAGCTCGCCAGCAACTCCGCCGTGTTGTGCCGGCCCAGCGGCGACACCACCGTGAGGAACAGCCCCTCATGGCCCTCGAAGGCGTCCAGCGGCACGCCCAGCAGGTTGGCGCGGGCCTCCTCCGACGGCACCATCGTGAAGCTCTGGCCCTCGCTGGTGGCCACCTCATGGCGCAGCGCCGGCCCCTGCGCGAACGCCAGGTCCGTGCACAGCTCGTGGAGGAAGCTCTCCGCGGCCAGCAGGTCTCCCTCGCCCAGGTGGAAGATCTCCACATCGCGAGCGCCGAACTTCTCCATCCCGTGCGAGTGCACCCACAGGGGCGTGTCCCCTTCGGCCAGCTCGATGGCGTGCAGGTGCACGTGGTCGCGGATGTCGAAATCCAGCTCGGTGATCTCCACCACGTCCTCGGGTTCGTGCAGCTTGAACGCCGTGACGTCCACCAGCACCCCGGGCACCAGCTCCATCAGCGTGCGCACGGTCCACAGCGCCTCGAAGACGGGCAGCGTGGGCTGCGCGCCCCCCGGCTCCAGGAGGAACGCGTAGCAAGACTGGGCCTTCTCCACCCGGGCGAAGGCCTCCGGGCTGCCGCTGAACAGCTCCGGATTGACGCGCGGGCGGCCCTCGCTCTCCGGCTTGAGCACCACCCGCACCTCGGAGCCATCCGCGCGCACGGTGAAGCCCTGCGCGTCGTCATGCGGCACGAACTCCACCTCGTCGGTGGCGAACGCCGCGCGCAGCGCCTCCAGCGGGGGCGGCCCCGTCTGCTCGGTGGCCAGGACGTAGACCTCCTTCACAGGTGCTTCTCGATCTGTCGGAAGAGGTCCACGCGGTCCACCAGGTCGGTGAGGTAGTCCAGCTTGTCCGTCCCCAGCACCAGCACCGGCGACAGCGAGTAGCCCTCGAACCACTCCTCGTAGAGGGCGTTGAGGCGCTTGAGGTACGCGGTCGGGATGTCCTTCTCCATGGCGCGTCCCCTCAGCCGGATGCGCTCACGCAACGTGGCCACCGGGCAGCGCAGGTAGATCATCAGGTCCGGCGGCGTGAGCGACTTGGAGATGGTCTGGTACAGCTCCCAGTATGTCCCCCAGTCGCGCTTGTCGATGAGCCGCTGCCGGTGGAGGTTCTTGGCGAAGATTTCGGCGTCCTCGTACAGCGTCCGATCCTGCAGCACGGTGCCCGGCGTGCGCTCCAACTCCTGGTGCAGGCGGAACTTGTGCGTCAGGAAGAAGAGCTGTGAGCGGAACGCCCACGTCTTCATGTCCTTGTAGAAATCAGCGAGATAGGGGTTCTGGTCATTGGGCTCGAAGGACGGCGTGAGGCCGTACTTCCGGCACAGGAAGGACGTGAGCTCCGTCTTTCCGGCCCCGATGTTGCCCGCGATGGCGATGAACTTTTTCCTGGCCACGCCACCCTTGCTTGTAACCCCGCCGAGCGGCACACACCAGAAACAATGGTGGGGGAAGCCATGGTAGATAAACTGCATGCCCCCGTCCCGTCCCGCACGTCCTGGTGCCAGCGGCGCGTTAAGTCATGCGTCGCCCGGTTGCCCGTCCGGTGAGCGGCACTCCCAGGGCCCGTCCGCCTCACGAGGCGACTGGTAGGAGGAAACCCGACGCATGTTGCGCAAGCTGTGGTGCATGTTGGTGGCGGCAGTGTGGTCGGCGATCATGTTCTTCGTCTCCATCTCGGCCATGATCCTGACGCTCAACCCGTCGCGCTCGGTCTGGGTCGCCCGGCGGCTCTGGTCCCCCGTGCTGCTGTGGGCCGGGGGGGCGCGCCTGGAAGTCATCGGCGCTGAGAACGTGGACCCGAAGCGGCCCACCATCTACGTGGGCAACCACCAGTCCACCATCGACATCCCGGCCCACTTCATCTCGGTGCCAGTGGACTTCCGCTACGTGGCCAAGAGCCAACTGCGCCTCGTGCCCTTCATCGGCTGGTACCTCTGGCTCGCGGGCCACATCTTCGTCAACCGCGGTGACCGGGCCTCCGCCATCGAATCACTGGAGCGCGCCGCCCGGAAGGTCCGCGAGGGCACCAGCATCTTCCTGTACCCGGAGGGCACCCGCTCCGAGGACGGCACCGTGCTGCCCTTCAAGAAGGGTCCGTTCGCGCTCGCCCTCAAGGCCCGCGTGCCCATCTGCCCCGTCACCATCGAGGGCAGCTCCACGCTGATGCCCAAGAACTCGTGGAACATCACCCCGGGCCTGGTGCGCGTGAAGATTGGCCGCCCCATCGACACCACGGCGTTCGCGGAGAACGACCGCGAGGGCCTGGCCCGGGCCGTGCGCGCGCAGATCATCGCCGACAACCTCTCCCTGGGAGGCAAGGGCGGAGACACCGAGGCCGCCATCGCCCTGCAGGGAAAGGAAGGCATCGCCCAGCAGCCAGCCTCCGCCCCCACCTCCAAAGCCTCCTGAGCGAGTCCTCCGTGCACCTGAAGCCCCTGAACCGTCCCTGCTCGCACCGCTGGACCCGCGTCGCCCTGCTCGGGCTGGGCCTGCTCGCCACCGGCTGCGGCCACGGCAAGGCCACGGGGACCGCGCTGGCGCCCCAGGCCCAGGCGCGCGCGTACCTGGATGAGAACCAGCCAGAGAAGGCGCTCCCGCTCCTGCGCGAGCTGCACGCGCGCACGCCGGACGACGTGGACGTGGCTCGGGCCCTCACCGAAGCCCAGGTGAAGGCGGGCCACGCGGACGCGTGGGGGGAGGAGCTGCGCCAGGCCATCGCCCGGAACGAGCGCGCGACGGACCAGTACATGCTGGGCCTGACGCTCTTCTCCCGGGCGAAGGACGCGGGCCAGCCCACGGTGGCCGCCTTCGAGCGCGCCATCACCCTGTCCCCCACCACCGCCGAATTCCACTACCGCCTGGGCGTCGCGCGGCTGGAGTCGGAGCAGTACGTCGCGGCGCTGGGCCCCCTGCGCAAGGCCGTGGAACTCGCCCCGGAGCGCGCGGGCTGGAAGCTGCCGCTCGCCAAGGCCCTGGCCCGCACCGGAGACACCACGGGCGCCGTGGAGGCCCTGGGCACCGTCGTGCGCGGCACCCCCTCCCCCGGCGAGGTCGCCACCGCCCGGGCGCTGATGAACCAGTTGGCGGACCCCTTCCAGGGCTTCCCCAAGGCCGCGGAGGCGAAGCTCGAGGAGGGCATGCGGTTCCTGCACGAGCTGGATGCGCCCCAACACGCGGTCATCGCCTTCGAGGAGATCCTCCACGACTACCCGGACCTGGCCGTGGTGCATTCCCTCCTGGGGCTGGCCTACCAGCGCCTGGACGACGCCGGACGCGCCGTGGACGAGTTCAAGCAGGCCATCGAGCGCGCCCCGAGGGACGGCAAGAACCAGCTCTATCTGGGGGAGCTGTACCTGTCGCGTCAGCGGCCGGACGCGGCTCGCGCCGCCTTCGAGAAGGCCGTGGTGCTCAACCCGATGCTGGAGCTCGCGTGGTTCCGCCTGGGCGACCTGAGCCTGGACGCGCGCGACCTGCCCGCGGCGAAGAGTGCCTTCCAGGTGTCGGTGACGCTGGAGCCGAACTCGGTGCCTGCCCGGGGCAAGCTGGCGCTGGTGTACCAGTTGGATGGGGACTACCCGGCCGCCCAGCGGGAGCTGAAGCACGTGGCGGAGAAGGATCCGGAGAACACTGAGTTCGCCCTGCGCCTGGGCCTGCTCTACACCGACGAGGCCCAGAAGGCGCGCAGCCCCCAGGAGCGCCAGAAGGCCACGGCCGAGGCGGAGCGCTGGCTGGGGAAGGTGCTGGAGACCCAGCCCGACAACGCGGTGGCCAGCCGCGCCCTGCAGCTACTCAAGGGCCAGTAGCCACCACCGCACCGACGCCTCTACACTCCGGCATCCGATGAGCGACGCGCGCAAACCCGCCCCCCCCAGCAC
>NZ_RAVZ01000421.1 GCF_003611635.1 Corallococcus terminator | reverse complement strand
CACCCGCCCGTCCGGCAAGCCCGTCAGTCGTCGCCGGAGCCCCGCAGCCCCGGGGGACGGCCCTGCGCGTGGCTCAGTGCGGTGCCAGCAACTGCGAGACGTGCTCGGCCAGGTCCGGCAGGGGCTGGGGCTTGCTGAGCACCAGATCCACCCCCAGCTCCCGGGCCCGGCGGCCCAGGTCCGGGGTGGCGAACGCCGTCAGCAGGACCATGCGCGTGGTGGGGGACGCCTTGCGCACCCGCTCCGCGATGACAAGCCCCTCCTCGGACAGCGTCCCACTCAGGCGCAGGTCGCTGATGACCAGGTCGTAGTGACCGTGAGTCACCCGCTCCAACGCCCCGTCCAGGTCCGTGGCCGAATCCACCGCGTACCCCGCGCTGACGAAGAAGCGGCCGAGCACCCAGCACAGCACCGCTTCGTCATCGATGATCAACAGGTTCCGGGGCACGCAGGAGGGCATGAGCAAGGCCAGGGCCAACTTCGGGACGGCAGGGGGACCACCTACTTCCAGGGACTTGCGCAGCGGCGCGGCGCGGGCCGGACGGGGTTGTCCAGCTTGCGGAATCCATTTTCCAGAATCCGGATCCGCCCCCCGCGCGGTGTCGCGGGTCACTCGCGCATGGGGATGGGGTGGAGCTCATCCTCGTTGGCCGCGTGGGGAATGAGCGCGGACAGGTGGAGGATCAGCACCGGCATCAACTGCGGCTTGGGCAGCAGCTTGGTGATGCCGCTGGCCCACGCGAGCTGCCGCACCTCGTCCAGGGGCAGGGCCGTCATCAGCAGGATGGGGACGATGGAGTCCTGCTGCCGCAGCTCCCGGGCGAACGTCAGCCCTTCGTCCATCCCGGGCCGGCCGAAGGGATGGTCGATGAGGATCGCGTCGAACAGGTTGGTGTCCAACTGGCTTCGCGCCTGTGCATCCGTGCGAGCCGTGAGGACGGTGAAGCCCGCGGCCGTCAGGTGACGCGCCGTCGCCCCACGAACCGGGGGCTTCGAATCGAGGAGGAGGATTTTCCCGTGCATGCCTCAGGGCATTGCAGCGGGTGTGCCATGCACGGCGAAACACGCCAATCCCAGTCAATGCGCGGGATTGGCGGTGAAGGCCGGGGCTTGCGGCCCGGCGGATTCCAGGTTCTGGAATGTCCTCCGGAATCCGGACTCCGTTGGGGCCCCAGCGGACGCGGCCCTCAGGGGCCCCGGTGCTGCCAGCCCTTGAGCTTCGCGTAGAGCGAGCTGCGGGAGATGCCCAGCTTCGTCGCCGCGCGCTCCACGTGGCCGCCCTCGCGGGCCATCACCCGTTCGATGTGGCGGCGCTCCAGCTCCTCCAACGTGAGGTCGTCGCCCAGGGGCTCGTCGTGGGGGGCGGATTCGAATCTCAGGTCGCCCCGGGACAGGCGGCTTGCGCCGGACAGGAGCACGGCGCGCTCCAGCACGTTGCGCAGCTCGCGGATGTTGCCCGGCCAGGAGTACGCCATCAGGGCCTTCTCCGCGTCGGGCTCCAGCTCCACCTGGCCCCGGCCGCGCGCGCCGCCCATCTCCGCGAGGAAGTGGCGCGCGAGCACCGGCACGTCCTCGGCGCGCTCGCGCAGCGCGGGCACATGGAGGATGAGGGTGCTGATGCGGAAGTACAGGTCGCTGCGGAAGCGCTTCTCGCGCGAGGCCAGTGACAGGTCCTGGTGCGTGGCGGCGACGAGCCGCACGTCCACGCGTCGGTCCTTCACGTCGCCCAGCCGCCGGAAGCGCTTCTCCTCCAGCACCTTGAGCAGCTTGGGCTGGACGGCCACGTCCATGTCGCCAATCTCATCCAGGAACAGGGTGCCCCGGTCCGCCACTTCCAGGAGGCCCTGCTTGGCGGCCACCGCGCTGGTGAACGCGCCCTTCTCATGGCCGAACAGCTCCGAGTCCAGCAGGTCCTTGGACAGCGCGGCGCAGTTCAGGTCCACGAAGGGCGCGTCCTTGCGCGAGCCGCCCTCGTGCAACCAGCGCGCGAGCACGCTCTTGCCGCTGCCCGTCTCGCCGGTGACGAGCACGGGGCTGTCGCTGTCGCGCACGCGCTCCGCCTGGTCCTGCAGGAACCGGATGGCCGCGCTGTCGCCCAGGAAGGGATCCACCCGCGAGCGGGCCGTGCGCGAGCGGTCCGCGGCGTGACGCTGACGTTCGCGGCGCTGGGACACGAGCCGCTCCAGCACCACCTTGAGCACCGCCAGCTCCACCGGCTTGGTGAGGAACTGTTCGGCGCCCTCCTTCACGGCTTGCACGGCCAGCTCGATGGAGCCGTGGCCGGTGAGCACCACCAGGGGCACGGCCGCGTCGATCTCCTTGAGCCGGGGCAGCAGCTCCAGCGCGGTGCCGTCCGGCAGCCGGTAGTCGATGACGGCGACATCGGGCCGGTGGGAGCGGAAGCCCTCCTGGGCCTCGGCGACGCTGGTGGCCTCATCCACGTCGAACCCGTGCTGGGTGAGGTAGCCCTTCATGCCCAGGCGAACGCCGGGCTCGTCGTCCACGAGCAGGATGCGGGTGCGGGTCATGAGGCTTGCGATTGATGCGAAGGGCCGGAGGTCGCGGCCGGGGGGCTGATGGGCAGCAGGATGGTCACCTCGGCGCCTCCCGCCGGATGGTTGGACAGGCGGATGCGGCCCTGGTGCTCCTCCAGGATGCGCTGGACGATGGACAGGCCCAGGCCGGTGCCGCCCCGGCGCTTGCTGAAGAAGGGCTCGAAGACGTGGGGCAGGTCCTCCGCCTTGAAGCCGGGCCCGCCGTCATGGACGGTGCAACGCACCCATTCGCGGCCCGCTTCTTCCACGGCCTCCACCGCCATGTGCACGGTGGTCCCTTGCGGCGAATGCTGCACGGCGTTCTCCACCACGTTGCGGAAGACATGGAACAGGCGGCGCGAGTCCATGCGCACCGGGGGCAGTCCTTCCGACAACTGGCGGGTGAGCTTCACCGCCGCCTTCTCCCCGGCGAGCTCGCACGAGGACAGGGCCTCCGACACCACGGAGCCCACCGCGCCGTCGGCCCACTCACCCCGGGCGGGCCGGCCGTATTCGAAGAGCTCCTGGGTGAGGTGCGTGAGCCGGCGCACCTCGCCGCGCAGCACGTCCAGGTATGGCTGCAATTCGGGGCGCGTGCCGAAGGTGGCCTCCACCGCGTCCACCACGGCGGAGATGGAGAACAGGGGGTTGCGCACCTCGTGGGCCACGCCCGCGACGATGGCGCCCATCGCGGCCATCGTCTCACTGCGGCGCACGTGCGCCTGGAGCTCCAGGAGCCGGGTGATTTCGGTGGCCACCAGGATGATGCGCGGATCCTCGCTGCCGGCTTCATCCACCCACGCGGCGGCCAGCTCCCAGGTGCGGCTGGACGCGGCGTCGTGCACCTGGCGGTTCGCGGTGCCGTGCGTCTGGCGCAGCTCCTCCACCAGGGGTTCCGCGCTGGTCCAGGGAGGCGCGCCCACGGTGGAGGACAGCGGCTGGCCGGTGGGATCGGCTTGCTGGAAGAGCGCTCCGGCGGCGCCATTGAGGCGGTGGATGATGCCGTCCGCGCTCAGCACCACCAGGGGTGACGACACGGCGTCGAAGGTGCGGCGCCATTCGGTGGCGGAGCGGCGGAAGCTGTCGTGCAGGCGCTGGCGCAGGTCATCCGCGAGCCGTCGGTCGGTGACGTCCGTGACGACGCAGCCCAGGTGCACGGCGTCCTGCGCGTCCAGGCCGGAGGCGGCGGCGCGGCTTCGCACCCAGCGCACGCGGCCGTCGGCGCAGATGATCCGGTGCTCCACCTCCGCCTCCGTGCCGGGGGACAATCCCTCGATGCACTCGCGGTAGCGGGCCCGGTCCTCCGGGTGGATCATCTCCGCCCACAGCGGCGCGGGCGTGCCCTCCGGCCCGGGCGTGGTGAAGGCGCTGGGGGGATAGCCGGTGGTGCGCTCGATGACGGGCGTGCAGTAGAAGTCGCGCAGCACGCCGCCGCGCAGCTTGCCGCCCCAGAGGTAGTCCGGCAGCGAGCGGGTGAGCACATCCAGCCGGCCCTCGTGCTCCTGGAGGGATTGCTCGGCGCGCAGCCGCTCGGTGACCTCCGACAGGGAGGCGATGACGCCCAGCACCTCGCCGCCGGAGCCGCGCACGCGCGAGTAGCCGCCGAACCAGAATCTCGCCTCGCCCGGGGCGGCGGGGGTCTCCACCTGGAGGCTGACGTCCTGCAACGGCGCGTCCGTCTCCAACGCGCGGGCGAGCCGGGGCGCCAGCACGGTGCCCAGCGCGGGCAGCACCTCGGTGACGTGGCGGCCCAGGTGCGCGCTCACCGGCAGGCCATTCATCGCGGCGAGCGCGGCGTTGACGTGCACGTACTGGAGGTCCCGGTCGAAGAAGGCGAAGCCCACCGGCGTGATGTCCATCACCGCGTCGCGCAGGGCCCGGGCGTCATCCGCCCGCTTCAAAGCCCGGGCGCAGTCTTCCCGCGTTCGAGCCTGCGCGCGCAGCATCACCCACGCGCCGAAGGTCGCGAGCAGCACCGCGCCTCCCGCCAGGACGGCGAGGCGGGGCACGGGAGCCCAGGCTCCGGTCGTCGCGCCCAGCGCGCCCATGAGCACACCGCAGGCGAGGACGAACGAGACGGCTCGGAGCAGGGACGGCGACGGAGGTGGAGTGGACATGACGCGCGGGGAGCGCGCCGGACTCTACGATCCCTCGCATCCACTTGCATCGCCGCCCGGGTCCGTCCAGCGAGGCTCCAGGACGAAAGCCCCGGCCCAGGTGGGAAACGAGGCCGGACGCCCGGAGGGTCAGCCCCTACGGCGGCCCTGGCCTCCGGAAGCGACAGGGCCCGCGGCGGGAGGTCGGGACGTCGCGTGTGACATCCCAGACAATCTCAGACCGCCGGACCCGCGATGATGTCGGGCGGTCCGGGGCGGTTCGGATCATGGGCCGGTGGATCCGTGATGCCCGGCTCGATTTCAGGATCCTGCTGGGGCGCAGGCGGCTCCCGGCGCGGGGGCTCCCGCTGCGGCGGATCCTTCTCCGGTACCTGGGGCCGGGGCGGCTCGATTTCAGGCGTGGGCTTCGGGTCCGGCTCCTTCACGGGCTTCGTCGGCGGATTCGTCTGTGGATTCGTCGGCATGTGCTCCCACACTGTGCACGCCCCGCCCCCAGGGCACCGGGCCCCGTGACCCGGCGCCGGCCGGTGCGCGCTTTTCAACGGATCCGGAAGTCATCCGCCCGGAGCGGGCGCGAAGTGGTCGTCCTCCTGGGACAGGCTGTCGGTGCGACGGGCACCGTCCCCATTCGAGGGTCGAGGCGCGGCCCACACCTCCACCACCGCTTCGATGCGCGGGGTGAGCTGGAGCATGGAGCTTGGAAAGCAGCGCGTGGGCAGGGCCGCGAAGAGCCGCCGGGCCAGCTCGGCTTCCGGGGGGCTGCCCACGGCGACGTGGGGGCGCACGATGAGGTCGGTGAAGCAGGCGGCCTGCTCGGGCCCGCCGCTCACCAGTCGGGCCATCGCGCTGCTCTGGTAGAAGAGCACGCGCACGCCTGCTTCCCTGGCGTCAGCCAGGAAGGCCTGCAGGGCTCGGCCTTCCACCGCGCCCACCAGCAGCGCCTCCGGGGCCCACGTCCCGTCCGAGTCCCGCTCCTCCACGTTCAGCGGCACGCCAATTGGAACAGGGGGCGCCCGATCGCTTGTCAGCACGGCCCCCCGTTCTCCCTGCCAATAGAGGCGAGTTTCGTACTCGGTGATGGAAACGGAATTCATCGGGCGTCTCCTCGGCAAGGACTGTCGCGGTGCGCTTTCAACACGCATGCCATGACAATGCTTCGCAGCTCGCGGTGCATCGCCCTGGAGTACGAGTCTTCCCAGGTAGGACACTGATCGGGAGACCACACGTGCCCTGACCCGCGATGCGGACCGCCCTGAACAGCCCTTTTGGACAATATCGCTCCGGCTGTCTTTGCCTCACATCCAGCGCCACTTTTGACTGTCACGGGGAGCTGCATGGACATGAATCAATGGGGCGGGAAGGGCGGAGTGTTGGCGGTATGGCTTTGCGCGGGAGGTGAGACCGTCCGCGGTCCTGCCCGGGCTGGAGCCTGTAGGGCCCCGGACGCGTCAGCCGTCTGAGCGTCCGCGCACGAGGGACGTCCCATGCGGCTGGAAGGCCGCCTGCCAGAGGGTGGGCACCCCAAGGCTGCATGGGCACCGTCAGCGCGCATCCCCTTCTTGTGATTCATGAATGACGAGAGGCACCCCATGATCGAGGCCTACGCGAGTCAACTGATCCAGGCACCCGTGGATGTCGTCTGGGACCGGGTGGGAGGCTTTGACAGCCTCCCGCGCTGGCATCCAGGCATCGTCTCCAGCGAACGGGTGGCCCACCCCGGACCGGGGGCGGGGCCGCTGCGACGGCTCACCACGCGGGCCGGCGAGGTGTTCCTGGAAGCACGGCTGGAGCACGACGCGCATGCGCGCAGCTACGCGTACGCGATGCTGGAGGGGCCGCTGCCGGTGCGCGACTACCATGCGAAGCTGAGGGTGACGCCGGTGACGGCGACCGGGCAGACCTTCATCGAGTGGTCCGCGACGTTCAACCCGAAGCCCGGACACGAAGCGGAAGCCCTGGCCCGCAGGGTCCGCGACGAGATCCTCACCCCGGGACTCACGGGCCTTGCGCACACGTTCCTGCCGCCCACCGGGCGGGCCCCGACACCGGATCGGGCGTGGCGGCGCTGAAGGCTCACAGTCGCTGGAGGAAGCGCACCAGGTCCTGCTTCTGCGCAAGGGTGAGGGATTCCGGTGGGCCGCCCGGGAACTCGGGAGGGTTCACCGGCAGGTCCAGTCCGGTGAAGCCGAGGCCGGGCAGGATGAAGCGGCTGTAGGTGTCCACCGAGTCCGTCAGCGTGTTGTGGCTGTTGTCGTGGAAGTACGGCGCGGACCGGGCGATGCCGCGCAGCGAGGGCACGTCGAAGGCCTCGAACTCCGCGGGGTCTCCGCTGATGAGCGCGCGACCGGGGTCCGTCGAATACCACTGGGCCGCGAGCGCGGGGCCGGTGATGGGCGCGCCGTGTTCGTCCAGCGCGGGGAAGATGTCGTCCGGGTCTCCGCTCGCGGTGACGGGGATGGGGGGCAGGTCGGTGAC
>NZ_RAVZ01000420.1 GCF_003611635.1 Corallococcus terminator | reverse complement strand
GCTCCGGGGCTCCGCGAAGGGGTGGGGGACGGCGTGGCCGGAGACGCCCATCTCCGCTTCGGCCTTGTCGTAGAAGGGCGCCAGGTCCTCGTAGGAGATGGGCCAGTCCGCCACGGTGGTGCCGGGGACGGCGCCCAGCGTGGAGCGCAGGCGGAAGTCCACCGGCTTGAGGCGGTAGAAGTAGCCGCTCATGTGCACGGTGCCGCCGCCCACGCAGTTGGCGGTCCACGCGACGTTGCTGCGCTCGTAGCGGGCCTTGGCGCCGTGGCGCACGAGGTGCGGTTCATCCCACGGCAGCGGCATGAAGAAGTTGCGGCGGCTGTTGAGGATCTCGTCGTGGACGAAGTCCTTGGGCTGGTAGTGCCGGCCCTTCTCCAGCACCACGACCTTGAAGCCCGCGCGGCCCAGCTCCAGCGCGAGCGGTGCGCCGCCCGCGCCACTGCCGATGATGCAGACGTCGACCGCCTTCACGGGTGGCCTCCGCACTCGCGCAGGCACTTGGGACCGTCGTAGCCCTCCGGGGGCGCCATGGCGACGGTGCCCACGGTGTCGAAGCCCATGAGGCGCCAGCCCACGCGGCCCTTGTTGCCGCCATAGGAAGGGTCGCCCAGGAAGCCCTCCAGGCTGAGCGTCATCAGGAGCTCGAAGAAGTGCGCCTCGCCGCTGCCGGCGGGGCTGTCCTTGAAGATGGCGAGCAGCTCGTCCTGCTGGGCGGGCGTCGCCTTGGCGAAGCCCTTCTGGAACATGCGGTCGGCGCGGCGCTCCAGCGCGGCGAGGCCCTGGAGGAAGTCGCGGTGCATGGACTCCAGGCCCTGCGTCTCCAGGATGCGGTCGATGTAGAGGGCCACGTCCGCGTCCTGGGCGCCGGGGTCCTCGTCGCGGGGCAGGAGGCGTTCGGTGGCCGCGACGACGACGGCGTACTCGAAGGCGGAGAAGGTTCGCAGGGCCTGACCGGTGGCGGTGATTCCAGAAGGCTCGGAAGGTTTCGCTGGCTCCGGATCCTTGGAGCGCTTGCAGGCGGCGCCGCCCAGCAGCACCACGCCACCGCCGAAGAAGGTGAGGCGCTGGATGAAGGTGCGCCGGGACAACCGTCGGGGGAGCGAACGCGCGCGAGCCATGGTCTGGCAGCCTAGCCCAAATGCGCATCCTCCACGGTGCGAGGATGGGCCCGGAGTCGGTTGGCCGCCCACCGCCGGGGTGCAGGAAGCTCGCACCACGAGGCTTGTCCGACCTGGAAGTCGCACGGCTGGCATAGGATGGCGTGCTCAAGCAGGCCGACTTTGACCAAGGAGAAGAACCGCATGAAACGGCACGCGTGGCTACTGGGTGCGGCGCTCGCGCTGGGATGTGGCGGCGGCAAGCCAGCCAATCCCGACGCGGGACCGAAGCCCGGAACGGATGCGGGCACGACGGAGACTCCGTTCGTGCGGCTGGTGGTGGACACGGATCCCAGCGAGTTGCACACCATCTCCTCCATCGCGATGGCGGTGGGGCCCGAGGACCGCATCGGCATCGCGTACTTCGTGAAGGTGAGCGACACGGACTCCGAGCTTCGCTACCGCGAGGTGAAGGACGGTCAGGTGCAGGCGACCGCGGAGAAGATCGCCACGGTGCAGCGCGTGTATGGTGTTTCGCTGGCGTTCGCGCCGACGGGCCAGCCGGCGGTGAGCTACCTGGGCGGCGGCAGCGACGACTCCATCTACTGGTTCCAGAGCGACCTGGCGGTGTCCTACCGCAACGCGAATGGAACCTGGACCGAGCGCATCGCGGTGACGGAGGGCGCTCAGGCCGTGTCGGGCAATCCGGTGAGCGATACCGGCTATCTCGTGGGGCTCAATCCCTCCATCGTCTTCAGTGGCAACAATGCCCTCGTCGTGTACCGCGATGGGCACAACGGGCAGTTCCCCCAGCAGGACTGGGCCGGAAGCGACGTGGAGCTGGCCAGCGGTGGCCCCACGGCGTGGCAGCACCGGGTGGTGGCCTCGGGCGGCGACCAGAAGGGGGCGTATGGCGGGCACCTGCAGATGTTGATGGCGGACGGGCAGCCGGCGCTGGTGTTCGACCAGGCCTTCGGGGCCGCGGACGCACCGGGCCAGAACGTCTTCTTCCAGCGCCGCAACGCGGACGGCACCACCTGGACGCCGCCGCTGCAGGTGCAGGCGGTGGGCAACACGATGCTGGGCGCGTCGATGGCGTACGACCCCACGGTGGGCTTTGGCATCGCGGCGGTGGACCGTTCGAACAATCGCCTCACCTTCATCTCCTGTGCCGGCAAGACGGGGACGAAGTGCGCGGCGGCGGGAGACTGGACGGTGCCGGATCCCGTCTACCAGACAGGTTCGGGCGGCTGGTATCCGTCGCTGGCGTTCGATCCGGCGACGCATGATCCGTCCATCGCGTTCCACATCTGCTCGCTGGAGTCCGGGCGCAACGAGGGCAGTTGCTCGCCGTCGGACGACGCGCTCATCATCACCAGCCGCGTGGAGAGCCAGTGGCGCGAGACGACGGTGGACTTCGACGGAGGCTGGTCGCCGAAGCTGGCGTTCCTGTCCTCGGGGCAGCGCGTGGTGCTCTACCGGTCCGGTCGCACCCAGGCCCTGACGCTGGCGGTGGAGCGGTGAGCCACGCGGGACGCATCCTGGCGGCGCTGGGGCTGGCGGGGCTGGTGTCCGGCGCGGGCATCGTCGGCTGCCGGGGGGACAACGAGCTGTCCGGCAGCGTGTCGGAGCTGTTCCCCATCACCGACGTGTCGCGCGTGGAGGTGCGCCGCAACCCGGAGGCGCTCCAGGTGAGCTACTTCCGCAACAACGGCCTGGACGTGGACCTCGTCGCGCGGCTCACCGTGGACACCGAAGGCGTGGACCTGAAGCCCGGCACGAAGGTGCAACTGGGTGGCACCACGCCTTCCGGTCGCGACCGCGCTTCGGTGGTGCACGTGGCCGCGGGTGAGCCCGCGCGCGTCTTCACCCCGGTGGAGCGCGGCGACCTGGTGCTGGACGAAGGAGGCAATCCGGATCAGCCCACGCGCGGTGACTTCTCCCTGTCGTTCAAGAAGGGGGACGGGTACGGCGCGGGCCGCAGCCTGGAGGGGACGTTCTCCGCCACCGCGCTCGACGCGGGCTTCGGTCCGGACCTGGGTGACGTGGTGGGGGAAGAACCCGCTCCCTGATGCAGTCACGGGGCTTCCGGCGGAGACACGCACCGGAAGCCCTCTTGCCTCAAGCGTTGGGACTCAGGGCGTGCAGGTGTTGAGGGATGCCATGCCCTGGGAGAGCTGTCCCTGGTGCGTGGCGAACTGCGCGAGCGCCGGGGCGCCACCGTCCAGGAAGAGCTGCCGCGCGGTGTCCACCGCGTCCCGGGCATGCACGGTCACGGTGGTGCCGGTGGCGTTCGTCACCTTCACGGCGCCGTCCTCCTGGCCCTGCGCGCGGATGAGCAGGGCGCCCGCTTCGTCGCGCGCGACCATGCCGTCCTCCAGCGGTTCGAAGTAGCGCACCAGCGGGGCCTGGCCCTCGCGCTGCAATTCCAGACGCATGACGCCGGACTCCAGGTCGCGCGTCATCTTCAGCGTGTCGGTGGGGCTGAGCTTCACGATGCGCGTGTTCGGGTCTTCGCCTTCCACGCTGCTCACCGGGTTGCCGCCGGTCCAGAACTCGATGCTGTTGACGACGAGCGCGTCCACGAGCGCGCCAATCTCGTAGACGGGGACGACGACGAACACGAGGAACACCAGCCACTGGACGAACTTGTTCCCGGAGATGCCCTTGTTGAACTGCCAGATCTTCTGCGTGAGCTTGAACGAGCCGAAGCAGCCCGTCGCATGCATCATCAGGACACCGGCGCACAGCACGCCCAGCCAGCGGGACGGACGCATCGTCATGGACACTCCAGGGGGGTAGGGGGACCGCGAAAGCGGGCGCCACCATGCCACGAAGCGTCAGTCCGACTCGCTCTGGACGAGGCCATACTTGTGCAGCAACGAATAGAGGTGCTTGCGATCCAACTCCGCCTCGCGGGCGGCGCGGGCGATGTTGCCCCGGGCGCGGCCCAGCAGGCGCGTGAGGTATTCGCGCTCGAAGGCGCGCACCAGCTCGTCCTTGCAGACCTTGAACGGCCCGGTGAACTCCACCGGCAGGAAATCCCCGGCGGGGGAGGGCACGTCGCGGGTGAACTCGCGCAGCAGGTTGTCCCCGGTGAGGCCGGGGATGTCCACCATGTGCCGGGCGCGCTCCAGGGCGTTGCGCAGCTCGCGCACGTTGCCCGGCCAGGTGTGCCCCATGAACTGCTCCTGGATCTTCTCCGGCAGCCGGGGCCACAGGCCGTCGCCCGCGAAGGCGCCCACGAGCAGCGGGATGTCCTCCTTGCGGTCGCGCAGGGGCGGCAGGCTGACGGTGAAGACGGACAGGCGGAAGTAGAGGTCCTCGCGGAAGCGGCCCGCCTGCGTCTCCGACCAGAGGTCCTTCTTGCTGGCCACGACGATGCGCGCGTCGAAGGAGATGGGCGTGGAGGAGCCCAGGCGGCGGAACTCCCGGTCCTCGATGGCGCGCAGCAGCTTGGGCTGCAGATCCAGGGCGAGGTCGTCGATTTCGTCCAGGAAGAGCGTGCCGCCGTGGGCGCGCTCCAGGCAGCCGATGCGCTGACCCACGGCCCCGGTGAAGGCGCCCTTTTCGTGGCCGAACAGCTCGCTCTCGATGAGGGAGTCGGACACGCTGGCGCAGTCGAACACGACCAGGGGCCCGGTCGCGCGGGGGCTCAACTTGTGGATGGCCTTGGCGCCCGCGCCCTTGCCGGAGCCCGTTTCGCCCACCAGCAGCACGGTGGAGTCCGTGGGGGCGATGCGCTGGAGCAGTGCGAAGATCTGCCGCATGGGCACGCTGCGGCCCACGAGGTCGCCCAGTCGGTCCTCGACGGTGGGCTCCACCTGCACGGGCGCCATCTGCGGGCTGAAGCGCAGGCGCACGTCGCCCACCTCCAGCAGCGCGCCGGGGCGCAGGTAGGCTTCGCGCACCTGGGCGCCGTCCAGGAAGGTGCCGTTGGTGGAGCCCAGGTCCTGCACGAGGAACCGGTCCCCCTGGCGGCGAACCACCAGGTGGTTGCGGCTCACCGTGGGGTGGTCGATGACGACGTCGTTGTCCGTGGACTTGCCGACGCGCAGGTCCTCGGTGGCGAGCGGGTACACGGTTCCCGCGCGTTCGGTGTCCAGCAGCACCAGGTGGAAGCGCTGCGCGGACAGCCGCTCCGCCTGCGCACGAGCGACGACGACGGTGTGCGCGGGAATGGGGGCGGGAGGGACGGTGGACATGAACGGGACGGCATTCTAGTCGCCTTCCGGCCCGCGCGTGCTTTCTGTCGGAAGTCGGTGCCCGGCTGGTGGACGGCCGGGCACGGTGCGTCATGGCGGCGGGGCGGAAAGCACCACGGCCGCCCTCCTCGGAAAATGAGAAGGACGGCCGTGAAGTACTTTCGTGACGCCGCTGCCGGTCAGTCGCCGTCGTAGATGCCGATGAGGCCCGGGGTGACGACGCCCGTCTTCGCGACCTTGGTGCCCTCGAAGGACACGAGCACGCGGCGCTTGCCGCCGGAGCGGTCGAACTGGATGTCCGACACGGCGCTGACCGAGGTGAGCGTGGTGCCGAAGACATCCGCGCCGTACTTCACCGTGCCGCCGCCCTTCAGGCGCGTGATGCCGCCCCACCAGTTGGCGCCCACCCAGAGGCTGCCATCCAGCGGATCCGTCGCCACCGCGGAGGTGGGGGCCATCGCGGCGGTGTTGCCCTTGGCGGGCGTGTAGTTCACCAGGTCCTGCATCACCTTGCCCTGCACGTCGCCATTGGGGCCCAGGCGCGCCAGACCGAAGTAGAAGGAGCTGACCCAGACGTCGCCGTTGCCCGCCATGGCCATGCCGGAGACGTTGTCATCCACGCGGTCCGCCGCGGTCGGATAGTCCGGAACCTTGTCCGCCCAGATGTCGAAGCGGTTCGCGCTGTAGGGCGCGTCTTCCGTCTCCGCCTGCGCCTGCCAATAGTCGTCGCCGTTCGTGCCGTAGCGGAAGCGCGTGGAGCGGATCTGCCCGCCGAAGAAGACGTCGTGGTTCTCCGCGATGGCGATGCCGAAGTAGCGGTCCGACAGCAGCTCACCCTTGGACCCCGAGATGTGCGGGTGCACGTGCTCGTAGAGGCCCGCGCAGACGAACTCCCACTTGAAGCCCGGCGTGGTCCACGGACGCTGATCCCAGCAGTAGGACGGGACGTTGCCATCGAACTTCGCATCCCCCATGGCGAAGCCATGGTTGCCGCCGAACCAGACGAGTTCCTTCACCGGGTCGTAGGCGATGCGGTGGATGGTGCAGACCTTCTCGCGCCCGCGCGGCTCCGCGCCCACCTTGGTGGGGCCGGTGTGGATGTCGTAGTGCACGACGTCGAGGGTGCCGTCCGCCTTGAGCGTCACCTTGTCCGCGTCACCGCTCTTGTAGACGCTCGCGTCCGGTTCGCGACCGTCGAGCTCCGACTGGTCCCATTCGTCCTCGCACGTGGGCATGCCCGGCTGGGGCGGCTTGCCGGCGTAGCCGACGAACACCGTGCCCGCGGGTCCACCCGCCACGGAGATGACCTTGAGATACGGGAGGCCCGGCGGAGGACCGCCCACGCCGTCGCGCATGCGCCCGAAGGGATGCAGGCCTTCGGACAGGGTGAAGCGCTTGATCGTGTTCTCGCCCTTCTTGATGAGGAAGAGCCCCTCTTCGCCGCCCGCCACCCAGACGTTGCCGCCCTGGTCCGCGGAGATGCCGTACACGTAGCGCGGCGCGCCCAGTTCCTGGTTGTAGAACGTCCAGCCCGGCGCGGAGGGCAGGGGATAGGTCTGCACCGTCTCGGTCGGCCCCCCGGTGCCGGCATCCGTGCCCGTGCCCGCGTCGGTGCCGCCGCCCGTGCCGGCATCCGTGCCGCCCGTGCCCGCGTCGGTTCCGCCCGTCCCGGCATCCGTGCCCGTACCCGCGTCGGGAACCGTCGTACCCGAATCCGGCACCTGCGTGCCGCCATCCGGGAGCCTTGGGTCCTCCACGGGGACCACCGGCACCACCGGATCATCCACCTCGCGCGTGTTGCCGTCGTCGCCGCCGCAGCCCGCCCACCCC
>NZ_RAVZ01000041.1 GCF_003611635.1 Corallococcus terminator | reverse complement strand
GAGTGGGGGTGGGTGTCCTGGCATGGTGCGCGGGCCGTGCTTCCCGGGAGCGTCATGCGCTGGTTGTGCTGGCTGTTCGTGGGCCTGTGGTGTGGCTGTGCCTCGACGTCGCCGGTCGCGACGTTCTCATCCGAGGGTGTCTGGGAGGAAGCCGGGTCCGAACGGGAATGTGAGGACAGTGGGGAGGACCGGTGCCTCGAACCTCTGTGCACGGAGGAAGCCTGTGCGCTGTTCCCGTGCGAGGACCTGGCGAAGGGCCGCATCGTGCTCACGCGGGGGGCGACGGCGCCGCCGGTGTTCGTGGCGCCGGGGAGCGGGCCTCAACGCAACTGGGGCAGCGCGCAGGAGCTTCCGCGCGATGCGCGGCCCGTCATGGTGTTCCGCTTCCAGCCGCGCGAGAAGCTGCCCAGCCAGGTGCAGCGGGAGCGGGCGATGGCCGAGTGGGCGAAGCGGCCCAAGGAGCGGCACCACATCTTCCCTCAGGCGTTTACGAAGCACTTCCGCAACAAGGGGATCAACGTGCACCAGTACGTGCTCGCCGTGGACGTGGACCTGCACAAACGCATCCATCGAGGGGCCAGCGGTGGTCCGTGGAATCAAGAATGGCAGGCCTACATTGATGGTCCTGGAGTGAGAACCAACAAGGCCCAGCATTTCGATCAGGCCTTCTTGATGATCCAGAAACATGGCCTCTTTGGTCTGACGATGACGTATTGGCAGCAGGTGGACCTCATTCCATCCCCAGTGGAGGACTGACGGATGCGCTACTTCGAACCGGCCGTGCTGCGCGACCCCGACTCGGGACAGTGGAGCGGGGAGTACCGTGCGGAGCACAAATGGTGTCTGCCGAGCGTCCTATGCCCCCGCTGCGAAACCTGGAGCGTGATGCAGGCCTATCCATCGGTCGACTTGTCCGGACTGCCGGACAATGATTCCTTGACCGATGGATGGCCGCAGTCCGCCGAGGAATATGCACGGCGCCTGGCCCTGGTACGCCCGTTCGCCCCACCGGAATTCCTGCTTGAACCGGGATGCCGGTTGGGTCCCCTGGCAGGCACCGCGCGCGGTCATTTCGGTCCCGTGACCGTGTGGCCCCCGTGGCAGGTGCTCGTGCGGGAGGATGCGCGCGACCTGCTTCTGGGCGAAGGACTGCAAGGCATCATCCCGGTCCACGCGCAACTGCGCACCAGGCGCACGAAGGAACTGCCCCTCTACGAACTGGAAGTGCATCCCCTGGCGAAGCTGCATCCCGACTGCATCTACGATCGGGAACCCACCTGCCCGTTCTGCGGACGCCACGGCTTCATGCTGCCCCCGAAGCGCTGGCTCCTGCGCGAATCCGTGCCCGCCGGACTCGACCTCTTCGGCGTGGAGGAAACCAACCGCATCGTCGTCTCCGAGCGCTTCGTCGACACCGTGAACCGTCTGGGTCCCAGTGACGTCTTCTACCGGGAGATCACCGTCGGGTAGCTGCCCCTGTCGGCTACAGCACGTTGCCTTCGAACGCGGAGACGGACTCCGCGCCGTCCCAGCCCCCGGCCCGGTGTATCTAGCGGCCTGCGAGGGGGCGCATCCCGTGACGCCCCTCCCGAGGCCCACGCATGCGAAGCACCCTCCCCCGTTCCTCCTCCCGGCACCTCCTGCTGTGCGCCGTGCTCGCCCTGGGCGCGGCCTCCGGCTGCGAAAGCGTGAAGCCCCGCGCCACGCCGCCCGCGGATGGCACCTCTTCCATCCCGCAACCCGACACCACCGCCTCCACCACGCCCGACGCTTCCGTCATTCCAGATGCCGGCGACACCTCCACCCCCGCCACCGCCTCACCGTGGCAGCGCGCCCGCGTCGGCGACCGCGTGGAGTACGCCTTCTCCGCGCACCGGGGCCGCCCGGGCGGCCAGCGCGTCGCCGGCCCCCCCGACGCGGGCACCGGCGTGGCCGGCCACGTCGCCCTGGAGGTCGTCGCCGTGCAGGCTCCGTGGGCGTGGCTCACCGTCACCTTCACCGATGATCAGGGCAAGCCGCTCGCCCACCCGCGCCTCTCCCAGCGCCGCGTGCTGCCCATGCGCATGGAAGAGACGCAGGCCTGGAAGGCCGAACACCGCGGCCAGCGCTCCACCGAACAGACCACCGCCGCCGGCCGCACCTGGGACGCGCAGCGCTACCTGCACGACAGCCGCCCCAGCGACGGTCCCCTCCAGAACCGCCTGTATGCCTCGGAGCCCGGACCGCTGTACCTCACCCACGGCCTGCTCGACGCCAGCACCACCCTCTCCGGCTTCGGCGCCAGCGGCAGCCAGCAGCTCACGCTCGTGTCCTTCCGCCAGGGCACCGACGCCGCAGGCACCCTCCCCGTCATGGAGCAGCCCTGGGGCCCGGGCACCTGGTACGACGTGCGCCAGGACATCTCCGGCACGTCCTCCGTGCGCCGCGTCTGCCTGGGCGCTGAACGCGGCTTCCTCTTGCGCAAGGACCTGACCGGCCCCACCGGCGACGCGCCGTGCGCGGACTTCCAGGAGGCCGACGCCACGCCCGTGGAAGAGGCCCTCCTCGCGCTCGTCAGCGAAGCCGTCAGCCTGCCGCAGCAGTGGCCGCCCGTCACCGCCGGCACCGCCACCTCGCGCCGGGAGACAATCACCGTCGCCCAGCGACCCATCCCCGCCATCGTCTTCGAAACGCCGCTGGGCGAAGGCGCCGAGCGCCGCGTGCAGGTCGCCTCCTACGCCGCGGACCCGTGGGGCGCCGCGCTCCACGGACTCGCGGACGAGCCCCGCTTCGGCACCCTGTCGGACGCCATCTTCCGCGCTCCGCTCAAGGGCAAGCGCGTCGCCGAGGACGGCGGCGCGCTCGCGGGCTGGGGTGCCTGGGTGAAGGACGGCGGGAAGTAGCCCCCGCGCCCCTCAGTCACACGTGCGGCGCTCCGGCTTGTCCTTGCGGCACTGCGCCACGGACGGGAGCGCCTCGCGCGCCTCGTCCGACACCTCCACCCACTGGCGCGCGCACTCCCGGGCCGCCAGCGTGCCCTGGATGTCGAAGAGGCCCAGCACCTCCGTGCACCGCTTCTGGAGCGACTCCACCCCGGCCACGAAGAGCGGCTGCATCACCTCCGGCGTGAACGAATAGCCGCTCGCCGTCGCCAGCCCCGTCTCCGGCTTGAACATCCAGGCCGTGCGCCAGCTCGTCGCCACCTGGTCGAAGCGCGCCGAGCCCATCCACACCGCCTGCCCCGCCGCCGGCGCCACCAACCCCGGCGCCTGGAAGCCCGTGCCCTTGCGGCGGCAGAAGTCCTCGCTCGCGCCCCTCAGCGTGCAGACGTTGTACTCGCCCAACCGGCGCGTCACCGCGAGCAGCTCCGCCTGCTGCACCTCGCCCACGCGCGGCTGCGCGACGAACAGGTCGATGGTGCGCATGAGCACGCTCATCGCGTTCTTCGGATCCTTCTCCGGACTCGGGTTCACCCCGCCCGTCGAAATCACCAGCACCCGCTCCGCCCCGCGCTGCACCGCCTGGAGCAGCGGCAGCCCGGAGCGCACCCCGCCGTCGTAGTACGTCCCATTCCGGTTCCCGGAGGCCGACGGCAGCACCTTCACCGGATCCGACAGCACCGGCTCCACGATGGACGCCACGATGGCCCGCGTCATCCCCCGCTTGCGCTCCGCGTCCGTCCCCCCGGCCTTGAAGTCCGCCGGATCCTGGTCGCTCACGCCGAAGACATCCCCCGTCTGGAAGTCCACCGACACCGACACCAGCTCCGTGCCGTTGTGGAGCATGGCCGGCTGGATGAACGCATCCAGCTTCGAATACACGCCGTCGAACTGAACCAGCCCCCGCGTGTCGTCCGCCAGGTTCCACAACCACGTGGAGTTCACGCAGTACAGGTCCGACTCCACCGTGCACGTGTAGTTGCCCAGCAGCAACTGGCGCGCCTTCGCCTCCTGCCCCGGCGTGTGGAACAGGTCCACCAGCGTGCTGATGAGCGCCCCGGTGCTCGTCCCCGCCGCCAGGTCGATGCGCGCATCCCCGCACCCCTCCGGCGCGGGCTTGCCCCGGCACTGCTCCAGGATGCCCAAGAGCCGCCAGATGGCCCCTGCGCTGAACGCGCCGTTGGCCCCGCCGCCGCTCAGCACCACCGCGTTGGTGGGCCGCTTCAGGTCCCGGCGCCACGTGCGCGCCCGCACGTAGCCGGCCGCGGACGCCGCGCCCTCCCGGATGCCCTGCGCCAGCGCCTCGCGCGTCAGCGGCACCTCCAGCGACTGCTGCAACGCCGCGAGCGACGGCGCGAGCCCCAGCGTGTTCGCGAGGAAGCGCTCCGCGTCCACCTCCGCCTCCGACGGCGTCGCCACGGAGAGCGACTGCGCGGGCAGCGGAATGCCCCACGCCGACGCCTTCACCGTCCGGTCGATGTAGCCCGTGCGCGCGTCGTTCTCATAACAGGCCGCCGTATCGGCCCCCGCGCGCTGGAGCAGACACGCCGTCATGTCCAGTACGGCCTCCGGCGACGCCCCCAGCGCGTCCATCCACCCGCCCGCGCGCTCGGCGTCCACATACGAATCCATGAGCTGCGCGCGCGTGAGCCCCGCCACGCGCTCCACCGCCGGGACCCGGGGCGGCGCGTCCTGGGGCTTGGATGACTCCGGCGCGTTCAGGGTGTCCAGCAGGACGTCCGTGCGCAGGAAGCTGCACCCGGCCAGCGGTGCGGCGAGGAGGACCATCAGCGGGAGCGTGACGTGACGGCGCATGGGGGCGCCTCCTTGGGAGCGGGCCTCCCTCCTCCTTAGCCGAAGGGCTGTCGGGCAGGCCACGGCCCGGAGCGTCGGGCATCCGCAATCCTGCAAAAGCAGGCCTCGCGACGCGGCGCGGTGCGGTTAGCATGCGCGCCCCCCAACGGGAGGCTTCAAGACACATGGTTGAGTATGATCCGCATCGATGGTGGAGCTACTTCCACTACCTGCGTGGTTCGATGGTGAAGCAGATCGTCGGCCGTGTGTTGTTGTTCGTCCTCTGGTCCGCGGGCGTGGTGGCCTTCTCGCTGCACGTGACCCACGTGGGCGTGCCCCTCACGGTGCACACGCTGGCCGGCATGAGCTTGAGCCTGCTGCTCGTGTTCCGCACCAACGCCTCCTATGACCGCTTCTGGGAGGGCCGCAAGCTGTGGGGCGGCATCGTCAACGAGACGCGCAACCTGGCACGCGCGTCGGAGGTGTTCCTGGGCCGCACGCCCCTGTACGCCCCGCTGGTGCGCTGGACGGCCGCGTTCCCCTTCGCCGCCGCCGCGTGGCTGCGCGGCCAGCGTCAGCTCGGCCCCAAGGTGGCGGAGTTGCCCCAGGCCTTCGTGCAGGAAGTGTTGAGCGCGCAGCATGTCCCGCTCAGCGTGGCGCGGCGGATGACGGCCGTGCTGGACGAAGGCCGCCGCTCGGGGCTGTATCCGGAGTACGTCCAGATGCAGCTCGACCAGAACGTGCAGTTGCTCATCGACTACCTGGGTGGTTGCGAGCGCATCCACCGCACGCCCATGCCCTTCGCGTACATGGTGCACCTGCGCCGCGCCCTCATCCTCTACTGCGCCACCCTGCCCTTTTCGCTGGTGGACACCTTCGGGTGGGTGACGGTGCCCGCCACCTTCGTCGTCACGTATGTCTTCTTCGGCATCGAGGAGATCGGCGTCGAAATCGAGGACCCCTTCGGCACCGACGACAACGACCTGCCGCTCGACGCCATCTGCGAGAACATCCAGAACAACCTGCTGGCCTTCCTGCCAGCGCCTGGCACGCCTCCCCATGACCACTCCGCCTCCTGACGCAGTGGCTCCTCACATCAACACCGTCCTCTTCCAGATGAAGTGGAAGGCCGAACTGCGAGCCAGCGGCGCGATGACCCCGCGCGTGCCGGTGCAGTTCGTGGCCGAACAGGGCCGCGCGCTGCGCGTCATCGACATCCGGGAGAGGGAAGAGCTCACCGGCCTGATGGGCCACATCCCCGGCTCCCTCTGGGTGCCGCTGGAGCGCATCGCGGAGGTGTACCAGCAGTTGGGCCCGGACGTGCCCGTGGTGCTGGTGTCACACAGCGGCCGGCGCGCGGGCCTGGCGACGCAGTTCCTCCAGGCGCTGGGCATGCGGTACGTGGCGGCGCTGTCGGGCGGGATGCTCGCGTGGCGCAACGCGGGCTACTCCGCCACGCGGCACTCGCACATCTTCGAGCGCGGCCTCACCACCGCGACCTTCGTGGAGGAAGGCCCCCTGGACGGCCCCCTGACGAAGGCGCACATCGAACAGCACGTAGGTGACCCCAGTCAGGTGCGGTGGGCGCGGCTGTCCGCGCTCCTGATGAACGGCCGGCGCTCGTGCGTGGACGGCCGCGACGAGCAGGGCGTCATCGGCACGCCGGGCGGCGACGCGGGCGAGTTCCTGCTGGCGCTCGCCAGCGTGGAGCGCATCACCGGCAAGACACTGGACTTCCGCACGGTGGAGGAGCTCCTCCTCCAGGAGCTGGAGGTGTTCGGCCGCTTCTACATGCACACCGACACGCAGGCGTGGGAGAAGCTGGTGACCGCCATCTCCAGCGACCCGCGCTTGTCCAACCGAGCCCTGCCGCCCCTGAAAGACGAGGCGGGGTGGCACGCCCTGCTGGGGCACCCGGCGCCGGAATCGCGCTCCGCGCTGATGGAGCACCTGCTGGAGCCCGCGCACCTGGGCTGCGGCCACCTGAAGCTGATGCTGACGAAGCCAGGGGACTACGGCGTGCGTCCGGAGCTGGTGCGCTCGTTCCTGCGCGCGTACCACGACCTGCGCTGGCAGGGCATGCCGGACCTGGAGTTCGTCACGCTCGCGGGCGCGCACGACGAGGCGGCGGTGCTGTCCGTGTACGTGGAGCAGGAGCTCTGGGACATGTCCTCCATCCCGCTCGTGTCTCCGTCCGTGGGGCCCAAGCAGGTGTTCGTCGCGCACCCGCAGGTGGCGGCCAAACACCGCGACCACTACGTGGAGTTCTTCCGCCGCCTGCCCCAACTGGTGGCACTGGAGCCGCACCACGTCGAGCCGCTGCGCACGGAGATGAACGCCATCGCGAACATCCAGTTGGGCCACACGCTCCAGCACCTGGCGAAGGGGCTGCCCGTGTTCGAGGTGCACTTCGAGGGCGGCGACAAGGTGCGCGTGGTGGAAGCAGGCAAGGTGTAACGGCCCGCGCCTCCCGGGCTTCCCGTGCGACGCGCGCGGGAGCCCGGGGTGGAGCGTCGCGCACTACTCGGCGACGGAGACCTTGACCTCGATGTTGCCGCGCGTGGCGTTGGAGTACGGGCACACTTGGTGGGCCGCCTCCATCAGCTTCTGCGCCTCCTCGTGGGGAATGCCGGGCAGGATGCCCTGGAGCTCCACCGCGAGGCCGAAGCCGCCCTCGGGCGTCTTGCCGATGGTGACCGTGGCCTTCACGCCCGCCTTCTCATCCAGCTTCTTGCCCATCTTGCCCGCCACGAGGCGCAGGGCGCTCTCGAAGCAGGAGGAGAAGCCCGCGGCGAAGAGCTGCTCGGGGTTGGTGGCCGTCGTCTTGCCGGAGCCGCCCAGCGTCTTGGGCATCGCCAGCTCCAGGTTGTCCAGGGGGCTGTCGTTGAGCGAGATCCGACCGTTGCGGCCGCCGTGCGTGGTGGCGGTGGTGGAGTAGAGCTTCTCGGCGATGGTGACCTGGGCCATGGGGTGCTCCTTCAGGTGCTGCGTTTGGGTTGGCGAACTACCTTGAAACCGATTCGAACAGGCGCTGGACGTCCCGGCGCAGCCGGGCCAGCTCTTCCATCGTCAGGCCGGTGCGGCAGGCGATGGCCTCCGGGATGGACGCGGCCTTGCGGCGCAACGCGCGCCCCTGCGGCGTGAGCGACACGCGCACCGACCGCGCGTCCTCCTTGGAGCGCTCCCGGCGCACGAACGCCAGCGTCTCCAGCCGCTTGAGCAGGGGCGTGAGCGTGCCGGAGTCCAGGTACAGCTTCTCTCCCAGCTCCTTCACCGACACGCCGTCCGTCTCCCACAGCACCAGCATCACCAGGTACTGCGGGTACGTCAGCCCCAGCTTCGACAGGAGCGGCGTGTAGGCCTGCACCATCGCTCGCGACGCCGCGTAGAGCGGAAAGCAGAGCTGGAGGTCCAGGCGGAGGAAGTCTTCCGACGACATGGGAGATAGGTAGCGCGCAATTCAATTGCGCGCAACTGAATTGGCGATGGTGGGAAGTCCGGGTGGGGGCGGGTGTGTTCCCCGGTGAGCAGGGGTCGTGGTACAGCCTCCACCCCCGGAGTGCCCGGGAACTGTCGAGGACGAGGATGCTCAGGACGGTCACCGCCACGCGCTACGTAACGCCCCTACGCGAAGGGGGCTCGTTGCCCGCCATCGTGGAGGCGAACGACGCGGGGCTCTATGTCGTGAAGTTCCGGGGAGCCGGCCAGGGCGCCAAGGCGCTCATCGCCGAGCTGTTGGCCGGAGAGCTGGCGCGCGTGCTGGGCCTGCGGGTGCCGGAGCTGGTGTTCGTGGAGCTGGACACGTCGCTGGGGCGCAACGAGCCGGACAGTGAGATCCGCGAGCTGCTCAAGTCGAGCGCCGGGTTGAACCTGGCGCTGGACTACCTGCCTCGCTCGGTGACGTTCGACCCGCTGGCCGTGCCGGTGCCGGAGGCGCAGGTGGCGTCCGCCATCGTGGCGTTCGACGCGTTCGTGACCAACGTGGACCGCACGCCGAAGAACCCCAATCTCCTGGTGTGGCACCGCAACCTCTGGCTCATCGACCATGGGGCGGCGCTGTACTTCCACCACTCGTGGGACGGCTGGGAGGAGCGCAGCCAGGGACGCTTCGCGCCCATCAAGGACCACGTGCTGCTGCCCTGGGCGCATGCGCTGGCGGAGGCCGGGGACCTGCTGCGCGAGCGGGTGACGCGGGAGGTGGTGGAGCGCATCGTGGGGGCGATTCCGGAGGCGTGGCTGGGCCAGGAGCCCGCGTTCGCGTCCACGGCGGAGCACCGCGCGGCGTATGTAACGTGGCTGATGCGCAGGTTGGAAGCGGCACCGGCGTTCATCGAGGAGGCGACGCGTGCCCACGCCCAGCTCGTTTGACTACGCCATCATCCGGCTGGTGCCTCGCGTGGAGCGCGAGGAGTTCATCAACGTGGGCGTGGTGCTCTTCTGCGTGCAGCACCGCTTCCTGGGAGCGCGCGTTGAGTTGGATGAGGCGCGGCTCAAGGCGCTGTCACCGGACGCGGACGTGGAGCTGCTGAAGGGCCACCTGGAGAGCTTCCGCCGCGTGTGCGCGGGCGGGAAGGACGCGGGGCCCATTGGACGGCTGCCGCAGAAGGAGCGCTGGCACTGGCTGGTGGCGCCGCGCAGCACCATGCTCCAGACGGGCCCCGTGCACGTGGGCCTGTGTGATGATCCGGACCGCTCGCTGGAGCACCTGTTGGACACGATGGTGCGGGTGAAGCCGGCGGTTTGATACACGAGGTATTTGGAGCCAGCGCGAAGGAAGGGGTGGGAATGGCGACCCGGGAGAATCTGGTGTTCGACGCCTGGATGCGCCTGGGCAATCAGGCGGGCAAGGTGCTGGAAGCGCCCGAGACGCTGGCGCCAGCCCTCGGCGATATCCGCCCCCTGCTGCGGACCTGGTGCTACCCATCATTCGAGGACCACCATGTCTGGCTCCTCTGGAAGGAAACGAGGGAGGAGTCTCCGGCGCTCCGACTGCGTCGGGTGACCTGGAACCGCTTCCAGGAGCGAGAGGACCTCGCCAAGGTGCTCGACCTCGAAGGCTTCCTGAAAGGCGCACCCACGCGGCTTCAGGTCACGGACGCGAGGGTTGATGGAGAGCGCTGGCACGACCTGGAGGAAGAGGCCGACTCCCTCGCCTTCCCGCCCCTGTACTTCCCCTTCAGGAAGATCGTGTTCGTGGATGGAGCGCGGTATGGCATCGAGCAGTCATTCCATGAAGGCTCGCTACGACTCGAGTGGCGGTCGGTCCCGCCGCCGGAATGGGCGCTGCTGGCGCGCTGGACGGAGAAGGTCCGTCAGTTCTTCGAGGAAAGCCTCGCCTCCGAGCCGGAATGAAAACCAACCCGGATGTGGCCGCTGCCTACGGCGCGACACCTCCTCAAGCAACTCGATCACGGGAAGGAGATGTTGCGCACCGTGACGGCGTGCATTCCGCCTTCCGCCCACAGCTTGAGGGTGTAGGGACCCAGCGCCTTCGATGAGGGCAGCTCGAGTTCCAAGATGATCAGCCCCTCCGCATCGGGGGCGATGGCCTCCTGGGGCCAGATGCCCAGTGGGGACACGGTGCGTCCAGTCCCGTCCACCAGCGCAGCCCCCATGGGCCGCCAGGACACGTCCAAATGGCTCTGCAACGTTGCTCGGATCGCGGCCCGCGTCGCAGCGCGGAAGGTGGTGACCCGCCGCATCGACAGCGCCTCCTTTTGCGTCCTTTGAAAAGTGAGCGTCAGGTCACGGAAAGCCACGCCCTCATCCATCATCACCCCCGAGGCCAGCAATCCGGTCAGTCCATCGGGCCGCGCTTGCGTCGCGCGCAGGCGTTCCACCTCCGCCTGAGCGCGTCCGACCTCCGCGCGAAGTTGCCGAACCTCCTGCTGATAGGACTCCATGGAACGTGGGTGGCGGTACAACTCCACCTGACGCTGCGCCAGGGCGGGATGCACCACCAGCACCAGTTCCGCACGCGCAGGAGCCGCCCCATCCGCGAAGACGAGGGTCAGCTTCAACCGCGTGCCTTCTTTCACATCACTCCGGGGCAGCAGCGCGAGCGTGTCCGTCCCTTCCATGACCCGGCGGAAATTCTCCCGTCCTGTCAGCTCCCATCGCGCGACGGGCGAATCGCTCAACAGCAGGGTGGCCAGACCCGGACTGACGGTGAGCTCATGAGGCGTCCCCTCCCGCTCGGCGGACACATCGATACGACCCACGCCCTCCTCGTCGGAAGCATCCCGAACCTGGGCTGCTGCTCCCGCGGAAAGGGTGAGAGCCGCCACCAGGGCGACCTTCCACGTGAACGCGACAGCCTCATGACTCCGGGCAGCAAGAAGGCACAGGTTCACTCGAAATGGTCCACGGCACGCAGGTAGACCGTGCTCTTGACGACCGCCATGTCCTCCGTACTCCCATTCAAGATGGGCATTCCGTGCTCGACCCCACCTCCATCCAGAATCTCCAGGCATACCGGGTAGCGCTCACCCTTCTTTGTTCGGACCTCGGTGAAGCGGCCGTACAGGTACTCCCCTCGGATGAGGCGACCGAACACCACGGTTCCATTCGGGAGACTGCCCATCTTCTCGAGCGTTTCGAGGCGCCACGGTCCTTCCCTTACCGAGATGGCTCCCCCATCCTCGAACCGGGAATTGAGCGCCGCATCGATCCTCTTTCCCACGTTGATCCCCAACGTCCGCATAGCCTCCACGGCCCCCGCTGGACACTCCTCGGGCGGTGGCGAGGGCCGCACCTGAGGCCCCGCGGGGCAGGCCAGGGTGGAGCAGGTCGCCGCGGCGAGCAGGGCGCGGGACACCGCCGCACGGGAACGGATACGACGAGCGGGCGCGGGAGAGGTCTTCGTCACGGGCGTTTCTTCTTTCCACGAATGCGCCACCTGGGAGGCGACGGCCACAGGGGGAACCGCCACCCACGGTGGCGCGACTGCGGCCCGGGCAGCTTCCGGTGAAGCCTCGGCGGACGCTACTTCCGGAGCCGACTCCGGGCGCGACCGAGCGAAGCCTCCCCACGCCGCCACCAGCACCGCCGCCCCGCACGCCAGCAGTCCCCACTTCTTCCATCCATCTCTCCACCGACGAACGGAACGCGGCGGTGGCACCGGCGCCAGGGCCTGCATTGGCATGACTGGCGGAACAAGCACCCGACCTCGATGCGGGGGTCCCAGCGCCTCGCCGTGCACCATCCAGGCGTCGTGCTCCTCGGCCTCGTCCGAAGGCACCGAAGCCAGGGGGGCCTCCGCCACATCCGGAAGCAGTGGGACATCCCACGCAGCATCCATCACCAGCGCCGCCAGTGCTTCGCCCAGGGCCCTGGCACCTTCTCCGCGCGCCTCGGGCGCCTTCGCGAGCAGGCGCAGGCAGAGCTGGCCCAGGGCCTCTGGCACGCGTGCGTTACACACCTGGGGCGGCATCGGGGACTCGTGGATGACAGCGTCGATTTCCGTGGCGGTGTCGGGCGATTCGAAGGGCCGCCGGTCCGTGAGCATCCAGTAGAGGACGACCCCCAACGCATACAGATCATCCGCGCGCGAGGCCTCGTAGTGGGCGTCCTCCTGCCACCCGTGCTCACGCAGGTAGGCCAGCGACTCAGGACTGCGGTACTGCGGCGTGCCGGGCGGCAGGACGCCCTGGGTCAACCGTGGCGCGCCCTCGTAGTGACCGACCCCCACGTCCAGCAGCACCGCCTGCCCGTTGGACTCGCGCACCTGGATGTTGGACTCCTTGATGTCCCGGTGCAGCGTCTGCCGTACATGCATCGCCTCCAGGCCGCGCGACAGGTCCCGCATCAGCGCCACCACGCGCCGTGCACTGGGATTCTCCTCGCGGACCCAGTGGTGCAACGTGCGCCCTTCCACCAACTCCATGGCCAGGTAGAACCACGTGGGCCGCTGCTCCGGATGCAGGCCGCAGTGGCGGAAGCCCACCACGTTGGGATGCTCCAGGCGCATCAGGATGGCCACCTCCCGCGCGGCCCAACCCCCAAGTCCCATCCGCGACTGGAGCTTCAACGCGAAAGACTCGCCCCCACGTCGCGCGCGATACACCACGCCACTGCCACCCCGGCCCAGCAGCGCCTCCACGATGAAGCCGCCGACATCCGTGCCCGGCAACAGGTCCGCGAAGTGCTGGCCGTTCACGCGTCCACCCTCTGTATCCGGAAGTCTCCTGCGGCAGCGTTCCGGTCGCGGCGACACTGGAGGCCAGAAAGTCTAACACCTTGAAGACCCTGTAAGTCTAGTCGAGTCTTGAGACCTGGAGCATGGGCTTTGCGCTACGCTCCGTCCCCACGCATGGACGAACAACTGGGGAAGAAGGTGGGCAAGGCCGCGCGCGAAGCCCGCGCGAGGTTGGGCCTGACGCAAGCAGAGGTGGCCGCCACCGTGGGGATGAACTCCATGGTCTACAGCCGGGTGGAACGCGGGAAGATGGTCCCCAGCGCGACGATGCTGTGCAAGTTGAGCATGGCGCTGCGAGTCTCCTCGGACGAACTGCTGGGGCTGGCCCGCACGGAAACGGAAGCCCGCCGTGAGGCCCAGAAAGAGCCTCCCGCGCTGCGACGGCTGGTGACGCTGGCGCGCGAGTTGGAGGAGGAGAAGCTGGACGCCCTCGTCGCCATGGCTCGCGCGCTATCGCGCTAGCAGGCCTTCCTACCCCCGAGACTTCGTAGGGAAGAGGTCTTCGTCTTCCAGTTCGACCTGGTCTCGGACGACGCTGGCGTCGGCGATGAGACGCGTCAGTTCCTCCGCTGCCTCCTTGCGTCCATACAGCCGGCCTCCGCCCCGCTGTTGCTCCCGACCCAGGCAGGCGCGCAGTGCATCCCGAAGGGCACCCGCGGTGGCCTGCCGTGCCCCGGGATCTCGTCGCAAGGCCTGCTGGAGCGCGGTACCCAAATCCTCGGGGAGCTCCGAAACCGCATGGGCGACGTCCTCGGGCGTGTAACGCTGCACCTGCGCCAGCATGCAGGTCAGCGGCAGGGAGGGCTCCTCTTCCACCTGAACACCATGGAGCCCGGAGCGCTCTTCCATGTCTCCGCCGTTCAACGCCTCCTGGAAGAGGTGCCGCCCAGTGGCCAGCTCCAGCAACAAGAGTCCCAGGGAGAAGAGGTCCGAAGCGGGCGTCAGCGGGGATCCCTGGAGGTATTCCGGCGAGGCATAGGCCACGTCCCCCTTGCGGAGCTGCCCCTGGGTTTCCTCACGGCCTACCAGGTGGGAATAGGCGGCACCGAAGTGCGTCAGCTTCACCGCGCCGTCACGGGCCACCCGGACGTTGCGCGGGCTGACATCCCGATGCACCAGGCCCAGCGGACGACCCGCATCATCGGTCAACGAATGGGCATGTTCGAGCGCGTCCGCCAGTTCGGCCCCCACGAACAGGGCGAAGGCCACGGACACAGGGCACTGCCGCATGGCCATCAGACACAGCACGGTGTCCATGGAGGGACCGTCCACGTACTCCATGATGACGTAGGGCTTGCGCTCCCGGACCTTGAACTGGTGCACCTGGGCGATCGCGGGATGATGCAGTCGGTAGGCAAGCTGCACTTCCTCCACGAGCCGGTGGCGTCTCGCCTGCGTGGCCGGGGTGTGCAAGCGCTTGATGAAGACGGGGCCCGGCAGACCGTGCGGCTCGTGGCGCTCGGCCAGCATCAGCACCTCTCCATTGGGGCGACGGTCCACGGTGCGCAGGAAGACGTAGCGGGTCTCCGCGATCTGGAAGAGGACGCGCGGTCGCTCGTCGTCAAAGGAGTGTTCGCCTGGGAGGCGCTTCTGGCCATCGCGGCCGGAGGGATGGACGGGGTCGGTGGTCTGCAAGTGGCCTCTTCTTCTTTATAGACCTCTGGAGTCTATTTATAAATGGACCTTGATCAAGTGCGCCTTCGCGGCCCCCCATACCCGCGCAACGCCGATGGCACCCACTACCGGGCAGACCTCATCCACTGGCGCGTCATGGGCCGTGCCGAAGGACGGCGAGGCGCTCCGCGGCCCCTGCGAGAAAATGGCGCAGGCAGGCAGGCGGGCGCTTCGTCCGTTTGTCGGCACATCGGCGGGTTCCACGACGAATCCGGCGCCGAGCGCTGCGAAGGGGCCTGGACGTTCGTACCTTTGCTTCCCACCTTTCGCGGCAAGAGCCCTGGAGGTGGCGACAGGCCCATGGACGCGTCCCCACTGCGCATCGTCACGTACAACGTCCGCTACTTCGGCCACATGCTGAAGGGGCTCGCGAGCACCATCGGGCCCAAGCGCCGCGTGGCCGCCGCCCTGGCCACGCTGGACCCGCTGCCGGATGTCGTGTGCCTCCAGGAGGTGGAGACCTCCTCGCTTCGCAGCAACATCGTCCACCGGCCGACACGCCCGGGTGAGACGCAGTTGGAAGCCTTCATGGAGCGCGTGGAGGAGACCTTCGCGCTCCAGGGGCGGGACATGCCCTACGAGGCGTTCTACTTCCGCGCGCACCACTACAAGCTGGGCGAGCTGTCGCTCTACACCACCGGGCTCGCGATGCTCGTCAACACGCGCACCCTCCAGGTGGACAAGCACAACGTGGAGGCCCCGGAGCACATCACGCACCACCACGTGCAGGGCCTGAAGGAGCGCAAGCAGAGCCGCATCTGCGCTCACATGCGTGTGCTGCGCCGCGATGACCAGCGCGCCTTCCACATCTTCAACACGCACCTGAGCCTGCCCACGCCGTTCGCCCGTGAGTTCTGGGCCACGCGCGACAAGATGGGCTGCGGCACCAACCAGCTCCACGAGGCGCGCAAGCTCACCGAGTTCATCCAACTGCACTCGAAGACGGAGCCGTTCGTGGTGTGCGGCGACTTCAACTCACCGCCGTCGTCGCCGGTGTACCGCTACCTCACCGGCGATGCGCACCTGACGTGCGCGCAGGCCGCCGTGGGGCAGATCAACCCGACCCTTTCACGCGCCTTCCCCACCGCCGGCTTCATGCACATGCGCATGCACCTGGACCACCTGTTCTCTGGCGGCGGCGTGAGCTGGCTGGACGCGGACGAGACCCGCCCCTTCGGCGACCTCACCAGCCGCTTCCATGGCCTGTCCGACCACGTGCCCCTCATCGCGCGCTTCCACCTGGGCGCGGCGGCCCCGCCAGCGCTCATCCTCTGAAGGACGTGACGCGGGCTCAGGCCGGGTCGTGCTCCAACGCCTCCCACGCGGCCATGATTTCGCGTGTGCGGCGCTCAGCGAGCGTGTGGAACTCCGGCGCCAGGTGCGCCACCTTGTCCGGGTGGTATTGCGCGATGAGCGCACGGAACGCCTTGCGCGCCTCGTCCCTGGGCGTCCCCCGCGCGATGCCCAGCACGACCCACGGGTCCTTCGCCTCGGGCTCCGCGGCGGCCGGAGGAGGCACCGCGCGGCGCCCCCGAGGCGGCGTCGCATCATCGGATTCCGAGCGGGGCGGCGGCTCCCCGCGCGCACCGGAGCGGGGCGGGGAGTCCTCCCGGGCGCTGGCGGGCCCGTAGCGGGGCGGCGTTCGCGGGGCGCGTTCGGGACGGCGCGTTCCGGGGCGCTTCTCCGGGTCGGGCGGGGGGATGCCCGGACTCAACCGACTCAGGGCCTCCTGGAGGAACCACAGGTCGGCGGCGGGGCCGCCCTGCTTGCGCACCACCGTGAGGGGTTGGCCTCCCTTCAGGAGGAGGTAGCCGGTGGACGCCGCGTACGCACTCTTCTTGTCCTCCGGGTAGAGCCGGTCCCCCAGGTCACCCAGTGGGTCACGCCACATGCCCTCCGTGGTGCCTTCGTCCGCCACCAGCACCTGGGCCAGCACGTCACCGAACAGGTCCTCCAGCGCGGCGAAGGGCTCGCGCGCCTGCGGGGGACGCGTCATCGCGGCACCGTGGCGCACCCCCGCCACCAGCAACAGCCCGGGTGCTGCATCCACGAACGCGAAGAGCTTCTCGCGCACCTGCTTGTCGGAGAAGTAGAGGACGGCCTGCACGTCCCCACATCCTGTGGAAGCCCCCGGCGTTTCTCAACCGCTGCCTTGCGCCCCTGTCACCTTCCTGGACCTCTGTCCGGGCGACTCGGGGAGGCTCGGGGAGGCTCGGAGGGAGCCCGGTCCCAGAATTCCGGATAAGCCGGTTCGATGTGGCTCGACCCCGGCGCGGGCATGCGAAAGAGTCCCCCGCCATGCGCTGCTGCCACCGCCACGCCCCTGCCGCCGCCGCCATCGGGTCCTCCGACCCGCATCCGTTCAGCCTCCCCGGCGCCACCGAGCACTACGCCGCGCCCCGCCCCGTGCGCGCCGAGCACGTGCGCATCGAGCTGGACCTGGACTTCCCCCAGCGCGCCATCTCCGGCACCTGCACCACCCGCGTGTCCGCGGTCCGCACCGTCTCCACCGTCACCTTCGACGCGGTGGACCTGGACGTCACCGACGCGCGCGTCGAAGGCCGCACCGTCCCTTTCTCCAACTCCGGCGCCCACGTGCGCGTGGAGCTGCCCCGCGCGCTGGAAGCGGGCCAGGCGTGTGACATCGCGCTCACCTACCGCGCCCGTCCCCGCCGCGGCCTCTACTTCTGGGGCCCCGACGCTGGCTACCCCGACCGGCCCCTCCAAGCGTGGACGCAGGGACAGGACATCGACGCGCGCTGCTGGTTCCCGTGCCTGGACACGCCCGCGCAGAAGGCCACATCGGAGGTCATCGCCACCTTCCCCGCCGCGATGACGTCCCTGTCCAACGGGGTGCTCGTCAGCGACCTCACCACCGACGAGCGCCGCACCCAGCACCACCGCATGGCGCAGCCGCACGCGCCCTACCTCGTCACGCTGGTGGTGGGCGAATTCGAGGAGGCCACCGACACCGTCGGCACCACGCCGCTGCGCTACCTGTTCCCCAAGGGCCGCCGCGAGGACGCGCTCCGGTGCGTCGCGCGCACGCCCCAGATGGTCGCCGCCTACGAATCCATCACCGGCGAGCCCTATCCCTGGAGCGGCTACGCCCAGGTGTTCGTCACCGAGTTCATCCTGGGTGGCATGGAGCACACCACTGCCACCACGCTGGTGGACACGGTGCTGCACGATGCGCGCGCGCACCTGGACTACAACGCCGAACCGCTCATCTCCCACGAGCTGGCGCACCAGTGGTTCGGCGACCTGCTCACCTGCCGCGACTGGCCGCACGGCTGGCTCAACGAAGGCTTCGCCACCTACTTCGAGGTGCTGTGGAAGGAGCGCGGCGACGACCGCGACGAAGCCGACCACCACCGCATGCTCGACCTGGACGCGTACCTGTCCGAGACGCGCGAGCGCTACGCGCGCCCCATCGTCGCGCGCTCGTTCCAGGCCCCCATGGACCTGTTCGACCGCCACCTCTACGAGAAGGGCGGACTGGTCCTCCACGAGCTGCGCCGCCGCGTGGGCGACGACCTCTTCGTGCGCGCCCTGCGCCACTACGTCGCCCGCCACCGCCACGGCGTGGTGGAGACGGTGGACCTGGCGCGCGCCTTCGAAGAGGCCACCGGCCACAACCTGGACCCCGTCTTCGACCAGTACGTCTTCTCCCCCGGCCACCCGGAGCTGAAGGTGGAGGTCCGCTACGAGGCCGACGACGCCCGCCTGCGCATCGCCGTGCGCCAGACGCAGCGCACCGATGCCGGCACGCCCGTCTTCCGCCTCCCGCTGGACGTGGTCGTCACCGTGAACGGGCAGGACACGCGCCACCGGCTGGACATCACCGACGCGGAGCACCGCTTCCACCTGCCCTGCCCCGCCGCGCCCTCGCAGGTGCGCGTGGATCCGCGCCGCGACGTGCTGGGCACGCTGGACGTGGACAAGGCCGTGGGCCTGTGGCGCGAGGAGCTCGCCTCCGCCCCCGAACCCCGCGCGCGCACGGAAGCCGCGCTCGCGCTGGGCAAGGACGGCGGCCTGCGCTCCGTGGAGTCCCTGGGCCGGGCGCTGACGGACACGGGCTTCTTCTGGGCCACCCGCGCCGCGTGCGCGAAGTCCCTGGGCCGCATCCGCACCCCGGAGGCCCGCACGCACCTGCTGGACGCACTGGACACCGCGCACCCGCGCGTGCGCCGCGCCGTGGTGGCCGCGCTGGGCGAGTTCCGCCACGACGCCCAGGTGGCCGGACGGCTGCGCGATCTGGTGGAAGCCGGTGACGCCAGCTACTTCGTGGAGGCCGAGGCCGCGCGCGGGCTGGGTCGCGTGCGCGCGCCGGACGCCCTGCCCCTGCTGGAGGCCGCCGCCGCGCGGCCCTCGTTCCAGGATGTGATTGGCGCCGGGGCCATGGACGGCCTGGCGGAGACGCAGGACGCGGCCGCCTTCCCGGTGGCCGTGGCCCGCACCGCGTATGGACAGCCGGCGTTCCTGCGCCGCGCCGCCGTGGTCGCCGTGGCGAAGCTGGCGGAGGTCGCGAACCGCAAACGCGAAGCGGTGGACCTGTTCGCCCAGCTCCTGCGCGATCCGCAGTTCCGCGTGCAACTGGCGGTGTGCGACGCGGCCTCCACGCTGGGCGACCGCCGCCTGCTGTCCGCGCTGGAAGGCACGACCTTCAGCGACCCCCGCACCCGCCGCTACGCCCGCGAGGCCGTGCGCTCCCTGCGCGAGGGCGCGCCGCAGGCCCGCGAGGTCGCTTCCCTGCGCGAGGAGCTGGACTCGCTCAAGCAGGAGACGCGCAGGCTGCGCGAGAAGCTGGAGACCCTCTCCCTGCGTGAAGCCTCCCCCGCGTCGAAGTCCACGGCCCGCCCCGTGCGCAAGCGGGCGGTGAAGCCCAGGTCCACGAAGCGTGGCCGCACGCCCCCGCCCAAGCGACGGCGTTAGGCACGCACGGCGGCGACGCCATCCCTCTTGGGAATGAGTCGCCCGCCTGCCTTCCCTCCAGGGGTGCTGCCCACGGTGGGTTTCCGGTTTCGCCGCGCCGAGCCGGCTCACAGTGTGTATTTGTAGGCAAAGGGGAAGCGCACGGGTCGGCCGTCGCCGCGCCCGTCAACGCCGGGGGACCCCCATGTCCCGGCAGGACCGACGTCACCCGGTGTGGCGTGGGTTCCCAGGAGCGAGGCATGGTCGTAGGACCCGCACGAGAGCTGGAGGCCGTCCTGGATGCGGCGGTGGAACCGGTCATCGCCTGCGACGGGGACGAGTGCATCCTGCACATCAACGCGGCGACGGAACGATTGCTGGGCTGGAAGCGCGACCAGCTCCTGGGCAAGCCGGTCTCCGAACTCTTCCCTCACCGCCTGCAACGCTTCCATGGCCTGAGCCTGCCGCGCTACCTGCTGTCGCGCCGCAAGGTGCTCGGGGGGCGTCCGACCCGGGTCTTCTCACGGCGCCGTGATGGCGTGGAGTTGATGGTGGAGCTGACGGTGGGGACCAGCGGCGAGGGCGAACAGGAGCGCATCGTGCTCACCATGCGCCGGCTGCATGAGGTCATCGACACGCTGGAGGAGCCGGTGGAGCACGTGCCCGGCGGCCCCGACACCCTCCCGCACCACGAGGAGACGGTGGACCGCCTCTACCGAATCCTCGTGGAGAATGCGCCCCTGGGCATCTTCCACTTCGACCGCGCGCCCATCATCACCGCCTGCAACGAGCTGTTCGCGCGCCAGTTGGGAACGACCAAGCGCAACATCGTGGGCCTGAACCTCCTCACGCTGCGCGACGAGCGGCTGATGGCCTGCGTGCGCGAGTCGCTGGGCGGCCGCACCTGCGACTTCGAAGGGGACTACCGCTCGCTCACCAGCGGCAAGGTCATCCCCGTGCGAGTGCGCTTCGCCCCCTGCTACAGGGAGGACGGCGAGGTCGAGGGTGGCGTCGGCATCGTGGAGGACATCACCGACCGCCGCCACGTGGAGTCCGAGCGCGAGGCGCACCTCGCCCAGTTGGACCTGCTCTTTCGCAGCGCCCCCGTGGGCATCGGCTTCGTGGGCACGGACCTGAGATACGTGCGCGTCAACGAAACGCTCGCGCGCATCAACGGCGTCCCCGCCGAAGCCCATCCGGGCCACACCCCGCTGGAGCTGTTCGGCCCCCACGCGGGCCCCGCCGTCCAGGAGCTCCTGCAGCAGGTGCTGAAGACCGGGGAGCCCCTGGTGCGCAGCGAGTCCACCACCGACGGGGACCTGGGGCTCGAAGGTCCCCGGCGCTACATGAGCGGCAGCATCTACCCGGTGCGCACACCCGACGGCCGCGTGCTGGGCCTGGGCGTCCTCGTGGAGGACATCACCGAGACCAAGCGCGCGGAGGAGGAGCGCGCGCACCTGTACCGCGAGGCCCAGGAGGCCATCCGCGTGCGCGACGACTTCCTCTCCATCGCGAGCCACGAATTGAAGACGCCGCTGACGCCGCTGAGCCTGCGCCTGGCCACGCTGGAGCGCCGCCTGGAGCGCGGCGAGCAGGTGGACCCCGGCGTGCTGCGCCACGCGCGCCATCAGCTCACGCGCCTCACCGGCCTCATCAACGACCTGCTGGACGCCTCGCGCATCGAGGCCGGCCGGCTGGCGCTGCACCCGGAGGAGACCCGCTTCGACGTGCTGGTGGAGCACACGCTGACCAGCCTGGAGGGGCAGCGTGGCAACCACGTCTTCGACTTCGAGCCTCCCGCGGAGCCGGTGTCCGTCCAGGGCGACGCGTACCGGCTGGAGCAGGTGGTCCTCAACCTGCTGGAGAACGCGCTCAAGTACAGCCCGGATGGCGGCACCATCCGCGTGCGCCTGTCGGTGAACGAGGACGTGACGGTGCTGTCCGTGAAGGACCCGGGCATCGGCATCCCGGAGGACCAGCAGCAGCAGCTCTTCGACCGCTACTTCCGCGCGCGCAACGCGTCCACGCGCTCCTACGGCGGGCTGGGCCTGGGCCTCTACATCAGCCGCGACATCGTGGAGCGCCACGGCGGCCGCATCTGGGTGGAGAGCGAGTCGGGCCAGGGCTCCACCTTCTACGTCGCGCTGCCAACACTCGCCGCCAGCCGCCAGCCCCTGCCGCGCGCCCAGGGTGATCGCCACCTGCACTGAACCCGGAGTGCGGGCCGCGCTGAAAGAACTTCAGCCCCGGCGGTGACGCAAGGGCCCCGGGCCCGATGCAAAGGGCTGGAATCCCACGCATCCATCCCCTGGCACGGCGGGTGCTCTAGGGGAGTGCACGGGAGGGAGCACCACAATGGAAAACATGACGATGCCGCCGAGCGAGACCCCTGTCAGCCGCGACAACGAGGGGTGGCTGGTCCGGGTGAAGGTCGCGGGGCGCATCCAGGAGGTGCGCTGCGCTTCGGAGAACCAGGCTCGCTACTTCGCCGCGGTGCTGTCGTTCAACAACGCGGGCCGTCCCAACCGCCTGCGCAATTGAAGCCTTCATGATGAGGGGACGAAACGCGCGGGCCTCTTCGAAGAGAGGGCCCGCGCACGTCTCCCCGGACCGACGACGTCAGGCATTGCGGCGGGCGATGTCGGTGGACAGCACGTTGGCGAAGGTCACCCAGCCCAGGTACGGGGCCATCAGGTACGGGGCCTTGCGGTCCACGCCGCTGGCGGCGGCGGTATAGGCCACGATGCTGCCCAGCAGGGCCCAGTTCTCCACCGCGGCGGCGCGCACGTCGCGCTTCCTGAAGAACAGGTGGGACCAGGCGGCGTTGAGCCCCAGTTGGACGAACCACAGGCCCAGCGCCTTCGAGCGCTTCGTGCCCGCCGGAGAGCCCCAGATGCGCCAGCCGGAGACGGCGATGAGCGCGTAGAGCGTCGTCCACACGGGGCCGAAGAGCGCTCCGGGCGGCTGGAAGGGCGGCTTCTTCAGGCGCTTGTACCAACCCTGCGACACGGCCTCGCGCGTGCCTCGCGCGCCCAGGTAGACGGCCCCGGCCGTGATGGCGCCGAACGCGCCCAGCGCCACCGCCGACTCGCGGTTGAGCGTGGGGTTGTGCTCGAGGCCCTCGGAGCCTCCCAGTTCGCTGAGGTGCATGGCGTGTCCCTCCCTGCCCGTGAAGAAGTCGTGGGCGAAGCCACAAGCTGTGTCCTCCCGCCACCCAAGGCCATGCGTGCCTGCCTGCCCGTGGCCCAGGGAGTCCGCTTCGTGAACACTCCCGACCGACAGTGGGTCATGCCCAACGCAACGGCCTCCCCGGGCCCGGCTGCACGCCTCAAGGGGCGGGGACGGACGCGGACTCCAGGGGAGCGCGGGCTTCGGTGGCCACGCCCGCCGCGAGCCAGCCCTTCACGAGCGACAGGTGTTCGGCCTCCGCGTCCAGGGCCAACTGGAAGCGGTCCGCGAGCGTGTCGTGCCCCAGTCCGCGCGCCAGGTCGATGAGCAGCTCCCAGCTCGCGTTGTCGGTCAGCTCCGCCACCAGCAGCGCCTCCATGCACTGGCGCAGGTTGGTGCGCGCATCCGCGATGGCGGCGGGCACGCCCTGGGAGATGACGGCGGAGAGATCCGCCGACGGCGTCATCGCCGTGGGGTCCGCGCCCAGGCCCTGGAGGGTCTCCGTCATGAGCGCGAAGTGGCTGAGTTCGTCATCGAGGATCTTCGTGAGCAGCTCACGGGACGGTCCGCCCTCCCAGCTTCCGTACACCTCCAGTTTGGAGAGGGCACCTTCGTAGAGCCGGACGCCGGTGCGCTCGAAGGCGAGCCGCTCCCCCAGCTTGTCGATGAACACGGTGGACTTCTGTCCCTTGAGCAGGCCCGCCGCGGTCTTCGCCACGCCCTTCAAGCTGGACGGCGGAGGCACGTGGCCCAGTCCGTCCGCTTCCCGCGCGTACTGCTGGCGCACCCGGTGGATGCCCTGCGCATCCCCCGGACTGCTGGGCGGCGCGCGCTGCGCCTCCTGGACGATGTCCTTGCTGTCGATGGGGGAGGTCTTGATGCCGGTGCGGTTCAGTCCCATGTCGGCGACGGTGTCCTTGCTCATTGCAGCCTCCTGCCTTCCTGCACCGAACCCATGCGCTCCGCCTTCGCCGCGAGCTCCGTGCCCGGCCTCCAGTGGTAACCGGCCGCCACCGTCTCCGACGGCGACCCTTCCGAATTGAGCTGCGCCTGGTAGATGCTTGAGCGGTGGCCTTCCGGCAGCCGCGCCACGTAGTCCGGACCGTTGGAGCGCATGTCCACCTCCTGCGCGAGCACCTTGCGCACGAACTCGCGGTGCTCCTTGAACGCGATGGGCTCCGGGAGCGTGCGGGGCAGCACCTCCGCCGGGTCGCGCTGCTCCATCTCCTTGAACAGCTCCATCACGTAGTGCAGGTGGCCCAGCTCGTAGTCCACGAAGCGCTGCCACACTGCCTTCACGTGCGGGTTCGTCTCATACGCGAGGCACGAGTAGTAGTTGTAGACCTCCGCGGCCTCGTGCAGCAGCCACTTCTCCAGCATGGATTCGTCCGGATCGCAGAGCGAGCCGTACTGGGTGACGTGCTGCTCCTCGATGGAGGCGATCTCCGCGTAGAGCTGTCGCGCGACGGGGTCCGCGAACTGGGGGCCCACGGTCATGTAGTAGTCGTGCGTCTGGAACTCGGACGCGGTGATGGTGATGGCGTGCAGCTTGGACAGCGGATCCGCCGTCTTGTGGTCGTAGGGCGTGCGCACGTCATCCAGCGGATGGCGGTGCTCCAGCGACGTGGGGCGTCCGGGACGGATGTCCGAATAGGACTGGATGAGGTTGTTGGGGTCCTTGCCCTCCACCCGGTCGTAGAGCGCCGAGTAGCGGTACAGGTGGTCGAAGTCCTCCAGCATCCCGAACCGGTAGGTCTGGGCCAGATAGGGGTCTGGCTCATGGATGGCCACGCTGGCGGTCGCTTCGATGGCCAACTGCTCGAAGCCAAGCGTCGTTTCGAGGGGGCTCTGGTCCGGCGGGTTGAGCCAGTTGACCATCGTCTGCTGGTGGTGCTCCGCGCGCCGCACCAGCGCCAGGTGGGGCCGCAGTTCCCGGTTGAGCCGCGCGAAGATGTGCTTCATGCGCAGCGCATCCGCTTCGATGCCGTTCATCAGGATGACGCGCGTCCGGGTGAACGCATCATCGTCCAGCTTGCTGTAGGGCCTGCGCACCAGGTCCTTCCAGGTGAAGACCTGCCGCTCCAGGGGAATGCCTTTTTCTTGGAAGAGATCCAAAGCCACGAGGTGCTCCTTGAACGGGGGTGGGAAGGCGCGACCCATGCGACGCAAGAGGGCCGCGGCCGCGCCCTGTTCACGCAAGGTCCGGCGGCCCCCTGGGGACGGCAACACCCCGCTCTGCGCTGGCCGGCGGGACGCCAGGGGCTCCAAAGGCTCGCAAGGACTCCTGCTCTCACCTCTCTGACGGCCCCTCCTGGAGGGAGGTCCGACACCGAAGGGCTCCCGGGATGCCGCGAAGCCCGGCCCCTTGGGGTAGCGTTCCGGCCGTGACCTCTTTGGGGAGGGGCCTTGGCCGGTGAGCCGTGGAAGACCATCCAGCAGCGCTGGCGCGACCATGGGCGGGTGATGCTCGGGATCGCGCTGGTGGCGACGCTCGTCGCGGGGGCCTGTCAGTACGGCACCCGCCTGCTGGAGGTACCGGAGCACGGCGCCTACGACCGGGCCCTGAACACATACCTGGTGGGCCGGAAGCCGTCCTCGCACGTGGTGGTGGTGGCCATCGACCAGACCACCCTCGACCGCATCAGCAAGAACGAACAACTGCGCATCAACTTCGGCAACTGGCCGTACACGCGCACGCTGTGGGCGAGCATCGTGCAGGAGCTGAAGGCGGCGGGCGCGAAGGCGGTCCTCTTCGACGCGGTGATGGACGAGCGCGCGTCGGACGAATCCGCCGACCTGGGGTTCGCGCAGGTGCTGCGCGAGACGGGCATGCCCTTCTACCTGGGCATGGCGACCAACGGCAACGCGCCCTCCCTGCCCCCCGTGGACTTCCAGGCCCCCGTGCCGCTGGCCACGCCCGAAGCGGCGCCCCCGGTCTCGCCTCCGTCGCAGGACGACACGTTCCCGGAGGAGTTCGAGGATGGCCCCGCGACGGCCACGCCCACGCTCGATGCCCAAGCCAGGGCGCTCGCGTTTCCGGCGAGCCGGACGGACGGCCAGCCCCTGCCCGAACTCCTGTACATGTCGAACCAAGGCAGGCTGGAGCCGCGCAACCCGGTGCTGCCCATTCCCGCCCTGATAGGAGCGGTGCAGGGCTTCGGGCTGGTGGACACGGAGGCGGACACGGACGGCACCATGCGCCGCACGCGCTTCGCGTACTCGGATGGCATCAACACCTACGTGACGCTGCCGGTGCGCATGATGGCGGACCTGCTGGGCGCGAAGGAGGTCACCTTCTCCGGCCGCACGCTGCGGCTGGGCGAGCGGACGTGGCTTGTGGATCCGGACGGCAGCGCGGCGCTGGACTACGGCGGCCCGCTGCACCAGCGCTACCCGATGGTGCGCCTCATCGAAGTGCTCCAGGATTGGATCCACCGCAAGAAGGGCGAGCCGTTGGAGCTGGCCGCGGACACCTTCCGGGGAAAGGTGGTCATCATCGGCGGCACCACACCGGGCCTCAATGACATCAAGGCGACGCCCTTCTCCTCCACGGAGCCGGGGGTCGCGAAGCAGGCCGCCGTGATGGAGACGTTCCTGGCCGGCCAGTTCATCACCCGCGCGCACTGGAGCGTGGACCTGGGCATCGCCTTCCTGGCCGCGCTGCTGTCGGCGGTGCTGTTGATGACGGCGCGCTGGGCGCCGCTGGAGGTGGCGTGGCCCGTGGGCCTGGTGTTCGGGCTGTACGTGCTCATGGGGTGGGTCCTCAAGACGTCGCACACGCATGTGCTCACCGCGATGCCGTCGCTCGCGGGCATTGGCGCCAGCGTGGCGGCACTGGCCTTCAACCACCTGGTGGCCAACCGCGAGACGAAGTTCATCCGACAGGCGTTCAGCCACTTCATGGAGCCGAAGCTGGTGGAGCAGATGATCCGCTCGCGCCAGCTTCCGCGCCTGGATGGGGAGAACAAGGAGATCACCGCCTTCTTCAGCGACATCCGCGGCTTCTCCACCTTCAGCGAGCGCTTCAAGGAGGATCCGCGCCAACTGGTGCGCATCCTCAACACCTACCTGACGACGGTGAGCGGGACGCTGCTGCACGAGGGCGGGTGCCTGGACAAGTACATCGGCGACGCGGTGGTGTGCCTGTTCGGCGCGCCCATGGACCAGGAGGACCACGCCATCCGAGCGTGCCGGGGCGCGCTGGCGGCGAAGGCGGCGGTGGAGGCCCTGCGCGTGGACTTCCGCCAGAAGGGCTTCCCGGACGTGTACACGCGCATCGGCCTGAACAGCGCGGTGAACTTCGTGGGCAACTTCGGCAGCGACCAGCTCTTCAGCTACACGGCCATTGGCGACGGGATGAACCTGGCCGCGCGACTGGAGGGCGCGAACAAGGCCTACGGGTCGGTCATCATGATTGGCCCGCGCACGTACGAACTGGCGAAGGACCACATCGAGGTGCGCGAGTTGGACCGCGTGCGGGTGGCGGGCAAGACGGAGGCCGTCACGGTGTATGAGCTGCTCGCGCTCAAGGGCCAGTTGTCGCCGGAGCAGCAGCGCACGGTGACGCACTACCATGAGGCCCTGGAGCTGTTCCGGCGGGCGAGGTTCGCGGACGCGGCGGCGGTGCTGGAGGCGGAGGCAGCGAGGGCGCCAGAGGATGGGCCCACGGGGAAGCTGCTGGAGCGCTGCCGGGAGTACCAGGAGTCACCGCCCGAAAAATTCGACGGCGTGGCGAATCTTGAGAAGTGACGGCGTAGGAAGTTGGGGAGCACGACCATGAAGCGACTGACGATGGGCGTCCTGCTGCTGGCGCTGGGGGTGCCAGCAGCGGCGGCGTGGGCGGCGAAGCCCGGTGAGAAGCTCTACGTGAAGGCGCGCAATACGCGCGTCCTCGCAAGCCCGGAGGCCACGGCGAACGTGGTGGTGGTGCTCCAGCCCGGACAGCAGGTGACGTGGAAGGGCGCGGCCCCTACGGACAAGCAGTGGCACCTCGTCACCGAGCCCAAGGGCAAGCCCGGGTACGTGTTCCAGACGAACCTGTCCACGAAGCCGCCCAACATGGAGCTGGTGGCGAAGGACGGGCAGACGCGCGCCGTCGATCCGGCGGCCTTCGTGTCCAGCGGTGCGGCGGTGAAGGCGCTGAGCCCCGGGGCGGAGAAGTACGGCCGGGGACAAGGGGGCGACTACGCGAAGGCGGTGGAGCAGATCAAATCCATGGAGAAGCTGGCCACGGGCGTCTCGCCCAAGGTGATCGCCGAGCACGTGAAGCAGGCAGGGCTGTTCCCGGTGGTGGGACCGGACACGAAGACCGGGGCGCAGGCCAACGCGAAGGGCGTCACGCCGGCGCGGAAGGAGACGAAGTGATGCGCGCCGGGTTGAAGGTGCTGGTGGTGATGGGCCTGGGGCTGGGGCTGACGTCCTGCGTCCGGGTCAGGAGCGCGGCGAAGACCCTCGTGCCAGTGAACTCGAACAATGTCGCGAGCCGGGCCGTCCAGGGCATCGACGAGGTAGGTCAGTGCTCCAAGCTGGGCGCGGAGCCCGCGGTGAATGAGGAGTACGCGCTGGGCAGCGCGCTGACCATCCACTTCGTGCAGGGCGGCGGTGGGCTGCTGTTGCGCAACAAGACGGATGAGCAGGTGCACGTGTACATCAACACGGTGGGCCGCAACCTCGCGGCCCAGTCGCAGCGTCCAACCCTCACGTGGAATTTCGGCGTGTTGAACGACACGGAGGCGCTCAATGCCGTGTCCGCGCCGGGGGGCTACGTGCTGGTGTCGCGCAAGCTGCTGGAGCAGGTGGACAACGAAGGGCAGCTCGCGGGCGTGCTCGCGCATGAGGTTGCCCATGTGGTGCTCAAGCACGCCCTGCACCAGTACGCCTCGGTCAAGGTCGCGCTCTGCAAGAGCGCGGCAGTGGGTGGAATCCTCTCCCCCCGGCTCAAGCAGTCCATCGACGCCGCGAGCAAGTCCGATGGCTCGCTGGACCTGGATGCGGACACGGGGATGATGGAGCACATCGTCAAGGCGACCCTGAAGGTCGTCATGGCGGGCAACAACCAGAACCAGGAGTTCGAAGCGGACGAGATGGCCGTCCAGCTCATGCTCTCCTCAGGCTACGACCCGGAGCAATACATCGCGCTGCTCGGGAAGACGGGCAACGTCGGGGGCGGTTTTTCGAACCACCCGAAGAGCAAGGCCCGTCAGGACCGCATCCGGAAGTACCTCAAGGCCCTGTCGAAGGCCCAGCCCCCGGGAAGCTTCGTGGAGCTGGAGCTCCCCGCGGATCCGAAGAGCCCCGAGCTGCCCGCCAGCTTCGCCACGTTGAAGACCCCGGACGCGAAGTCCACGGGCGTGGCGAAGGACGCGAAGTAGGCGCGGGAGAAGCAGCCCCGCGCCGTCCTTCGCGGGGCACCGTCAGCGCATCGTGGCCTGGCTCAGGGCGCGGTGCACGGACTCCAGGGCCTTGCGCGCCTCCAGCAGTTCCGCGCGTTCGGCGGTGAGGGACGCGACCTGCTGGGCCAGCACGTCGCGCTCGCCCTGGAGCGTCTCCACCGCGCGGCGCAGGGACGCGGACTCGTCCTTGGCGCTCTCCAGCTCCACGGCGAGGCGCTCCTCCTCCGCGAGGCTGTCGGCCAGGGCCTGCTTGCCGCGCGCCACCACCTGCTCCAGCGAGTCGTGTTCCTTCGACGCGGCCTGGAGGGCCTGACGGGACTCCTGGAGTGACAGCAGCGCTTCGTCGCGCTCGCCTTCCAGGGCGGCCAACTCACGCTCCAGGTCGGCGAGCAGCTTCACGCGGCCTTCCATCTCCGCGGTGAGGCGGCGCGCCTCGTCCATGCGCAGCCGGGCTTCCTCGGTGGCCTTCTCCGCCTGACGGCGCGCCACCTCCAGGTCCTGGGTGAGCGTGAGGTTGAGCGCCTTGACCTTGGTGAGGTCCGACTGGAGGTGGGTGATGCGCTCCACCGCGCGCTGGCCGGCTTCCGCGACGGTGGCGGGCAGCGGCTCCGGACGCGGGTTCTCGCGCACCGCCTTGAGGCGGGCCTTGAGGCGCTCGCGGCGGGACTCGGAGTCCATGGCCTCGTGCGGAGGGGCGGGCGTCTGCACTTCGACCTGGGCTGGCGGGGCCTCCTGTCGGGCCACCGGCTCGGCGGTGGTGACGGTGGTGGCCTGGACGGCAGCGTACGTCGTCATGGGCTCGGCCTCGGGCATGCGGAGGGCCTGAACGCCCATCCGTCCATCGAACTGTACCGCTGGCGGGGGCCCGGCGAAGGTGACCGGCTCGGCCCGGGGGGCTTCCGCCCGCGCCATCGCCGGGGGCGGCGAAGCGAAGGTGACCGGCGGGGCCTGCGTCGGCGCGGCGGACTCGGAGCGCGCGTGCGTCGGCTCGGTGGCCACCGGCTCCACGGCGAAGGACTCCAGCGTGGACTCATTCAATTGCGCGACGTGCGCCGCGGAGACGCTCCACGCGGACGCCGCGACCGCTTCGGCGACCTCGCGGTGTGAGACGGGGGACACGGCCTCCGCGTCCCAGGCGGACTCCTCCGCGGGCTGGGTCGCCGCCACGTTCCAGGCGGGCGCGGCCTCTGGAGACTCGTGCTCCAGCCACGGCTCGGGCGGCGCTTCTTCCTCTTCCTGCCGCGCCTCCGGGGACACCAGCGCGGACAGCGCGTGGGACACCGGCGAGAACGTGGGCGCCGTCACCGCCGGCAACCCCTGGGCGGCCTGCGGCGACTGCGCGCGGGCGGAGGGCGCGTTCAGCGCGGCCTCGATGGCCTCGGCGGCCGTGGGACGCGGGGCCCGGCCGCGTTCGATGCGGGCACGCACCTCCGCGGACAGGTCCGGCGACTCCGCGACGGGCGGAGGGGCTTCCGGGGCGGACTCGGCGGCGGGCGCCGTGGGTTCGGCCGGGTCGAGGGCGCCGGTGAACGCCCCCAGGCGGAGGCGCGGCTTCGCGCGGGACACGTTCTGTTCGAAGGCTTTCTTCATGGCGGAATCTCAGCCGGCTTTCGTGGCGCCGCCGCTCTTGGGCGGAGCGTGCGCGGCCACCAGGCGCGGCAGCACGTTGTCGAGCATGGCCTGGATGTCGGTGGCCCCCTTGGACGTCGGATCCGCCACGAACACCGGGCGGCCCTCGCTGGAGGCCTGCGCGAACTTGGTGCACTGCCGGATGATGGTGGGCAGCAGGTACTCCGGGTAGTGCGTCTGGAGGGCTTCCAGCGCCTCCTTCGCCAGCTTGAAGGTGGCGTTGAAGGAGTTCACCACGATGAACACGTGGTCCAGCACGTGGTTCAGGTCCTCCTCCAGGCTCTGCACCGTTTCAAACAGCAGCTTCAGGCCGTGGAAGGAGAGGAAGTCCGCGAGCACCGGCACGAACAAGTCGTTCGCGGCCATCAGCGCGTTGAGGTTCAGCAGGCCGAAGGACGGCGGCGCGTCGAAGACGATGAAGTCGTACTGCGCCTCCACGTCCTTGAGCGCGTTGCGCAGCTTGAACTCGCGGCCAGCCATGGGCATCAGCGCCAGGTCCACCGTGGACATGCTCAGGTTGGACGGGATGAAGTCCAGGTTGGGCAGCATGGACTTCTGCACCACCTGGATGAGCGGCGTCTTGCGCACCAGCACGTCCAGGAGCGTCTTCTCGAAGTCCTCGCCCTCGTAGCCCAGGCACTTGGTGGCGTGGCCCTGGCTGTCCAGGTCGATGAGGAGCACCGCGTAGCCCAGCTCCGCCAGGCGCCACGCGTAGGAGGTGGACAGCGACGTCTTGCCGGTGCCGCCCTTGAAGTTGAGGAAGAGCTGGCGGCGGTGGCCCGCGCTGGGCGGGAAGCGGTTGAGCGTCGTGCGCAGCTCCCACACGTCGTCGGGGCCGTAGCTGTCCTTGCGCAGCTCCGCGGGGATGCCCTTCGGAGTCACGCCGAGCATCTCGGCCACCTGCTTCGAGCTGTACGTCGGCGCTTCCATGAACGACCCTTCGGATGACGTGTGAGGCCCGGCCGATGCACCTTGCCTCAAGCGGCGAAGTATTTGTGCCCCCTTCGCACGATGGCCCCTCGGGCCACCAGCAGGGCAACAGCCTCCTGTGCCAGCTCCATGGGAGCGGACAGCCCGGTCGTCAGCTCAGGGAGCGAGCGTCCCCGGACGGCGACCCGCACCTCCTGCAACATCGCCCCACACAGCGCTTCCACGGGAGAGGGTCCACGGCGCGGCGGAACGGGCGGCGTGACGGGAGGCGCCGGAATGCGGGTGGGCGGAGGCGCGCCCATGGCCACCAGCGCGGCCTGCACGGGCGTCCGGCGCACGGCGGGGGCAGCGGGAGGAGGCGGCACGGAGGCGACGGGCCGGGACGGGGGCGCACCCGGGGAGAAGGACACGGCACCGCCGTTCGCCGCCATCGCGGGCACGGCCCCGTGCATCACGGATGGTGCGGCGCGGGATACGCCCACGGTGGCGACCGCGAGCGCGGGGGCAGCCATCGGAGGGGCCACCGTCCACCGCGAATCGTTCGAGGCCTGGGCTGTCAGCGAGGCATTCACGGCGGCCTGCGACGAAGCGTTCGCCACCGCCTGGCGTGCGACGCTCACCGCGGCCTGCGCGGCATCCACGTTCGCCTGCTGCGTCGCATTCGCAGCCTGAGCGATCTGCAAGGCCTGCTGCGCGGCATCCAGCACCGCCTGCTGCGATGCGTGCGCCTGCAGCGCGACGTTCACCGCCTGAGGCGGGACGTGAACCGCTTGCGGCGCAACAGCACCCACGGCCCGAGTGACATCCACCGGCTGCGCGGCGCCCACGGCCTGCGCGGCACCCACCGGCTGAGCGACACTCACGGACCGGACGACACCCACGGCCTGCGCGGCACCCGCCGGCTGCGCGACCCCCACCGGCTGCGCGACACGCGCGACCACGGGCACCACGGCCTTCACTTCCAGCGTCGCGCGCACGGGCTTCACGGGCAGCGTCGCCAGACGGCGGATCTCCCGGCGCCGGTGCGCATCATCCAACGTGACCACCGCGGACACGTCATGCCCGAGGATGCGCGACAGGCTCTGCGCCGCCGCCTTGCGCACGCGCGCCTCGCCGTCGTCCAGCGCCTCCAGCAGCAGCGCCCGTGCGTTCTCGCCCCGACCCGCGCCCAGCGCCAGCGCCGCCAGCGCGCGAACCTCCGAGTCCGTGTCGTGGATGGCGTCCTCGCCCAGCCGCCGCGCCGTCTCCCCTTCCAGCCCCAGCGCCAAGAGCGACGCGCGCCTGCGCACCGACCGGTCCGAGTCCTTCATCGCCTGCGCCAGATGCGGCGCCGCGTCCCGGGGCGCCAGCACCAGCAGCGCCTTGAGCGCCGCGATGCGCACCTCCGGCACCGGCGAGGACAACAGCGGCGACACCACCGAAGCGCCCTCTTCCCGGCACAGCCCCGCGAACGCCTGGAGTAGCGCCACCTGCGCCATCGCGTCCGTCTCCGCGTGCAGCGCCGCCGCCAACGCGGGCGCCGCCGCCGGATGCGCCAGCGCCTTCAGCCGCTCCGCCGCGCGAACCCGCGCCGCCGCGTCCGCCGCCGACAACTCCCGCACCGAGAACCCGAACAGCGTCTCGTCCGTGGGGCTGCCCGCGTGGCCCGACAACTCCGCCATCTGCTCCGGACTCACCCGCAGCCGGCCCTCGTTCTGAAGCCGCTGCGCCTCGCGCGCCACCGGCGACAGCCCCGAGTCCCCCGCCACGAAGGCCGCCGAGGCCCGCTGCGGAACCGGCGGCGCGGGACGGTCCGTCCACGGGACGATCGGCTCGGACGCCTTGAGCGGCACCGCGGGCCCGCGCAGGGGCGTGCGCACCGGGGGCACCGTGTCGTTGCGGAGGATCACCTCGCTGCGAAGCTGCGAGATGAACGACGCCAGGTCGAACCCCAGCTCGTCGTCATCGTCCAGGGAAGCGCTGCGCGAATGCCCGGACGAATGGATCCGGCTGGCATCCAGCAGCTTCTCCATCAGTTGGTTGCGCTCCAGGCGCAGCGCATGGTTGAGCCGCGTCAGCTCCTCGCGCTCGCCCAGGGCACGGCCGCTGCGAACCTCCAGCTCCGCCAGCTCACGGCGCAGGTCCAGCTCACGCTGGTGCGCTTCCGCCAGGTCTTCCTTGAGGTGCGACAGTTCGTCGCGCGCGTTCGCCAGCTCGCCATGCAACTGCTGCGCACGGGCCTCGAAGTAGACGATCTTTTCGAGTGCGCTCTTGAGCAGCGCGTCCGGACGCTCATCACTCACGGCTGAGTCTGGCCTCCCCGCAAAAACGCTCGGCGGCGCTCCCCGGTTCGCGTCACCGAAGGGAACCCCCGGCTTTCCCGACCTCGGCCGGGGGGCGCACCTTACGTCAGCCCTACGTGCTACGTAAACCACGGAAACACCAGGGGTTTTCCCCTCTGGAGACACGCTGCGATTGACAACGCCGCCCAGGCCGATTTTTCGGCCTCGCGCCCGCGCGCACGCGTGCTCCAATGCACCCATGGCCCCTTCGCGCATCGACACCGCCGTGACCCGGATGTTGGGCATCCGCTATCCCATCATCGCCGCCCCCATGTTCCTGGTGTCCAACGCGGCGCTGCTGGAGGCCGCAGGCCGCGCGGGCGCCATCGGCGCGGTGCCGTCGCTCAACTACCGGACCGCGCAGGCGTACCGGGACTTCCTCGCCACGTTCCCGAAGGACGTGCCCTTCGGCGTGAACCTCATCCTCAAGTGGGCCGAACGGCTGGAGGAGGACATGGCCGCGACGGTGGAGCGCAAGGTGCCGCTCGTCATCACCAGCCTGGGCGACCCCACGCCCGTGGTGGAGCGCGTGCACGCGTACGGCGGCAAGGTGTGGAGCGACGTGATTTCGCTGCGCCACGCGGAGAAGGCCGCGAAGGCCGGCGTGGACGCGCTCGTCGCGGTGGGCTCCGGCGCGGGCGGCCACGCGGGCCACCTGAGCCCGCTGGTGCTGGGCCCGTGGCTCAAGCAGGAACTGGGCATCCCGGTGGTGCTCGCGGGCGCGCTCTCCACGGGGCGCCACCTGGCCGCCACGCTCGCCATGGGGCTGGACGGCGCGTACCTGGGCACGCGCTTCCTGGCGACGGAAGAAGCGGGCGCCGCGCCCGACTACAAGCAGGCGCTGGTGGACGCGAGCCCGGAGGACCTCGAGTACACGAAGGAGGTCACGGGCGTTCACGGCAACTTCCTCAAGAACGCGCTGGAGCGCTTCCGCGCGGGCCAGGGCAAGGCGTGGAAGGACACCTGGAGCGCGGGCCACGGCGTGGCCTTCGTCAAGGACGTGCTGCCCGCGGCCGCCGTCGTGGAGCGCATGGTGCGCGAGTACGCCGAAGCGCGCGCCGCGCTGCCGTCCGTGGACGCCGCGGGCTGAAGCGTTCGCCGCCGCAAACTCCGCGGTGAAGGACCCGCTCCGGCGCTGGATTGCCGGAGCGCGCGGTCTCCCCGGACCCTTCAAAACGTCCAGAACAGCGCGGAACAACCCTGCGGGTCGTGCGACCCCGCAAGGCCTTCCCGTGACGTCGTGGGAGGGAAGCGCGCGCCCGCGCCTACCACCCCGGTTCGACGCTCGCATCGCGCAAGAAAACAGCACCCGGGAAGCCTTGCGAAACGCGCGCGCCGGAACGGCGGAAACCGCGAGTTGTCGCGGGTTTGCGGCGTTCGTCCGCACGTCCAGAGATGTCAGACCCCACTCGTAATCTGTGTCTCACGAGGTCACGCAAGGCAGCGACTTCTCCCCGGTACCTCTCCGTCTCAAAAGCGGGGGGAGAAGCTCCTCTTTCGACAGGTTTTCGACGCCATGGAACAACGACTGGCCACCCTCATTGGAAACGCAGTCCGCGCGTCCCGGCAGCGGCTGGAACTGACGCAGGCCGATGTGGCCGAGCGCGTCGGCATCGCCACCGAGGTCTACGGACGGCTGGAGCGCGGCCACATGCTGCCCAGCGTCCGGACGTTGCGGAAGCTGTGCCTGGTGCTGAGCTGCTCCTCGGATGTGCTGCTGGGATTGAGCGCGACGGCGACGGTGGCGGAGGACGGCGCGCCGCAGCTCGCGGAGGATCCGCCGGAGTACCGCGAGCGCCCGGAAGTGCGCCGCCTCATGCGCACCGTGCGCAAGCTGGACTCCCCGCGCCTGCGCCTGTTGGGTCAGGTCGCGCACGCGCTGGAGCGATGAGCCGAAGGACGCCCGCGCGCTAGTCGGCCGCGGGCTCCGTGCCCTCGGTGACGGACCCTTCCCGGCGCGGCGGCTGGGAGGCAGCGCCCGCCGCGGGCAGTCGGAGGATGAAGCGCGCACCGCCTTGCGCGCGGTTCTCCGCCTCCAGCGTTCCACCGGCGCGCGCCACGTATTCGCGGCACAGCGCCAGTCCCAGGCCGGTGCCTTGTCCGGGCGGCTTGGTGGTGAAGAAGGGCTCGAAGAGGCGCGGCAGCACGGCGTCGGCGATGCCCGGACCGTTGTCCTCCACCTCCACGCGCACGTGACCGTCCTCCATGCGCGCGCGCAGCACCACGTGCGCGGGCCGGCTGGGGCGGACGGACTCCAGCGCGTCGGCGGCGTTGATGAGCAGGTTCACCAGCACCTGCACCAGGTGACGGGGGGTGACGCGCGCGGGGGCGAGGTCGGGCGTCACGTCGCGCTCCACCACGCCCAGGCTCCGCAGGCGCACCGACGCCAGCCGCTGGGCTTCGGCGAGCGTCGCCGCGACGTCGCAGGACTCCATGCCGCCGGGCTCATCGCGTGAGAACATGCGCAGGTCGGTGACGATCTGCTGGATGCGCATCACGCCCTGCTGCGTCTCCTCCAGCACGCGCCGCACGTCCTCCAGGTCCGCGGGCGCGCCCTCCGCCCACTCCTCTTCCAGGTAGCGCAGGTTCGACTTCACGTACGCGAGCGGGTTGTTCACCTCGTGGGCCACGCCCGCGGCGAGCTGCCCCACCACCACCAGCCGCTCCACCTCCGCGCGCTGGCGCTCCACGCGCACGCGGCGCAGCTCGCTGTCCGCGAGCTGGCGCAGGGCCTCCACGCGCTCCAGGTGCGCGGACCGCTCCGCGGCCTGGAGGCGGCGGAAGGTCTCCGCGCCGTACGCCGACACCAGGAACGTGAAGCCCAGGCTGATGGACTGGCCGAGCAGCGCCGACCATGGGGCGTGGGACTGCCACGTCGTCATCAGCACCACCGCGACCAGCGTGCCCACGATGGCGGACCACACCGGCAGCCGCTGGCCCGGCGTGAAGACGGCGACGAGCAGCGGCACCGTGTAGAAGGAAGGATACAGCGGGCTCGACAGGCCGCCGGTGAGGTGGACGCTCAGCGTGAGCGCCACCAGACTCACCAGGCCCGCCGCGACGCCGCTCTCCTGGCCGCGGATCCACCCGGCGCCCACGAGCGCACCCAGCACGACGAACGCCGCGGACCACACCAGGTGGACCAGGAAGAACGCCGGATTCGGCGCGCCCAACACCAGCGGGTGCGCCAGGGAGCCCAGCGTGAAGAACAGCGCGCACCACCAGTAGGTGCGCCGCTTCACCTGAAGCTGGCGTCCACGGTCGTCGTTCCCCGCGTCGCCATTCGCCTTTGAACCGAAGAGCGCCACCCGGGCCTAGTCCCCCTGGGCGCGTTGCGCGCAGGGACATGCGTGGTGACGCTTCGCGGACGGCTGCATGCGGTGCTCTCCCATCAACGACGCAAGCGCCGAGACTGCCCCAGTCTCACTGCATCCCGGCCTTGCTTCCCACCCTGTTTCTTCGCCTGTCCCACGCCGGAGGGCAAGATGGGGTCTGGACACACCGTGCGGAGCCGGCACCCTCGACACTCCGCGCCATTCCACACCGCGTCAAAAAGGGCCGTCGTCCGGTCGATGACGTCGAAGTCCTCCGTGACGAAGCCCATCTCGAAGTTGCGGACGTCGTCCCCCTTGGCCCCCAGCCCCGCGCCGGTGAGGTTCGCGCTGCCCAGGTAGACCCAGGCCCCGTCCACCACCACCGCCTTGAAGTGCACGCGCGGGCAGACCTTCATCTCCAGCCCCCCCTTCACCAGCCGCGCCCGGGCGTCGAACGCGGCCCGGAACGGCCGGCTGGGCAACTCCGCGTGCAGGAGCCTGAGCGCGACGCCCCTCGCCGCCAGCCCATCCAGCACCTCCAGGAGCGGCACGAACTTCCCCGCCTTCCCCTCCACGTACATGGCCTTCACGTTGGCGGTGGCGATCCACACCGACTCACGCGCGTGGGCCAGCTTCGCCAGCACCACCTCCCGGTACAGCGCGCTGCCCGCCAGCAACTCCGCGTCGATGGGCCTCATGATGTCACCCAGCGTCGCACACCCAACCACACTGCGCCATTCCTCCACGAGCGTTGGCCGCTGGATGAATGACCGGCGGTCAGCTTGACGGATGACCGGCGGTCATTTAACTCCGAGTGATGGTGGGCCCATCGGAACCCGGACGACTCGCTCCCCCGCGCGCCAGGCGGGACAAGGACAAGGAAGCGCGGCGGCGGGAGCTGCTGGACGCGGCGCGGGCGCTGTTCGAGGCCACGTCGTTCGCCGAGGTGAAGATGGCGGACGTGGCGGCGCGGGTGCGCCTGGCCAAGGGGACGGTGTTCCTCTACTTCCCGACGAAGGAGGCGCTGTTCCTGGCGCTCCTGGACGACCTGCTGACGGCGTGGTTCGCGAAGTTGAACCAGCGGCTGGCGCAGGGCCACGGGGCGTGGACGGGGGAGCAGCTATCGCGCACGGTGGCGGAGTCGTTGGAGGGGGAGGAGACCTTCACGCGGCTGCTCGCGCGGATGCAGACGATGCTGGAGCAGAACGTGACGGTGGAGCAGACGCTGCGGTTCAAGGAGCGCGTGCTCGTCTCCATGGGAGAAACGGCGGGGCTGCTCCAGCAGCGCCTGCCCTTCCTCACCGCCGAGGACGCCGGGCAGCTCATCCGCCACGTGCACGCGCTGGTGACGGGCCTGAGGCAGATGGCGGACATCGCCCCGGTGGCGCGCGAGGTGCTGACGCTGCCGCACATGGCCCCGTTGCGCGTGGACTTCACCGCCGAGCTGACAGCGGCCATCACCACCCTTCTTCGCGGGCTCCAGGCCCGCTGACCCACCCGCGGTACATGTCTGTCCGAAACGGAGCCCGTCATGCTGGAAGCCGTCGCGTCCCTCCTTCCCAAGCCCTCGGCGGAGATTGAACGCATCCGCGCGGTGTTCGAGTCACAGCGCGCGAACCGCTGGAACCTGTCGCGCAGCACGCCCGCGGAGCGCATCGCGAAGCTGCGCAAGCTGCGCGAGGCCATCATCCAGCGCCGCACGCAGTTGGCGGAGGCCATCCACCAGGACTTCCGCAAGCCGGCGGTGGAGGTGGAGCTGACGGAAATCCATCCGACGCTGGAGGAGCTGAACCACACGGTGAAGCACCTGAAGGGGTGGATGAAGCCCAAGCGGGTGGCGACGCCGCTGACGCTCAAGGGCGCGTCCAGCCACGTGCGCTACGAGGCCAAGGGCGTGGTGCTCATCCTGTCGCCGTGGAACTACCCGTTCCAACTGCTGGTGGCGCCGCTCATCGCGGCCATCGCCGCGGGCAACGCGGTGATGTTCAAGCCCAGTGAGAAGACGCCGCACACGTCGCGCTTCCTGGCGCAGTTGGCGCGGGACGTGTTCCCGGAGAACGAGGTGGCGGCGTTCGAGGGCGGCGCGGACGTGGCGGAGGCGCTGCTCCAGCACCCGTTCGACCACTTCTTCTTCACGGGCAACCCGAACATCGGCCGCAAGGTGATGGCGGCGGCGACGAAGTACCTGTCCAGCGTGACGCTGGAGTTGGGCGGCAAGTCGCCGGTCATCATCGATGAGTCGGCGAACCTGGTGGCGACGGCGGAGGCGCTGGCGTGGGGCAAGTTCGTCAACGCGGGCCAGACGTGCGTGGCGCCGGACTACATCTACGTGCCGGCGTCGAAGCAGCAGGCGTTCCTGGACGCGCTCAAGACGGTGTTGACGCGCTTCTACGGGACGACGGAGGCGGAGCGGCAGGCGAGCCCGGACTTCGCGCGGGTGGTGGACCCGGCGGCCTGGAAGCGGCTCAAGGAGGTGTTGGACCGCACGGTCGCCGCGGGGGCGAGGGTGGAGGCGGGCGGCACGGCGGACGGGCCGTCGCGGTACATCTCCCCGACGGTGTTGTCCGGGGTGACGAAGGCGATGCCCATCATGGAGGGGGAAATCTTCGGGCCGGTGTTGCCGGTGCTGACGTACGAGCGGCGCGAGGAGATCTACGCGCACATCAACGAAGGCGGGAAGCCTTTGGCGCTGTACGTGTTCGCGCAGGACTCGAAGGTGGTGGAGGAGGTGCTCCAGCACACGACGTCGGGCGGGGTGGTGGTGAACAACGTGCTCATCCACGTGGCGAACCCGAACCTGCCGTTTGGCGGGGTGGGGATG
>NZ_RAVZ01000419.1 GCF_003611635.1 Corallococcus terminator | reverse complement strand
GGTTCGTCGTCCCCCCTCCGCCGCTCTTGCCCGGAATCGTGAGCTTCTGGCCCACGTAGATCTTGTTCGGGTTGGAGATGTTGTTCGCCTGCTGCAACGCGTTCACCGTCGTGCCGTGACGACCCGCGATGCCGCTCAGCGTGTCCCCACTGCGCACCGTGTACGTCGAGCCCCCCGACGTCGGCTTCGGCGTCACCGGCGCCGCGCCACCCTTGCCCGGAATCGTGAGCTTCTGGCCCACGTAGATCTTGTTCGGGTTGGAGATGTTGTTGGCCTTCGCCAGCGCCGCCGCCGTCGTGCCGTTGCGCCCCGCGATGCCGCTCAGCGTGTCCCCGCTGCGCACCGTGTAGCTGCCCGCCTTGCCCCCAGAAGCCGCCGCCTGGAACGAGTCCGGCACCGTCAGCTTCTGCCCCACGCGGATGAGGTTCGCGTTCGCGATGTGGTTCGACTTCTGGAGCGAACCCACCGACGTGTTGAAGCGCTGCGCGAGGCCGCTCAACGTGTCGCCGCTGCGAACGGAATAGGTCGTCACGGTTGAAACTCCGGGAAAAAGTGGAAACCAGTGCCCGGATTTTCGTGACGCCTGAGAATTAGTTTCCCAGGAAGACTGTCTTTTCAGGTTGTTGAATCAATCCACTATGGCTGCATCTTGGAGTCGCGCAGGCGCTGTTGGAGTTCGCGGGCTTCGTCGGTGTCATGCAGCACGAGCAGGCTCTGCACGTAGTAGGCGAGCGCCCAGAGGTTCTCCTCCGGGATGGCGCCCTTCCACGAAGGCATGGCGGCGCCGCCGACGCCCGCGGCCATGACGCGGTAGAGGTCCTCGCGCTGGGCCTGGGCGGTGTACGGCTGGCCTTCCACGCGGGTGCCCTGGGGCCACACGGTGCGCAGGCGGTGGAAGAGGAAGTCGGGGGGCAGCACCTTGGAGAGCTGCAGGGCCTCGCCCTTCGCGTCCACGGTGAGCGAGTAGTCCGAATCCCGAACCAGCGCGGTGTACGGATCCACGTTGGCCAGGTTCACCTTGCGGCCGGTGACGCTCTCGGTGAGCGCGGCGAGTTCCGCGCGGGGCAGGTACGCGACGTGGCAACTGGCGCAGCCCGCGTTGCCCTTGCCGGCCACGTGGTAGACGGTGCGGCCTTGTGCCACGGCTTCCGCGTCGCGGCCCTTCCACGGATCCTCCGACATCGCGAGCGGCACGCCCGGCGCCTCTTCCTTCCATCGCGGGCTGAAGGTCTTGAGGTACTGCACCACCGCGTCCACGTCCGCCGGGGGCACGTCCCACGCGAACATCGGGGTGCCGTGCATGCCGCGGCGGATGGTGCGCTTGAGCGCGTCGTCGGTGGGCAGCTCACCGGCCGCCACGCCTCCGAACTTGAACAGGCCCTGGTGAAAGTTGCGCGGCACGGGACGCATGCCGGCCCCCGCGGGCCCCTGTCCGTCGCCCTTCTCCCCGTGACAAGAGGCGCAGTAGTGCGTGTAGACGTCCCAACCGCGCGCCAGCGTCGCGGCCGGAACGACGGTGCCGTTCGCGAGCTTCAACGGTTCGAACTTGGGCGGCTCCCGGCGACACGCGGGGGCGAGTGCCCCCAGCGCGAGCACGGCGAGCGTGCGAAGCGCACGCGACGCGGAGGCGATTCCAGGGAGGCAGGGAGTGGGCTTCATGGGAGGTACACCACCGCGAAGAGGACGCCGTACATCACCGTCGTGCACCACCAGCCGGGCAGGGCACGCCGCAAGGGAGCTCGTGCGTCGAAGCCTCGCAGCGTGCGCAGGGTGGCGCGCAGCAGGCCCGTGAGCACGACCGCGGCGTGCGCGGCCTGCACCGCCGACAGGCCATACAGCACGGAGGCGAAGACGCCGCTGTCAGGGATGCGCAGGTCGCGATGCCACCACAGCCCGTGGAGCCACGCGGCCTGCGTCGCGAGGAAGCCCGTCCCCGCGAACAGGACGCCCAGCATCCATCCGCGCGCGCGTCGGGGACCCGCGACCCGCCTGAGCGCACCGTGCAGCAGGACTCCTCCCGCGACGAGCAGCACTCCCGCGAGCGAAGGGACGAAGCGCCCGGGGAGCGCGGACGCGGGCGGCCAGAAGCCGCGCATCCGGTAGAAGTCCGCGGCGAAGGCCACCGCGCAGAAGAGCATCGCCGCCGCGGCGTGCGCGAGGACCATCCCGAACCACAGGTTGGACTCGGCGCGCTGGGGGGACACCGGGGCCAGCGTCCCGGTGGAGTCATTCGTGCTCACGGAGGGCGACTCTCGCATGCCTGGGCCCTGCACGAAGCACCGAGGGACCAGGCCGCTCCCCGCGCCCTGGGCTCTCCCGCGCGTTGCGTGGATTCACCACGAGAAGGTCCTGGCGGATGAGGGGCGCTGTCCCTCGTTTCGGGCTGCAGGGCAAACGGCCCGCCCCCATGCACTCGACGTTCCGCGTGCCCCACCTGGATGAGGCCCCAAGGCATGGCACATGGCGCGAACCTGTCCGACTGTCGGACAGGTTCTGGCGAGCGGCCGCCGGCGGGGCGTCCCTGGACCTCAGTTCCTGGCGTGCCCACTCCAAGTCCAGGCTCCACACGAAGTGAGGGAGAGCCGCTCCCGGGGACGGTCACCCCGAGGCCCGCAAGGAACAAGAACCCCGCGTGCGCATGGGCTCCGGGTAGTAGCGTCGCGGACCCGCTCCGATGCAACCCGCCCCCACTCCGCTCGCGACGTCGTCCCTTCCCCTCCCACCGCGCTCCTGGCGGGATGGGCTCCCCTGGCCGTTGGTGCTCGTGGCGCTCGGCGCGTGGGTGCTGCGCGCGCTGGCGTTCTTCCATCGCACCGGCCCGCTCGGCTACCCGATGGACTACGACGAGGGCGTCTACTTCTCCGCCGCGTCGCTCCTCCTGCGCGGAGACCTTCCCTACCGCGACTTCATCTTCGTCCACCCACCCGGCGCCCTCCTGCTCTGGGCCCCCGGCGCGGCGCTCACCCTGGGACTCGACACAGGCGCGGCTTACGGAGTGGCCCGCTACGCCGCCGCCACCGTGGGCGCCCTCTGTGTGTTCCTCGCGGGCCGCATCGCCTGGCGCGCCTGGGGACCTCTCGCCGGCTGCGTGGCGGCGCTCGCCTATGCCGCGTACCCGGAGGCGGTGCTCGTCGAGCGCGGCACGTTCCTGGAACCCCTGCTCAACGTCCTGTGCCTGGGCTTCGCCAACCTCTGGCTCGCCTCCGACACGTCCTCCCGCGCGCGGCGCATCGGCGCGGGCGTGCTCATCGGCCTCGCGGTGTCCGTGAAGCTCCCCGGCGGACTCTGGCTCGTCGCCGCGCTGCTGGCCCGGCCCTGGAAGGAGACCTGGCGCGACACCCTGACGCTCGCGCTCATCGCCTTCGCCACGTTCGTCGTCGTCGTGGCCCCCCTGGCCGCGCTCGCCCCTTCCGAATTCTTCCGCGACGTCATCACCTTCCAGGCCCTGCGCCCCGCCGACGGTGAGCCGGACCGACTCGTGCGCCTGCACGACATCTTCCACGAGCGCCGCCTGGGAGAGGTCGTGCTCGCCCTCGTGGGCCTGGGGACCGCCTGCGTCCACGCCTTGCGCGCCCCCACCCCGGGCCGCCCCGCCGCCCGCTTCTTCGCCACCACCTTCGTCCTCACCGTCGTCCTGTTCCTGGCGTCGCGCACCTACTGGAACCAGTACAACGCGCACCTCGCCGCGTCGGAGGCCGTGCTCGCGGGACTGGGCGCCTCCGCGCTCCACGCCTTCAGCCTGCGCTGGGGCCGCGTCGCCTCACGGGCCGTGGCCGGACTCGCCCTGGTCGCCGCGTTCCTGCCCGGCGCGTGGCATTCCTTCCAGAGCTCCCGGTTGCAGGCCCCGGACGTCGTGGCGCTCGCCCGCTACCTGCGGACCGACGTGCCTCCCAACGCGTGCCTGTTCTCGTTCGAGCCCGGCTGGGCGCTCGCGGCCGGTCGGCTCCCGCAGGGGGCCACGCCCGTGGTGGACGTCTACGCCACCATGCTCCAGGACTCCATGAGCACCGGAGACCGCTTCGAGGAGACCGAAGAAGCCTTCACCGCCCCGGAAGCCCAGCAGGCCCTGCGCGTCATGCTGGAGTCCTGCCGCTTCGTCGTCCTCGGCTGGCGGGGCACCTGGCAGCTCACCCCGGAGAGCCGACCCTGGTTCAAGCAGCGCTTCATCCGGCGCTTCCCCACCGGCGACGCGGGCGGCGTGGACGTGTGGGAACGGCGCGCGCCCTGAGCCCTCGCCGCTAACCCGCGCCTTCCACCCCGGCCGCTTCGGACTCCGTGGTCCCCTTCACCGGGACGGCCACGGGCAGCACCTCCGCCTGGCCAATCCAATCGCGACCCAGTTGCTCTTGTACTTCGAGTTGCGACAGCTCATGCGGCCCGCGCAGCACGACCGGTGAGGGCCCCGCGTCCGTCCACTCCAGCGTGCCCACGCGCCACGGGTTGGGCTCCGCGGCGCGGCCCCACCCGAGCGTGCGCACCAGGTTCACCACGAACAGCAACTGCGCCGTGCCCAGTAGGAACGCGGCCCAGGTCGTCCACCGGTTCAGCGTGAGCAGGTGCGCGAGGAACGTGTACTGGTACGGGTCATAGAGCCGCCGCAACTGCCCCGCGTACCCCGCCGCGAGCTGGCCTCCGAAGACGGCGATGAACAGCACCGCGCTCGACAGGACATGCGCCTTCGCCAGTCCCTCGTGCAGAGAGCGCCCGTACATCCGGGGGAACCAGAAGTAGAGCCCCGCGAAGACGGCGAGGAAGCTGGCCGCGCCCATCGTCAGGTGGAAGTGGCCCACCACCCACAGCGTCCCGTGCAGCGGCACGTCCGTGGCCACCGCGCCCAGCGCGAGTCCTGTGATGCCGCCCAGGCCGAAGACGACCATCGTCGCCAGCGCCGCGAGCATCGGCGACGTGAGCCGCACGCTGCCCCTCCACAGCGTCATCAGCCAGTTGAGGAACATCACCTCCGCGGGCAGGGAGATGAGCAGCGTCAGCACCATGAACGTGCGCCCCAGCACCGGGGCCATGCCGCTGGTGAACAGGTGGTGCGCGTACACCGCGCCACTGAGCGCCGTCACCGCGCCCATGGCCCCCGCCGTCAGCCGGTAGCCGTGCGCGGGCTTGCGGCTGAAGTACGCCACGAAGTCCCCCACCATCCCCCAGGCGGGCAGGATGAGGATGTAGACCTCCGGGTGGCCGAACAGCCAGAACAGGTGCTGGTACACCACCGGGTCGCCGCCACCGCCCACCGCCGCCGCGCCCGCGATGAAGAACTGCGTGCCCGCCACCCTGTCCAACAGCAGCAGTCCCGTGGCCGCCGCCAGCACCGGCACGAACAGCACGTTGAGCACCGCGCCGTAGAACAGCCCCCACACCACCAGCGGCAACCGTCCCCACGTCATCCCCGGCGCCCGGCAGCGCACCACCGTGACGACGAAGTTGAGCCCGTACAGGAACGCGGACACGCCCACGCACAGCACCGCCACCGTCACCAGCGTCTGCCCCAGGCCCGGCGTGAACGCGGGCGTGGACAGGGGCGGATACGACGTCCACCCCGCGCTCGCCGCGCCCAGCCGCACGCCGAACGACGCGAGCATCAGCGCACCGCCCACCGCGTACGCCCAGAACCCGAACGCCGACAGCCGGGGGAACGCCATCTGCCGCGAGCCGATGGCCAGCGGCAGCACGAAGTGGCCCAGCGCGCCGAAAAGCAGCGGCGTCACCGCGAAGAAGATCATCAGCAGGCCGTGCATCGTGAACACGGCGGTGTACGCGGGCGGCGTCAGCGCGCCCTTCGATTCGGGCAGCGCCCACGCGAGCCCCGGCACCGGCTGTCCCGGCCACGCCCACTGGAAGCGGATGAGCATGGCCAGCAGGCCGCCCACGAGCAGGAACAGGAACCCGCCCCACAGATACTGGCGGGCCACGCGCTGGGGGTCCGTCGTCCACAGCGACTTCAAGAGGGCGCCGGGCTTCACGGCGTCCTCCAGACCCAGCCCCAGTGCGCCGCCGCGTCGTCCGGGTCGTAGGCCTGCACCGCCTGGCGTCCGGCTTCGTGCAGCCAGGACGCGTACGCCTCCGGGGACAGGGCGGTCAGGATGCCGCGCATGCGGTAGTGGCTGGTGCCGCAGTGCTGGTAGCAGGCTGCCTCCCAGGCGCCTTCGCGCGCGGCCTGGAACCAGGTCTGGTTCACGCGACCGGGGATCGCATCCAGCTTCACGCGGAAGGCCGGCAGGGAGAACCCGTGCACCACGTCCGTGGACACGAGCTGCACCCAGACGGGCACCCCCGCCGGCACGCGCAGGTCGTTCCACGTCACCACGTCGTCCTTCGTGCCGAACGCGCCGTCCTGTCCGGCGTAGCGCGCCTCCCACGACCACTGGTGCGCGTTGATTTGGATGCGCACCGTGCGCGGATCCTCGGCGGGGACGCGGAAGTTCCAGAGCACGTCGCGCAGGTAGCCCTCGGAGCCCAGGAACAGCGTCCCGTCCACCACGCCGAAGACGCCCAGCGCCAGGCCCAGCACCCACGCCCGCGAGCGGCGCGTGCCTCCGTCCGGCGACACCCGCCGGGCGTTCCGGAAGCGGACCACCGCCACCAGCAGCCAGCCGAACATCACCGCAGCCAGCGCGAGCTCGAAGCGGTGGCTCGAGGCCAGCAGCGCGTCGATGCGGCCCCCATGCGCGCTCGCGTTCTCCGGAAGCGACAGGGTCCACGCCCCTCGCACGGGAGCCACCGCCAGGGGGGCCTGCGCATCCGGCGGCGCGGTGGAGGCTCCGGGTTGCGCGGGGCCGGAAGTCCCGAGCGGCGCGGCGGAAACGGACGGCGCGGAGACGGACGCAAGCAACACGGGCAACGGAAGTCCGGGCACGGGCTTCACGGGCGCTCCTGTTCCACGGGGGCCGAAGCCCGCTCCTCACGCATCACCCGCCGGGCCGCCCAGATGCCCACGCCCACCAGGACGAAGGGCACCAGCATCAACGCCAGCAGCAGCCCCCCCGCGCCTCCGGGGGACTCGGGCGCCCGGGCCGTGCACGAGGGACAGGCCAACACCTCCACCGGCACGAGCAGCGCCAGGATTCCCAGGGCCCCGAAAAGCCGGCCCGGGAGCGACCGGACGCCTTCCCGCCAACCCCGCGGAAGGCATCCACCATCCAACGGCGACGAGGCGGGGCGCATGGAGTTCCCGGGTAGCACGCACCCGGGGCCCCCTCAAGGCACACCCCCTGTC
>NZ_RAVZ01000418.1 GCF_003611635.1 Corallococcus terminator | reverse complement strand
AGATGCGTATAAGAGACAGGTCCCGAAGGCCGGCGACTCTGGCTCCATCGCGATCATCGGGCTCGCCGGTCGCTTCCCTGGCGCCATGTCGGTGCGGGAGTTCTGGCGCAACCTGCGCGGCGGCGTGGAGTCCATCAGCCGCTTCACGCCGGAAGAGCTGGAGCACCTGCCCGGGCTGCCGGACGGGCTGGAGTTGTGGCACCACCCGGCCTTCGTCGCGGCGGGCGGTGTCATCGAAGGCGTGGAGAAGTTCGACCATGCCTTCTTCGACATGCCCCTGCGCGAGGCCCAGTTCACGGACCCGCAGCAGCGGCTGTTCCTCCAGACAGCCTGGGCGGCGCTGGAGGATGCGGGCGTGGATCCGGATCGCTTCCCGGGCGCCATCTCGCTGTACGCGGGCGCCACGAGCTCCGGCTACACGGACGCCGTGCGCCAGGCGATGCCGCTGGACGCGGCGTCGTTCATGGAGCTGCACGGCACCGCCACGCACGAAAGCCTGGCGACGAAGACGTCCTTCAAGCTGGGGCTGACGGGTGAGAGCACGTTGCTCTACACCGCGTGCTCCACGGGTCTCGTCGCGGTGCACCTGGCCTGCCAGAGCCTCCAGGTGGGCCAGTCCGACGTGGCGCTCGCGGGCGCGACGCGCCTCTCTGTGCCGCAGCGCACGGGCTACGTGTACCAGGATGGACTCATCTTCTCGCCGGATGGCCACTGCCGCGCCTTCGACGCGAAGGCGCAGGGCACGCTCGCGGGCAACGGCGTGGGTGCGGTGGTGCTCAAGCGCCTGGAGGACGCGGTGCGGGATGGCGACGCCATCTATGCCGTCATCCGGGGCTCGGCCATCAACAACGACGGCCGTCACAAGTCCGGCTTCACCGCGCCCAGCGTGCAGGGGCAGGCAGCGGTCGTCACGCAAGCACTGACGAAGGCCGGCGTGTCACCGGAAGCCATTGGCTACGTGGAGGCCCACGGCACCGCGACGCCGCTGGGCGACCCGATTGAAGTGGCGGCGCTGACGCGCGCGTACGGCCTGGGGCCCGAGCATCAGGGCACCATCGCGTTGGCGTCGCTGAAGACGAACATCGGCCACCTGGACACGGTGGCGGGCCTCGCGGGGCTCATCAAGGTCGCGCTGTCGCTGCACCACGGCGAGATTCCGCCCAGCCTCCACTTCGAGCGGCCCAACCCGCAGATCGACTTCGCGGCGAGCCCGTTCTTCGTCAACACCGCCCTGCGTTCGTGGCCCCGGGGTGAGACGCCCCGCCTCGCCGCGGTCAGCTCGTTCGGCATTGGTGGCACCAATGCCCACGCCATTCTTGAGGAAGCTCCCATGCGGCAGAGTGGTTCCACCACCCGTTCCCACCAGCTCGTCCTTCTGTCCGCGCGCACGCCAGAGGCACTGGAGGCGGCGTCCCGTCAGCTCGACGCGCACGCGCACGCCGATGGGGCCGATGGGGCCGATGGGGCCGAGCTGTCCCTAGCGGACCTGGCCTTCACGCACGCGGTGGGCCGCAAGGTGTTCGAGTTCCGCCGCGCGCTGGTGGTGAAGGACGCGGAGGACCTGGCGAAGCAACTCCAGAAGCCGGCGACGGCCGCGAAGGGAACGAACCGCGCGCCGCGCGTGGCGTTCGTATTCTCCGGCCAGGGCGCGCAGCAGGTGGGCATGGGACGCGAGCTGGCGGAGGCCTCGCCGCTGTTCCGCGCGCACCTGGACGCGTGCCTCGCGCTGATGGACGCGCCGCTGCGGGAGCGCGTGTCGGCGCTGCTACGTCCGGCGGAGGGAGCGGACGTCACGGCGAGCCTCGCGGACACGCGCGTGGCGCTGCCTGCGTTGTTCAGCGTGCAGGTGTCGCTGGCACGGTTGTGGAAGGGCCTGGGCGTGGCGCCGCATGCGGTGCTGGGCCACAGCTTCGGGGAGTACGCGGCGGCGTGCGTGGCGGGCGTGCTGTCGCTGGAGGACGGGATGCGCCTCGCGGTGGCGCGCGGGGAGCTGATGCACCGCATGCCGCCGGGGGCGATGCTCGCGGTGGCGCTGCCGGAGACGCAGGTGGTGCCGCTGCTGACGGGCCGGCTGACGCTCGCGGCGGTGAACGCTCCGGACCGGTGCGTGGTGTCCGGGCCTGTCGACGAGGTGGAGCGGCTGAAGCAGGAGCTGGAGCGCCGCAAGGCAGGCGCGGTGCGGATGCCCGCGCCGCATGCGTTCCACTCGGCGGACGTGGAGCCGTTGATGCCGGAGCTGGCGCGGGTGGTGGCTTCACTCCACCGCTCGGAGCCGACGGTGCGCTACGCGTCCAGCCTCACGGGCACGTTCACGCGGCCGGGGCAGCTCACGGCGCCGGAGTATTGGACGGAGCAGATGCGCCAGCCGGTGCGCTTCACCGACGCGGTGGGCGCGCTGCTGGAAGCGGGCTGCGAGGTATTGCTGGAGGTGGGGCCCGGCCAGGACCTCACGCCGCTGGTGCGCGCGAGCCTGGGGCAGGATCGCGACCGGGTGCGCGCGCTGGCCACGCTGCGGCGGGGCGGGACGACGACGGAGCAGCAGGGCTGGCTCCAGGGCGTGGGCGAGCTCTGGACCGCGGGAGTCGCCGTGGACTGGAGCGCTTTCTACGCGCACGAGCAGCGGCTGCGGCTGCACCTGCCGACGTACGCGTTCCAGGAGAAGGACGTCTGGGTCCAGGCGCGAGCCCGCACCCTGCCCTCTTCGTTCCAGCCGCCGGGCGCTGTGCGGGCTCCGCAGACCGTGTCCGGGGCGACCGTCACGGCTCCGGCCCAGGGTTTCGTGGCTCCGCCTGCCGCCGCGTCCGGGGCGCATGGCACTCCGTCGCCGTCCACGGAGGTCGCATCCACGGGTGAAACCTCGTCCTTCGCGTCGGTGCCCCTCGCTGGCCGCGCGCCCACCACCGGATCGGACCCCGCCGCGCTGGCGCCCACCGGTCGCGTGGCCACGGTGACACTGTCTCCCTCGGAGGTTCCGGCACAGGCGGGCCCGGCGACTCCGAACCTCCCGACGGTCGAGGCCGCGAGCCCGCTCGACGCCACGCCGCCGTCCGTGTCCGTCCCCAGCATCGCGCGGACGCTCCACGACGGTGTCTTCCTTCCCACGGGCGCGGCCTCGCAGCCGGCGTCGGAGGCCACGAACGCCTCCCCGCGTCCCCTGTTGCCGGGCCTCTCCGCGCACACGGCCTCCGAATCCCTGGCCCCCGTCGCCGTCCCCGCGGGCCGCGAGGATGCGCCGCGCGGAGATGTCGAGGAACGCGTGGCCGCGCTGTGGCGCGAGCGCCTGGGCCTGGACTTCGTCGGCCGCGAGGAGAACTTCCTCGAAATCGGCGGCAACTCGCTGACGGCCGCCCAGCTCCTCAACCAGGTGCGTGACACCTTCGGCGTGCAGTTGCCGCTGGCCGCTCTCTTCGAGGCCCCCACCGTCGCGGGCATCGCCCAGCGCCTGGAGCCCCTGCTGCTCCTGGCCCCCCAGGCCCAGGTGTCCGTGGAGCTTCCGCTGGTGCCCCTGCCTCGTACGCGGGAGCTGGCCCTGTCCTTCGTGCAGGAGCGCGTCTGGCGCCTGGAGCAGCACCTGCCCGGCCTGTCCGCGTACAACATCCCGTTCGTCCTGCGACTCGAAGGCGTCGTGAACGCCGACGTGCTGGAGCGTGGCATCCAGGAGATCGTCCACCGGCACGAAGCCCTGCGCACCACGTACGACGTGGTGGACGGCCGTCCCGTGCAGCGCTTCCACGCCACGATGCATGTCCCGCTCACGCGCGTGGAACTCCAGGGGCCGCCGGAGACCCGCGAGGCCGAGGCGATGCGCCTCGCCCGTGAGGACGCGACCTCGCCGTTCGACCTGGTGCAGGGCCCGGTGATGCGCTCCACGCTCGTGCGCCTGGACACGCAGGTGCACATGCTGGTGGTCGGCATCCACCACATCGTCTGCGACACGCTCTCCGTCGCGCTCTTCGTCCAGGAACTGGGCCAGCTCTACGACGCCTTCATCGAAGGCCGTCCGTCCCCCCTGCCCCCGCTGCTCATCCAGTACGCGGACTTCGGCCAGTGGCAGCGCCAGAGCATCGCCGAAGCGCGTCTTCCCGAGCAGGAGCAGTGGTGGCGTCAGCGGCTTGCCGGCATGCCCCGGCAGATCGACCTGCCCACGGACCGGCCCCGCACCGCGCACAGCACGCTCAACTCCGCGCGCATGACCATGGAGATGCCGCCCGCGCTCGCTCGGGAACTCTCCGCCTTCGCGAGGCGCGAGGGCTTCACCCCGTACATGACCGTGCTCGCGGCGTGGCAGACGCTGCTGCACCGCTACAGCGGCCAGACGGACCTCATCGTCGGCACGCCCATCGCCAACCGCACCCGGCCGGAGCTCTTCCCGCTCATCGGCTACGTGGCGCACTCGGCCGCGTTCCGCACCCGCTTCGTGGGCGAGCCGACCTTCCGCGACATGCTCGCGCAGATTCGCGAAGAGGTGAACGACGCGCAGGCGCGGCCCGACGTGCCCTTCGAGTACCTGGTCGAGGCGCTCATCCCGGGCAAGGACATCGGCAAGGGCCGCATGGCCGACTCCGTGTTCGTCTTCCACTCGGGCGTCAGCGCCGGAGCGATGACGCTGGATCTCAAGGGCATGCGCGGCTCGCTGGTGGAAGTCCCCGGCACGCCCGTGCAGTGGGGCGCCACGCTGGCCGACCTCACGCTGGTGCTCTCCGAGTCCCCGGGCCGCCTCCACGGCGTGCTGGAGTACGCGACGGAGCTGTTCGACGCCGCATTCGCCGAGCGCTTCATGGCGCACTTCCAGGTGCTGCTGTCCGCGGCGCTCTCCCAGCCCGACACGCAGGTCTCCCGCCTGCCGCTGTCCACCGAGTCCGAGCGCCGCGCGTGGCCGAACCCCCGCACCGTGGCCGGCTTCACCTCCGTGCCCGCGCTCCTCGCGGACCGGCGTGCCCGCCAGGCGGACGCCATCGCCGTGTCGCGCGGTGATGAGCACTGGACCTGGACGCGGCTGGGCGCCCAGGTGCGGACCCTGGCCGAACGGCTGCGGTCGCTCGGGGTGAAGGATGGCGCGCCCGTGGCAGTGAGCTTGCGGCCCTCGCCGCAGAAGCTCATCGCGCTGTGGGCCGTGCTGGAGGCTGGAGGCGCGGTGGTCGCGCTGAGCCCCACCGAGTTGGGCGGCGTGTCCCTCTACGCCCCCGAAGGCGCGCACGTGCCGGTGCTCGTCACCTCGCGCGAGCTCGTCGCCTCCGTGCGCGTGGAGGCTTCGCGCACGCTGTTCGTGGACGACCTCGCCACGTCCCCGGATGCCGGCGGGGTTCCGGAGGCGCTGGGGCGTGGTGATGCCGACACCCTGGCGTGGTTGCTGCCCATGGGCGCGGGGCAGCCCGCGTGGGCGCTGGGCCACCTGGAGCTGGCGGAGTTCTTCACCGGCCTGGACGCGCGACTGTCCCCCAGGGACGGCGGCGCATGGCTGTCCGCGGGCGAGGCCGCACCGGACCGGCCGGACCTGGAATCGCTGTGGGCACTGTCGCGCGGGATGCGCGTGGTGTTCCCATCCGAGCAGGTGACGGCGCGGCTTGTGAACCTGGGAGGAGCCGGGCGCCGGGCGAAGGCGATGGACCTGAGCCTCATCTACTTCGCCAACGACGAGGACTCCCTCACCGGGCCGAAGTACGAGCTGCTCATCGAAGGCTCGAAGTTCGCGGACGCGAACGGCTTCTCCGCCGTGTGGACGCCAGAGCGTCACTTCGCCTCCTTCGGCGGCCTCTACCCGCAGCCGGCCGTGGTGGCCGCGGGCATCGCCACCGTCACGAAGAACCTGCGCCTGCGCTCGGGCAGCGTGGTGCTGCCGCTGCATGATCCGCTGCTCATCGCGGAGCAGTGGTCCGTGGTGGACAACCTGTCGCAGGGCCGCGTGGGCATGTCGGTGGCCACCGGCTGGCACGTGCACGACTTCACCTTCGCGCCGGGCAACTACGAGGACCGGCGCAACATCCTGCTCAAGAACCTGAAGACGCTACGCGCGCTGTGGCGCGGCGAGAAGGTGACGCGGCCCGCGGGCGCGGGCACGACGGTGGAGCTGTCGCTGCGTCCCAAGCCGGTGCAGAAGGAGCTGCCGGTGTGGCTCACCGCGACGGTGAACCCGGAGACCTTCCGGCTGGCGGGCGAGCTGGGCGCGGGCGTGCTGACGGGCTTGATGTCGCACTCGATGGAGGAGCTGAAGCCGAAGGTGGCGCTCTACCGCGAGGCGTGGCGCCGCAACGGCCACCCGGGGCGTGGCCACATCACGGTCATGCTGCACACGTACCTGGGCGACGACGAGGCGGAGGTGTTCCGCACGGTGCGCCAGCCGTTGCTCGGCTACTTCCGGGGATCCACGGACATCGTCACGTCGCTGCTGGCGGCGCAGGGCTACCAGGGCGAAATCAACAAGCTGTCCCCCGACGACATCAACGCGCTGCTGGAGCACACCTTCGAGCACCACGCGAAGACGACGGGCCTGGTCGGCTCCGTGGAGAGCGGCCTGAAGCGCCTGCGCGAGGTGCAGGAGGGGGACGTGGATGAGGTGGCGGCCCTCATCGACTTCGGCCTCGAAACGCCCGTGGTGCTGGAGGGCCTGCGCCGGCTGGCCCGGGTGCGCGAGTTGTTGGAGGACGAAGGCGTCGCGCGCCAGGAGCAGGTGCTGGTGGAGAGCGGCCAGGGCGTGGAGGGACTGCTCGCGCTGGCGAAGCAGTCCGGCGCGGTGCTGGTGCACACGTCGGCCCGGCTCGCGCGTTCGCTGACGGATCTTCCCGGCGCCCGTGAGTCCCTGGGCTCGGTGGGCGCGCTGGTGTTGGAGGACGCGTCGTCGGAGCTGGCCTCCGCGCTGCAACGGAGCGCGGGCGTGGAGGTGTGGTTGTCCGGCGGCGCCGTGGAAGGCGCGCTGCTGCCCCGCGCGCCGGGTGAGCGCGTTCCGTCCAGCCTCCAGACGTGGGTGCTGGATCCCTCCGGACAGCCGCTGCCCGTGGGCGTGGTGGGAGAGCTGGCCCTGTCGGGCGCGGGTCTGCCCGGAGCCTTCTGGAAGGCCGGCGAGGAGGATCACCGCCGACTGGTGCCGCACCCGGTGGAGTCCTCCGCGCGGCTGTACCGCACCGGCCGTCATGCCCGCCTGCGCACGGATGGCCGCGTGGAGCCGGTGACGCTGCCCTCGCGCCTGCCCCCGCCCGTGGCGCGTCCCAAGG
>NZ_RAVZ01000417.1 GCF_003611635.1 Corallococcus terminator | reverse complement strand
GGGAGGATGCGGGTGACTTCGGGGACTTCTGGGCCGTGGCGGTGCCCGTGTCCGGCGTGGATTCGTTGGAGAGGCTCCGGACGGTGCCCACCTTGAGATCCGGCTCCGTGCTCTTGCCGGGCGCGGTGGAGGGAGACTCGGCGGGGGCCTTGGCGACGACCTGGAAGGGCATCAGGACCAGGGCGCCAAGGGCGAACAGCGCACCCTTGAGCCACCGGCGGGGAGCCGTGGGAACGACATCGACATGTTCGAGCATGCGGAGCCTCCTGTGCAGCGAGTGAAGGTGGGCCGACGCCCCAAGCGCCGCTGCGCTTCCCGGGGGCCGGATGATGCCAAAGGCGATGAGCAGCTCGCCGTAATCCGCGGGCTCCGCGCCGGTGAGCCGCAGGGCTTCCGCGTCACACGCCTCCTCACGGGCGAGCGAATACTCACGGGCCGCACGCCGTGCGAGCGGGTGGAAGAAGAGGACCGTCTCCGCCAGCGCCGGCACCCAGCCCAGCCACAGGTCTCCCCGCCGCAGGTGCGCCACTTCATGCGCCAGCGCCATGCGCAGCGCGTCCTCGGGGAACTCACGCACCGCCTTCGAGGGCAGCACGATGGCCGGCGACACGAGCCCCGCGGCCAGCGGGCTCATCACCTCGTCCGACACGAGCAGCAGGGGCGGACGGCGCAAGCCCGCTTCGCTCGCCAGGAACTCCGCCTCCTCCTCCAGCACCGGGTGCTTCAGGGGCCGCGCGCGCTCCCGCATGCCCTGCACCTGGCGCCACGCTCGCACGTGGCCCAGCACCTGCCACAGCACGCCCGCGCCCCAGACCAGGAGCAGCGACCACGCCACCGTGCTGGAGCCGGACCATGAACGCAGCCACCGCGAGGACGTGGCGACCCAGGAGACGAACCGCGCCTCGGGCGACAGGCCCGGGGGATGCGCGAGGAGCTCCGGTGCGGTCGCGGACGCCCCGGCACCGAGCGATACCAGGCCCGAGTCCACCGGCGCACCGGCGCGTTCAGGCAGGGACAGGGCGACGTCGGATGTCTTGGATTGCGAACCCTCCCCCACCGCTGACAGGTCCAGTGTCTGGGATTGCGGCGGGCTCACCGCGGCCACGGTCTCCGCGGGCAGCAGCGCGAGCGACACCGGATGCGGCCAGCCCAGCGTCAGCACGAACTTGAGCGCCACCAGCCACCACAAGCCCGCGCGCAGGGACGCGGGCAGGCGCGGCACCGCCTTCGCGAGCACCCACACCGCCAGCGCGCAGAGCGCCCCCTGCCACGAGGCGCGCCACAGCGACTCCGACCAGGACGACCACCACGGCATCACGTGCAGCAGGTCCATGGAGTTCATCGGCTCACTCCTTCCGCTTCTGCCGCAGGCGGGCCACCACGTCCTGGAGCTGCTTCAGCTCCTCGTCGGACACGTCCTCGGCTTCGGCCAGATAGGTGACGAACGGCGACAGCGATCCGGAGAGCGTGCGCTGCACGAAGTTGCCTACGACGTCGCGCAGCAGCTCTTGCGTGGCCACCGGCGAGGCGTACTGGAACACCCCGTCCACCTTGCTCCGGGTCAGGTACCCCTTGAGCCGCAGCCGCTCCATCACCGTCAGGATGGTGGAGCGCGCCAGCCCCTGCGCCTCACCGAAGCGCTCCGCCACCTCCCCCACCGTCGCCGGACCGTGCTCCGCCACGTACCGCAGCAGCGCGAGCTCCTGCTCTCCCACCGGCTTCTTCATCCGTCCCATCCTTCGTAGCGACACCTGTAGTCACGAAGCAAGGTACGACTGACTACAGCCGTAGTCAAGCGGGTGTTGGTTTCCTTCCCGACGCGCGCGGAGCCCCCTTCCACGCACTTCGGGGCAGGTCGAGCATCCCTATCGGACACAGGGAAATCCCTGACAGACGGCGTGGTGCACCCAGCCCATAGTCCGCGCCATTCCCCAAGCCCCGGGGTTCCTGGTCGGGGCTCATTCCCGAAGGAGCATTCCATGGCGCCGCGCATTGGTGGACCCAAGCTGGGCAACAGCCCGTTCAAGGTGGGCGAAAGCAAGACCAAGGTGAATGGTCAGGTGAAGTACGGCCCCACGGGCGGCCTGAACGACAAACAGAAGCAACACCTCAACGAGCATTACGGCAAGCATGGCGCCGGCGTGAAGAAGCAGAACGTCCTGGTTCGCCTGACGCAGTACAACTCCTCGCACAGCACCTATACGAACGCCGCCCAGGCCTCCGGGCGTCCGTTGACTCCGCAGGAGCTGGCCGCCCGAAAGACGGGCCAGAACGCCCCCGACTCCAGCATCAACCACGTCATCGCCTCGGCCACGGGCCAGAACGTCTTCAACCACGAGACGCTGCGCTTCAAGCAGGGGGCGAAGGACACCACCGCCGCGACCGGCGAACTGAAGACGGCCACCGGTGACGCCCTGACGGAGGCCCAGAAGAAGACGCGCAAGGGATTGGCGGAGCAGGCCGCCTCCGTGGGCCGCGTGCAGGGCTACTCGCGCGCCACGCTGGCCGAACGCAAGGGCGAGCTGAAGGCAGGCGCCGTGCAGCAGAAGCAGGATGCCGCCCTGAAGAACACGCTCACCGCCATGCAGGGGCCCGACCAGGCCACGCGCTTCCAGGCCTACAAGGACGTGTTGAAGGACACCTTCGATGCGCCGGGCAACCTGCGCGTGGGCGACATCACGCAGAACAAGAAGATCAGCACCGGCTTCGATGCGCCGCTCGACAAGAATGGCAAGCCCACCGCGCGCGCCGAACGCCTCTACCAGGCGCACCAGAACTACGGCCCGGAGCGCCTGCTGACGGACGGCAACGTCTTCACGAAGAACAACAAGGGGGAGATCATGTCCAGCAGCCAGCACGCGGACGGCCCCAACAACAAGCGCAAGGCCGAGGACGACGGCGGGGGCCCCTCCAAGCCCACGAAGCGGCGCTAGAGAACGTCAGGGTGTCTTCCAGGGCGTGCCGCCTCCCATCCGGAGGCAGGCACGCCCCCTTCCACCGCTCGCCTGCCTGGCCCCTCACCGTCCGCGGCGAGCTGCATCCCCTCTCCCAATGCCTCCGTACCGGGCCCCTGCCTCCCTGGCTGCACAGGAGCGGGCCCGGTAGCAGAGGCACGCGTGTGTCCTTGTCTCTGTCCGCCGGGCAACCAGATTTCCGGAAGACGAAACCCGACTCGCACAGGAGATTCCCAATGAAGCTTCCCCTGATGGCGGCCATCGCCGCCCTGTCGCTCTACGGTTGTGCCAGCCAGTCCTCGAACACGCGTGAGGCCTCGTCACCCGAAGCGGGTGCCATGGGCGGAGCGGGCAGCGCGGGCACGTCGGACTCCTCCAGCGCGAACATCCCCGACACCGCGGAGTCGGAGAAGTCCGCCGGTGAGGCGGGCAATGTGACCGACCTGGAGAAGCGCGACCGCATGGACGCGCCCACCGTCTACGAGGGTGAGGCCACCGGCGGCAGCGGCGCCGCCGAAGAGACCGTGAAGACCAAGGACGGCCAGAAGTGGGACGTGCAGCAGAACACCCCCACGGACCTGGGCGACTCCCAGGTGCCCGCGGGCTCCGTGAACCAGAACCGCAACCCCAGTGAGGGTGACGGCACCGGCGGTTCGGGCGATTCGAGCCTCGACGGCAAGAGCGACATCCAGGAGGAGTCCGGCGACCTCAACGCCGACACGGACGACGTGAGCACCGACTCCAAGGTGGACACGGACGCCACGCCCGATCCCACGAACTAGTCCCAGGTGAAGAATCAAGCCCGGGCGGAGTTCCTGGCGTTGGTGACGACGGATACCCGGTAAAGCCCGCTCGCGGGCCCGCCGGGTGTTCGTCTGTCCACCCCTCGCCGCGCCAAGTAGAGTGAGCCCCAATGACTGGTGCTCCCTTCGTGGCCCTCCTCGCACTGCTGCACTCCCAGTCCTCGTACATCGAGGAGGTTCCCAACGAGGAGCAGGAGTCATCCGCTCCTGCCTCGTCGGGAGGCATCGGCTTCCGGGCGCTCCTGGAGGTGGGGCCGCTGAGCTTCCCGTCGGGGACGCCGGGCGGCGAGCAGGACCTGTTCGCGTATGCGTACCCGTCGCTGGGCGTGGATGGCGGCGAGGACTTCGCCTTCATGCTGGGCGCCCCGCTGCGCTTCCGCCTCCTGGACAACCCACCCGAGCAGAAGGACGAGGACTACGGCGCGTGGCTCCGGCGCCAGGACTGGGACGAGCGCAGCGACTACGGCCAGGTGGTGCGCCTGTTGCGCATCGGTGACGAGTCCGGCCGCTTCGGCCTGCGCATCCAGCCCTTCCTGGAGGAGTCCCTGGGGCGCGGCTACCTGGTGAACCGCTACGACAACCAGTTGTCCCCGGACTACCACCCGGCGGGCGGCACGTTGTCATTCGCGGTGGGGCCGGCGCGAGTGGAGCTGCTCGCCAGCGACGTGCTCGCCGCGCGCATCTTCTCCGGCGAGTTCCTGCTGGACCTGGGCCGCGTCGTCAGCGGCAGTGAGAACCACTTCGACCGCTACCTCTTGCGCGCCTCCGTGGCGCACGACTTCGGCGAGGCCGGAGGGGTGACGCCGGAGGCCACGGTCGCGTCGGTGGGCGGCGAAGTGGCCATCTACAAGGGCGAGCGGCTGCGCTCGTGGGCCCTGCTCGCGGGCGGCGCGCGCCTCAACGCCGGCGCGCAGGACGTGGGCGGCCTGCTGGGCATCGCCTTCGAGGGTGACTTCAAGGGCACGCAGCTCAGCGTCACCCTCCAGGGACGGCGCCAGGGCGGCGGCTTCCGCTTCGGCTTCTTCGGCGCGGGGTATGAGCTGGCGCGCTTCTCCGCCGTGGGCCTGTCCGAGGAGCCGCAAGCGGACCAGCGCGTGCCGAAGGACTTCTCCGGCTACATCGAGATGTCGGTGGCGCGGGGCGGAGGCACGGACTCGACGGAGGTCGTGGCCAGCGGCGCCGTGGAGTACTCGGCCTTCGGCCGCGCGGACGGAGACTTCTCCCTGAGCTTCAGCAGCCCGGGTGATGAGACCCGCGGCATCGTGCGCGCGGTGGTGATGGGCCTGGGTGACCGGCCCCGCTACTCGTTCGCGGTGGAGGGCCGGCAGCGCGTGCTGCCCGCGCTGTACATCTGGGCCTCCGGCGCGACCGTGCACTTCCCGCAGCCGGATGGTTCCCTGGTGCGGGGCGTGAGCGCCGGTGCCGGCGTGGGCGTGGACTTCGCCCGCCGCTGACGCGCGCTCACGGGCGACCCCGGAGCCTCCGGGGCCCAGGCCTCAGGGTTCCGCCGCGCCGCCCTCTTCCTGCCCCGGGACACAGGGCAGGATGGCGCTGTGCGGAGGCGCGTCGCACGACGGGCCCACCAGCCAGCGCGACAGCAGCCGCACGCCAGAGGCGAACAGGCCGTCATCGCCCTTGTGCAGGGCTTCGAAGAGCGACTCGTCCAGCACCGACTCTTCCGGGTCGATGAGGAAGTCCTCCGGCTCCAGCGGCTTGAAGAGCGGGTTCTGGTCGAACACCGTCTCCAGCGGGTGCGGACGCAGCCGGAGCAGCCCCTCCTGGGCCACGCGGTCCAGCGTCTCCACCACGTGCTTGCCCTCCACCAGCGGACGCAGCGCGGACACACCCGCGAGGCCCGCGTGCTCCGCCATCAGCGACACGCGGATGCGGCGGATGGCCTTGGACACCGCATCGCCCGGCGCCTGCGCCTCCCAACTCAGGTTCAGCTCCGAGTCCAGGCCCAGGCTGCGGTTGGTCGTGTTCGCGGAGCCCACCGTCAGGAAGGTGTCGTCCACCACCATCACCTTCGAGTGGATGTACGTGAAGACATCCGAACCGTCGTCGGCCTTCGCCGCGGAGCCGTAGACCGCGAAGCCGTGGCCCGTCTCGCTGGCCACCTCCCGCAGCGCGCGCAACAGGCGCACCTGGGCGACGCCCATGGCGATCTGCTCGCGCAGTGCTTCCGGCTGACGGGGCAGCACCAGCATCACCTGGAGCCGGCCGCGGTCCGCCGTGCGCATGCGCTTGACGAGCGCGTCGTAGATGGCGCGCGAGGAGAAGTACTGGTTCTCGATGTAGATGAAGCGTTCGGCCGCGGCGATGGCGTCCACGTACAGCGCGCGGATCTCCTGCACCTCCTCCTGCGGCGGAAGGATGGTCTTTCCGAAGGTGCGGCTGATGGCCACCGGGCCCGGAGGCGCCGGCATGGTCGCTTCAAAGGTCACGTCGTCGCGCGCCACCGGCTCCAGGTGGATTTCGCCGCCGCCCGAGTGCGCCCAGCGCGCCTCGAACAGCTCCGAGAGCGGCTTCACGGCGGGGCCCGTCAGGACCGTCTGCACATCGTGGTAGGGACCGTGCGGGTCGCGACCGGAATCACAGCGCAGCTTCGAGCGCGCGGGATGGTCCCGGTCGTCCCAGCGACAGTCACACACGTCCATGCCACCAGTGAACGCCTGCACGCCGTCAACGACGACGAGCTTCTGGTGGTGCGCGGCGTAGAGAGGACTGGAGGAGTCGAAGCGGAAGCGAAGCCGCTCGTTCGTGGTCCAGTTGAACAGCAGGTGTTGCATCCACTCGCGTTCCATCGCGAGCAGCATGCTGAAATCCCAGGCGAGGATGTAGACGTGCAGCTCCGGGTTGTCCCGGCACATCTGGTCCAGCAGCGGCAGCAGCCTGACTTCGCCGCCTTCCGCCTCCGCCAGGTCGTCGCCGCGCAGCAAGGTCACATCGCTATCGAACTGCCAGCCCATGATGACGATGGAGCGACGCGCCTTCCGGATGGCCCGGTACAGCTCTCGGTAGTAATCCCGGGCGTCCACCAGCACGCCCGCGTCATGCGTTTCCGATCGCGCCCAGTAATTGCGACCGGCACTGAGGATGTTCGTCACGGAAGTCACCTGGCCTTGGGATTCGCGTCCCGGAAGTGGAATCAACCTGTCCGCGCCCGGCCGGCGGAACATCACCCCACGAAGACAATGTGCTTTCCGGTCGCCAGCGTCATGTCCGGCGAGGAGACGACCTTGGCCACCTTCCGCGCCTCGCCCCCCACGGTGTCGAAGGCAGCGGCGATCAGGTCGCCCAGCGTCACCTGCACGCGCCTGGCCTGCTTGCCCGCGTTGGACACAGCCTTGACCGTCTTCGCCTTCATCTGACGGGCCTTGCGCTGAATGGTCTGTCCACGCTTCTGGGTCTTGGTCGCCATGGTCTTCGTTCTCCGAGGATGAAGGTGATGCGTCCGTGTTGTGTGTCGCGCTGCCCGTACCGCCCCGTGCTGCCCGTCCTGCCCCGACCC
>NZ_RAVZ01000416.1 GCF_003611635.1 Corallococcus terminator | reverse complement strand
GGGTGGGGTAGAGGGTCGCCCATGGACGAGAAGGCGCTGCGACAACTGCTGGGGCAGGTGAAGACGGGCAAGGTCACCCTGGACGCCGCGGTGGGCAAGCTCAAGGACCTGCCGTACGCGGAGCTGGGTTACGCGACGCTCGACACGCACCGCAACCTGCGCTTCGGCTTCCCGGAGGTGGTGCTGGGCGAGCCCAAGACGGTGGAGCAACTGCTGGGCATCGTGGGCGCGCTCGTGGAGCGCAAGCAGACGGTGCTGGTGACGCGGCTGCAACCGGACAAGGCGGAGGCGCTGCTCGCGCGCTTCCCCAAGGCCGAGTACCACCCGGTGGCGCGCATCTTCCACATGCGCCAGCGCAAGGTGAAGGCGGGGCTCGTCGCGGTGGTGACGGCCGGCACGAGCGACATCCCCGTGGCGGAAGAAGCGGCGCTCACCGCCGAGGCGATGGGCGCGGAGGTGCGGCGCGTCTACGACGTGGGCGTGGCGGGCATTCACCGGCTGTTGCGCCGGCGCGAGGAGATCCAGGAGTGCCACGTCGCGGTGGTGGTGGCGGGCATGGAGGGTGCGCTCGCGAGTGCGCTGGGCGGCCTCGTCGGCATCCCGGTGGTGGCGGTGCCCACGTCGGTGGGCTACGGCGCGAACCTGAAGGGCATCTCCGCGCTGCTCGCGATGGTGAACTCGTGCGCGGCGAACGTCGCGACGGTGAACATCGACAACGGGTTTGGCGGCGGTTTCTACGCGGCGCTGATTTCTCGCACGAAGGGACGGCGCTGAGCCATGCGACGCATCCTCTACCTGGAGCCCGTGGGTGGCATCGCCGGGGACATGTTCCTGGCGGCGGCCATCGACCTGGGCGTGTCACCTGACGCGCTCACCCAGGCGCTGAGTGGCCTCAACGTGCCCGGCTGGAAGCTGGCGGTGTCGCGCGCGGTGCGCCACGCCATCAGCGGCACGCACCTGGACGTGGTGCTGGACGCGAAGGAAGCGCACCCGCACCGCGCCTACGCGGACATCCGCCAGATCATCGAAGCCGCCACCACGCTGCCGGAGCGCGCGAAGGCCCGCGCCCTGGCGGTGTTCCGCGCCATCGGTGAGGCCGAGGCGAAGGTGCACGGCGTCTCCATCGACGACATCCACTTCCATGAAGTGGGCGCGGTGGACTCCATCGTGGACATCTGTGGCGCGGCGGTGGTGCTGGAGCTGCTGGGAGACCCGGAGGTGCACGCCGCGCCGCCGCCCCTGGGCAGCGGCACCATCCGCGTGGCGCATGGGCAGATGCCCATCCCCGTGCCCGCCACGCTGGAGCTGCTGCGCGACGTGCCGGTGCGCTTCGAAGGCGTGGGCGAGCTGACGACGCCCACGGGCGCGGCGCTGCTCAAGGTGCTGACGAAGATTGGCCACCCGCCCGACTTCATCGTGGAGAAGGTGGGCTACGGCGTCGGCACCAAGGACTTCCGCGACCGACCCAACGTGCTGCGCGCGTCGCTGGGCCGCATGGAGGCGCAGGCCACCGAAGGGCTGTGGGTGGTGGAGGCGAACCTGGACGACGCCACGCCGCAGCTCCTGGGCTACCTGGTGGAGCGGTTGCTGGAGGTGGGCGCGAAGGACGCGTGGGTGGCCCCGGTGGTGATGAAGAAGGGGCGGCCGGCGCACCTGTTGGGCGTGCTGGTGGAGGGCGGCCTGCGCGAAGCGGTGGTGGACACGGTGCTGCGCGAGTCCACGTCGCTGGGCGTGCGATACCACCGGGTGGAGCGCCACGCGCTGGAGCGCGACTGGGTGGAGGTGGAGACGCCCTGGGGCAAGGTCCGCGTGAAGCGGGGCCTGCGCGAGGGCCGGGTGCTCAACGCGCACCCGGAGTTCGACGACTGTGTCCGCGTGGCCCATGCCGCGGGCGTGCCCGTGAAGCAGGTGATGGCCGCCGCGCTGGCGGCCCTCACGCACTGAGACCCGGGGGAGGCTCAGGCCGCGCCCATCTCCGACAGCTTGATGAGGCCGAAGCTCGCGCCGCCGGGGTCGGCGACGATGCTGATGCGACCGTAGGGCGAGTCGAACGGCGGGACGAGCACCTTGCCGCCCAGCCGCGTGACGGCCGCTGCGGATTCGTCGGTGTTCGCCACGGAGAAGGTGATCGTGCAGTGGGGCGGAAGGTCGGCGGGATCCTTCGCGGACATCTTCATCAGGCCGCCCACCTCCTTCCCGTTCTTCTTCATGACCCAGTAGTCCATCTCTTCGGTCTGCATCTTCTCCGCCGTGAAGCCGAAGAGGCCCTTGTAGAAATCGAGGGCCTTCTCGCCGTCCCGCGTATTCACTTCATGCCACGTCATGGAACCGGGCTCGTTGATGAGGCCGGCCCCCTGGAACTGGTTCGGCTGCCAGAGTCCGAACGGCACCCCGGTGGAGTCCTGACAGAAGGCCATGCGCCCCGCGTCCATGACGTCCATGGCGGGCAGCAACTCCCGGCCACCCAGCTCCTTCACGCGGGCCATCGCGCGGTCCACGCTCTCCACGCTGAAGTACATGTTCCACACCGGCGGGAAGGGCGCGTCCTTCGCGCGCGGCATCAGCGCCGCCACCTCGCGGCCCTGGGACCGGGCCATCGTGTAGTAGTTCGTCTCCTGCGAGCCCGTCTCGAACGTCCAGCCGAACAGCCCCCCATAGAAGGTCTTGGCCTTCTCCAGGTCCCAGGCCATCAGGTCCACCCAGCACACCGTCCCGGCCTCGTGCTTCGTCACCGCGGGCATCGTCCGCTCCTTTCAACGTGGGCCCGAACCCCTTCGGGCTACCTGAAAGGTAATATCCCGCGTGAAGTGGTCACTGAAAGGATTTTCAGTGGCCGCGTCGCGTCAGTGAATGGGCTGACGTGCGAGCCCCTGCGCGAATGCATCCGTGTTGCCGGCCACCACGCACACGGCAAGGCCTTCCACCCGTCCGCACCGCGCGCCCGCGTCGAGAAAGGGCCGCAGGTGTTCGGGCAGCACCACGTACGCGGTGGTTGCGTCCAGGCCGTCGCGGGGCAGTCGCGCGTGGCACTCGGCCTCCAACGCTTGCGGCGTGCGCGACGCGTAGCCGCTGTTGAAGGTGAGCTTCAGCCGGTACGCCTGATACGCCAGTGCGTTCACCAGCGCCTCGTCGTAGCGGCACACCCACTGCGCATGCGGCGGGAAGAGGGCCAGGTGCTGGTAGGGACCCTGGAGCGCGGCCCACTCGGGGGATTGCAGGCGCTGGAAGTGCACGGGCTTGAAGAGCGCGCTCTTGTCCTCGCGCAGGTCATACGCCTGCGCCGCCAGCGCCACCGTCAGCGCGGCCACGGCCACGGCCGGGACATTGCGCCACAAGCGCACCACGGTCAGCACCGCGCCAATGACAACCAGGTAGCTCAACGGCCAGATGAAGCGGCCGGAGGCGCGGAAGGCATTCGTCGCCTTCTCCAGGGGGGCATACAGCGCGCCCAGGTCCGCCACCGTCTGACCCAGCCACGTCACGCGTGAGGACAGGGCATAGACCGCCATCAGCCCCACCACGACCGCGGCGGGCAGCACGCGGCGCCAGTCCACCGTGCGCGCTTCACGCAGGCGCACGAGGACGCTCACCGCCGCCAGCCCGACGAGCAGCAGCGCGCCCGCGCCCAGGTAGCCGAAGCCTTCACCCTGACGGGGCGCGGCGGGCAGGTCCGGCAGCAGGCGCGACCAACCCATCGGGTTCACCAGCGTGGCCAGGTCCGAGGAGAAGTCCCCGAAGCCCTCCGCGCCCAGCCCCTGTCCGCCGAAGTAGCCGAAGACGGAGAACAGCAGCACGTCCAACCCGATGATGCCCGCGACCGCGGCCGCGACGCGTGCGAGGCCGAGTTTCCGGCTCCAGACGATTCGCACACCCAACGCCAGCGTCAGCGGCATCAGCATGCCCACCCAGTACGGATGGGTGCCGGAGGCGATGGCGTTGAAGAGGGCCGCGAGGCCCAGGCTCCGCGTCGCGGCGCGCGCATCCGGCAGGTCGCGCAGGTTGAGCCACAACAGGGCCACCAGCAGCCAGTGCGCGCACAGCGTGGGGTGACCGAAGCGCGCCGCCATCACCGGCGACAGCGCCAGCAGTGTGCCGCCCAGGGCCACGGGCACCGCGCGCGGGGACACCGTCTCCACCAGCCTCGCGCCGAAGTAACCCATCAGCGCGTAGCACAGGCCCAGCCACGGGCCGGTGTACTGGAAGTCCACGGGCAGCAGCGCATTGAAGGGCTTGAGCAGGACGGCCGCCCACGGGTTGCCGTCGGTGAGCGCCACCGATGTGCCGTAGGGGAAGAAGTGGTTGGGCGTCGCGCCCAGCGGCAGTTGCCAGTCCGCGTTGCGGAAGAAGAGCCAGCCGAAGATGTGCGCGGCCCAGTCCTCGCGCATCATCCAGTCGATGCGCGTGGGCGGCAGCACCGGCCCGCCTCCCAACCACAGGAACCAGCCCAGGCCTCCGAGCACCGCCACCGTTCGCGCCACGAGGAGGGCGCGGTGGGACGAGGCGGGAACGGAGACGGGAAGGGGGACGTTCGACGACATGGGCGGGGCTGTCTCTCGGGAGGAGCGGCGACTGTAGGCACCGGCTTCCGCACCCCGCAACCGCTGGCTCCGCTGCCCCCTTGCGCGAGGGACTACGGAAGCCCCGTCCCCGCGTCCTGCTCCAGGCCCGCGTCGCCCCTGCCCGCGTCCTCGGAGTCCGTCCTGGCGCCGCCATCGCGCTTCACGCCCGCGTCGGATCCGCCGAGGCCCGCGTCGTAGCCGTCGGGCGCCTCCACGACGACGACACAGACGCCCGCGTCGTCCACGTACGCGTAGCCCCGGTCCGGAGGGGAGAGGCCGGTGACGCAGAGGGGATCGCAGCCCGCCAGCAGGACCGCGGACATGACGGTGCTCGGCAGCACGATGTGCAGGAGGAACGAACGGGACACGGTGGGGACCGTCAGGGGGCTCGGGGTGTGGGCGTGGCGTGCGCGGGCCGGCGCACACGACACACGGACACGGCCGGGCCCGGTGGCCCGTGTCCGCTAGCGCCGGAGGCTGATTTCCAGGCCGTACTGCCGATCCACGCCGGTCCGCCCGTTGGCGGTGACGCGGTCCAGGCCCACCTGGGCCGACAATCGCAACTTCATGCCCGCGAGCCGCCCGGTGACGCCCGCGGCCACGTGGGTGGTCAGCATCGTCGGGTCCGCCTGCCGGAAGCCCGGCGCTGTCAGGCCCAACAGGCCCCAACCCGCGCCCACCTCCGCGAACAGCGGCGTGCGCGCCGGATTCTGCAGGCCCACCAGGCCCTCCAGTGTGAGGCGGTGCAGCCGGATGCCATCCCGGGCCGCGAGCGGCGTCACGCCGTAGGCCCCGCGCACGCCGTAGTACAGCAGGTGCACCGAGGTCGGATTGCGCCACGACAGGCTGGGTCCGGTGGCGAAGCTCGCCAGCCCCAGCGGTGAGCGCCCCGCGCTCAGGCCCAGCTCCCACGCCGCGCCGAAGTCCGACGACGGTGTGGCCAGCCGGGGCATCAGCCCCCCGACGACGGGCGGGTGGAACAGCGTCGTGAAGTCCACCGGCACCAGGCCCGCGGCGACCACGTACTCGTCATAGAACGACCGGTCCAACGGCACGGCGAACAGCCCGCGGCGCAGGGCCTCCTCCGCGGGGCCGCGCTCCTGCAACTCCCGGGGGCGCAGCTCCGGCGTCCCCGCGGACAGCTCCGCCAGCGTGACGCGCGCCTCCGCGTTCGGGGCGCGCACCCAGTACACGTCGCGCGGCGGCAGCAGGATTTGAGTCCACTGCTGCGGCGAGCGCCGCACGTCCACCAGCCGCTGGCCGTCCGCGTCCTCCACGGAGAGGCGCGCGTATTCGAAACCCGCGGGGAAGGTGACGCGGGGCCCTTCCGGCGCGGGGCCCACCAGCGGACGCCGGGGCGCGGCGGTGGGCGCGAAGGCATTCACCGACAGCCGCGCGGGCAGCCCCTTCACGCCGTGCAGCGACGCGGCCACGAAGGCGGCCAGCTCGCTGTACTCCACCTGTCCGTCGCCGTTGATGTCCGCGCCGCCCAGCAGGCCGGAGCGCGCCACGTGGCTGAAGACGCCAGCGCGGATGCGCGACCACTCGTGCGTCTCCCCGTCGTCGCTCTCCGCGAAGAGGGCGCCCACGTTGGGCCGCGACGCCAACTGCTCACGCGCGAGCACCCCGCGCAGCTCCGCCAGCACCGCCGCGTCCGGCGTGCCCCCCCGGCGGCCCACCACGCCCGAAGCTCGGCATGCGTCCGCGATGACGTGCACGTAGTCCGCGCCCAGCGGATCCACGAGCTCCGAATAGAGGCTGGTCCGGTCCAGGCGCGCGTCGGCGAGCGTGAAGTAGGACCGCCCCGCGTCGTCCGTGTTGCCGTGGCCCACGTAGACGATGAGCACGTCCGTCTGGCGTCCCGCCGCGCGGTCCGCGAGCGACGACGCCTGGAGCTTCTTCACCGCCTGCTCCACCGCCGCGCGCGTGGGGGCCTGGGCGGACTTCAGCATCAGGCTGCCGGACAGCCGCGTGGGCTCGTCTGGATCCACCAGCAGCGTGGTCTCCACGCCCAGGCGCTTGAGCGTCTCCGCCCACAGCACGCCGTCGTCGTCCGCGTAGCGCAGGGGCGCCAGGGCCGGGTCGTCGCTGCCGTTGTGGGCGATGATGAGCGCCCGCCGCACCGTGTCCGCCAATGCCTCCGGAGCCGCCAGCAGCAGGGCCGCACCCAGGAGCATTTCCAACTTGTTCATGGTCCTCCCTCTACCCGGACCTCCTGCCTGAGCACCACCACCCCCTCCGTTGTCCCGCCACGCAGGGCCGCCAGGGTGGCGTCCGGGTGTTCGGAGAACGAGGCGGTGACCTCGGCCATATCGGACGTCGCGGGCAGGGCGACCGTCAGCTCCAGGGGGCGCTCCTCGCCGGCCTTGCCGCTCAAGGGGAACGGCCCGTTGAGCTCTTCCTTCCCACCGACGCGCACCCGTACGGCGACGTGGGTGTAGGGCGGACGGGCCCCCGCGGCGAAGGCCAGCGTGGCCCCCGGCGCGCAGGCCGTCCCGGTCTTCAGCTCGCGCAGCGACTGGCCGGGGACGGCGCAGAAGATGCGCAGGACGGGCTGCGCCAGGGGCGTGGTGGGCGGGACGGGGTCGTGGACGACGCCCCGGGGGCTCCACTCGGGTTCAGTGGGCGTGACGACGCCGGGGCCGGTGGCGGAGGGTGTCAGCACCACCGCGAGGAACAGGGCCGCGAGCGTGGCGCCCAGCACCGCCAACGTGGGCC
>NZ_RAVZ01000415.1 GCF_003611635.1 Corallococcus terminator | reverse complement strand
GGAGAATCCATGGCGAAGAAACCCGCGACCTATGCGGACCTGGAGGCGCTCCCGGACCATGTGGTGGGGGAGATCGTCGCGGGGGAGCTGTATGCAAGCCCACGGCCGACGATGCGGCATTCGGCGGTTTCGTCCCGTCTCGGGGGGGAACTCATGAATCCCTTCGCGCGGGGACGGGGTGGTCCTGGGGGCTGGTTGCTCCTGGACGAGCCGGAGTTGCATGTGGGCGAGGACGTGTTGGTTCCGGATCTCGCGGGATGGCGGAGCGAAAGGATGCCCCATGTTCCCGACCTCGCGGCGACATCGCTGGCGCCCGACTGGGTTTGTGAGGTGCTGTCTCCGTCCACGCAGAAGCTGGACCGGGAGGCGAAGCTGCCCGTGTACGCGCGCGAGGGTGTGAGGCACGTGTGGCTGATGGATCCGCGGACGCTCACGCTGGAGGTGTTCGGCTTGAGCGAGGGCCGGTACACGTTGCTCCTCATGCACACTGGGACCGCTCCTGTTCGGGCGGAACCTTTCGACGCGATGGAGCTGGACCTGCCGTTCATCTGGGATGCGCAGTGAAGTGATGCTCACGCTGCCCCACGGCGAGCCTTGATGGACGTGATAGACCTGTAAGGTCCTGGAAGATTCATCCACCCCTGCACGTCAGACGCGCGTGCTACCTCCTTCGACCATGGATAGAGTGGTGGGCGGCGAGGACTGGGGAGAATCCATGGCGAAGAAACCCGCGACCTATGCGGACCTGGAGGCACTCCCGGACCATGTGGTGGGGGAGATCATCGCGGGGGAGCTGTATGCAAGCCCACGGCCTTCGGCCCCCCATGTCACGGCGGCTTCGCATCTGGTGATGGCGGTTGGCGGCCCTTTTGATCTGGGACAGGGCGGGCCTGGAGGCTGGCTCATCGTGTTCGAGCCCGAGTTGCATCTCGGAGCAGATGTCCTTGTTCCGGACCTTGCGGGCTGGCGACGCGAACGGATGCCGGAGTCTCCCAAGGTCGCGGCATTCACGCTCGCTCCCGATTGGGTCTGTGAGGTGTTGTCTGCCTCGACACGGAACCTGGACCGAAGGGTAAAGCTCCCGGTGTATGCACGCGAGGGCGTGCGGAACGTTTGGCTTGTCGACCCGGTGTCCTGCACTCTGGAAGTGTTTCGACTGGAAGCAGATCGCTACACCCTGCTTGCCACTCACTCTGGACCTGGCTCAGTGCGTGCCGAGCCCTTCGAAGCAGTGGCCCTGACACTTGCAGTTCTTTGGGACAAGAGACACTGACCCGGGCGTTCGCCGTGGACAGCAGGCGGCCGGACGGTGACGGATTCAGGTGCGCGGAGGACCGAGGCGCGGGAGGCTTGGCGTCATGCCGTTGTCTCCGTTCTCCCTGCTCATCGCGCTGGCCGCCCTCCTGGGCCACCTGTACCTGTTCCGGCGGCTTGTGTGGAACCTCACCCCGCGCCGCGTGCCCCGGCTCATCGCCGCGGTCGTGCTGGGGGTGATGACGCTGGTGCTGGTGGCCCGTCGCTACCTGCAACGCACGCTTCCGGAAGCCCCTGGCGATGTCGTGGAGCTGGTGTCCTATTCGTGGATGGGCGTGGCGCTGTGTCTGGTGCTCGCGCTCGCAGGGCTCGACCTGGGACGGGCCGTGCTGTGGCTTGGCCGTCGCCTTCGTCCCGAGGCGGCCCGCGCGTCCGTGTCCGCTCCTGCGCCCGCCGTGGATGCGGACCGGCGCCGCTTCCTGTCACAGGCGACGGCGGGCGGTGCGCTCGCGCTGGGCGGCGGGCTCGCGGGTTATGGGAGCTGGCGTGCCTTCACCGCTCCGGAAGTGACGGAGCTGGTGGTGCGCATTCCTCGGCTGCCCCGCGCGCTGGAGGGCCTGAGCATCGTGCAGCTCACCGACCTGCACGTGGGCCCCTTCATCCAGCGGCGCTTCATGGACGAATTGGTGCGCCGGGCCAACGCACTGAAGCCGGACCTGGTGGCCATCACCGGCGACATGGTGGATGGCTCCGTGCCCCGGCTGGGCGAATACGTCGCGGCGCTCGGCAACCTCCAGGCTCGCTACGGACGCTTCTTCGTCACCGGCAACCACGACTATGCGTCCGGCGCCGATGCGTGGGTGGCCTATCTGCGTTCGCTCGACATCACCTCGCTGCGCAACCGGCACGTGCGCATCGGGGACGCGGGCGGCGCGTTCGACCTTGTCGGGGTGGATGACTGGCACGGTGCTCGGCGCCTGGGGCAGAAGGGCTATGACCTGGACAAGGCGCTCGCGGGACGCGACCCGGAGCGCGCCGCGGTGCTGCTCGCGCACCAGCCCGCCAACTTCAAGGTCGCCGCGGAACAGGGCGTGGACCTCCAGATTTCCGGCCACACCCACGGCGGTCAGTTGTTCCCCATGACGGCCCTCATCGGGCTGAGCTGGGAGCACTCCGCTGGCCACTACCAGCACGGCGATTCGCACATCTACGTCAGCCGGGGCTGCGGCTTCTGGGGACCGCCGATGCGGCTGGGCAGTCCCCCGGAGCTCGTCAAGCTGGTGCTGACTTCGTGAGGAACGCGTCCAGCGCGGCGTTGACCGCGTCCGGATGGTCCAACTGGATCCAATGTCCGGCGCCCTCCACCACCTGGTGCGGCACGCCTTCCGCCAGCCGGTGGAGGCTGCGCGGCGTGTCGTTGTCCGCCGCGACGAGCGAGAACTTCGGGCCCGGGTAGCGCTCGAGCGCTGCCGTCAGGTCGAAGGTCGCCCAGGAGCGCTGGGTCGCCACCACCGCGGAGAGCGGCGTGGCCTCCAGGTCCGCGAGCAGCCGCTCGCGCACGTCCACGCGAGCCCCGGCGGACTCCGCCCAGTCCTGCCGCAGGGCCTGCGCCACGTCGGGCGCGTCGCGGGAGGCGAGGAAGGTCTCCCGCTGGGCTTCGGGAATCCGCCGGGCGTCCGTCATCGGATCCACCAGGAACAGGCCCGCCACCTGCCGGGGATTCTCTCCCGCGTAGGCCAACGCCACCCCCGCGCTGATGCTGTGTCCCACGAGCACGAAGCGGCGCAGGCCCAGGGCGCGCACGACGCCCCCGATGTCTCCGGCCAGGGACTCCAGCGCGTAGTCCTCCGGCTCCGGCAACGTGGAGCCGCCATGTCCGCGCAGCTCCAGCGCGATGCCCCGACGGCCCGCGGCGGCCAGGTGCTCCAACTGGGCCTGCCAGTGAGAGGCATTGCCCGCGAGCCCGTGCACGAAGACGACGGGCAGCGACTTCCCGCCGCCCCCGGTGTCCACCAACCGCAGGTCCCCGGAAGGGCCCGCCACGCGGAAGTCGTCGAAGCGGACGCGGTGGCCGACGAAGGCCTGGCCTTCCGCGAAGGGCACTTCGTAGTGGGTGACGTGCACGTCGCGGTCGATGAGGTAGCGGTCATCCTCCGGGAAGAAGATGGCGCGCTCCGGCGAGTCGCCCGCGAAGCGCTTCACCGCGTCCATGGACTCCCAGAGGGTGACGAGCAGGAACTCCGCGCGGCCGTCCTCCACCTTGCGCAGGCAGTACGCGGCCAGGTTGCCCGGCGTGCGGCGGTAGTGCGTCAGGCCCGTCTGGTGGAGATAGGTGAGGTAGGCGTCGGCGTCTTCCGCCTTCGTCACCCCGCGCCAGGTGCGTGCGAGCATCGTGGTGGGTCCTCTTGCCGCGAAATGGAGCCCGACGTGTAGCGCGGCCGATGGGAGCGCGGCCACTTCGCGAGGGCCGTGATGCGGGAAGACGACACTTCACGGCGGGGATGGGCTCGCGGCCTCCATGCAGGGATTCAGTGCGGAGTGGGCGTCGCGGTGCTGGCACCCAGCGCGGGAGGGGATGCGCTCAGCGTTCCGACGGAATAGGTGCCGTCGTAGCCGTCCGGGTCGTCCGCGTTCTTCTGGAGCGAGATGCTGGCGGGCTGCGCCGCGCCGACGCCGCGCAGGGGCTTCTCTCCGCAGGTGTCCGCCGTCATGCCTCGGCAGATCCACGCGGAGCCTCCCGGATAGGCGAGGTCGAGCGATACGAGTCCAGGCTCCGTCGCGAGCAGCCGGTGCGTCATGAACTCCAGCGACTTGTTCCACGGAGCGCCCACGTCGCGGCGCGCGTGCAGGTTGCCCACCAGCACGATGAAGGTGCCCTGACGTGCCTCACCCCGCGCCTTCTGGAGCTGTTCCGCCATGGTGGCGTCCCGGTCCTTGCCGCCCGCGTCGAACGCCACCACGCGGAGGGGCAGCCCCGCGTGCTGCCAGTTCCGCACGCGCTCCAGCAACTGCTTCATGGCCTCGCTGCTGCGGCCGTCCTGGACCTCGCGTCGCCAGAAGTCGCTGTCGGTGAACTCCCAGGATGCGCCGTCCTCCTTCGCGAACCAGGCGTCCAGGCGCGCCTGCTCCTCCACGGGCAGCTCCAGCGCCAGCCGCACCGGCTGTCCCGCCGTCGCCGCGTGACACGCGAGCATCGAGGCGAAGAGAGGGGCCTCCTGCGTGCCGTGCATCTCCCCCAACACCACGAAGGCCGCGGGTTTGAGCACCGTCTCCATGCCGGGGATGGCGGGACCGCAGTCCACGCGCGGATTCGCGGCCTGGGCCTCGGAGGCTGTCGGGGTTTCGCGCGCTGTCCTGCAACCCCCGAGCATGAGGGAGACCGCCAGCAGCGACCACGGGGACATTCGCATGGAGAAGCACCTCCTTGGAGAAACCAGGGAGGCCGCAGTCTGACCCAGGCCGCATGCCGCGCGGGCGGTGAAAACAGGACGGCCCGCCCCGGACTTGCCGGAAGCGGGCCGTTGGCTTCGCGCGTCACTCAAGGACGCGGTGCGCTGGATCAGCTCGGGGAGACGGCGGCCCCGGCGTGGGACTCGCGCTGGGTCACGGCGAGGGCGGAGCGCTGCAACCACCCGGCGAGCCCCAGCATCGCGAGCCCTGACGTGCGCAGCGTGCGCAGCAGCTCCACCGTTTCGGTGGGGTTGCCGGGCAACACCATCCCCAGCCATTCGCGCGCGTCGTAGAAGAGCCACACCGCGCCGGACACGCCCATGGCCCACCACACCCACGCGAGCCGCCCACCGCGCAGCATGTACGCGACGCGGAGGATGGGCGCGACGAGCAGGATGGTCGTCATGTCCGCCAGCGTGGACGCAAGCCCGATGACCGCCGTGCACGTGGACGCGAAGTCCTTGCCCAGGTGGCCCATCGCGGTGACGAGCGCCGGCCCACCCACGACGAGCGCGGACACCGCCGCCACCGCCCACAGCAGCGTCGCGCGCGGGCTGGACGGGGGTTGCAGGCCCGACTGCTGGTAGGTGCGCGCCAGCATCACCAGCGCGAACGTGGTGCTCACGTTGGCCAGCACCACGACGACCATGCGCACGGGTAGCAGCGGAGACGCGACGAACGGCACGTCCGGCACCGCGTGCATCCAGTAGCTGCGCAGCGCCGTGCTGAGCAACGACAGCCCCGCGCCCACCGTCAGCAGGCCCCACACGCGGCGCAGGTAGTCGCCCGGCGCGAACGACAGCGCCGCCGCCAGGGTGCCCAGCACCGCCAGCAGGCCCACGGTCCATCCCGCCACGTCTCCCACGAGCGACAGCCGGTGCGCGTCCTGGAGGGACGTGGCCACCGCCGCCAGATGGACGAACTGGAGCACCGCCACGGCGCCCAGCCAGGGCACCACCGACCCGGAAGCGCGGCCCGGGGAAGGGGAGGGGCTCATCGCAGCTTCTCCATGGCCGTGGAGAACTCCGTGAGGATGACCTTCGTGTGCAGGGCTCCGATGAAGGTGTTGAGCATGGGCTTGAGGCCCTCCAGCAACTGCGGCAGGTCCTGCACGCCCACCTGTTCAGGGGGGCGCTTCAGGGCCCGCAGCGAAGCGGTCTGGATGGCCATCTTCGCGGTGAACCCACCCAGCAACGGCTCCAGGTGGCGCATCAGCACGTCTTGCCAACCTGAAGCGGTGGGGGGGACGACGGACGAGGGGGTCTGCAACGTCACCTCCGGGGGGAGACCCACAGCGTAGGGACTGTTGCAGACCGGCGCGAGGGTTCGGCGGTGCTCAAGCCCGCACAAAATGCTCGGGCCGGTCTGTATTCCCCGCGACCTCCGGAAAAACGGTGCGACTAACGGCGGCGCGGCTTCTTCTCTTCGGCCGGTTTGGGGACCGCCTTGGGCTCGTGGGGGCCCTTGAGGATGTCCTCGAAGTGGGACTTCAGCTTGCGCCGCTTGAAGAAGAGGGCGGTGCGGCCGAGCAACTGCGCGAGATCCGAACCGGTGTCCGCGGCGATGCGGTCAGCGACTTCGTGGCGGCCGTCCGGACCTTCGTTGATCTTCACCTTGATGAGTTCGTGGTCGTTCAGCGCCTGCTCGACGGCGGCGATGACGCCCTCGGTGACGCCGGACTGGCCGACGAGGACCACCGGCTCCAGGTGGTGGCCGAGGGCCCGCAGGTGGCGGCGTTCTTTCCCGGTGAGGGGCATGGGGTGTCTCCTTGAGAAGGGCGCGGGGGTCGGGGCGTTTTCAGGGCCCGGACCGGCGAAAAGGGGCGCACCCTACTTCTTTTGGGCCGCCATGCGGACTTCCCGCATCGCGTCGATGTGATCGGGTTGCAGCTCGACCGTGCGCTTGAAGTGCTTGAGGGACCCGCTGACGTCGCCGCTCAGCTTGGCGATGACGCCCAGGAAGTAGTGGGCGGGGGCCATGCGCTCGTTCTTCTTGATGGCAGCCTGGATTTCCCGGAACGCCTCCGGCTGGGCGGCCTTCTTGTCCGGGGAGGCGAGGAAGCGGGCGTAGCCGCGCCAGGCGAAGAACTCCGGCTCTTCGGCGTTGAGGCCGATGGCGTCGTTGAGCATCTTCACCGCTTCGGGGTACTTGCGCGCCTTCACCAGGATGCAGGACTTCTGGAAGAGCTCTTCGGCCTGGAGGATGGACTGGATGTCCACGCCGTCGCCGCCGCCGCTCTTGAGTTCCTCCAGGTAGGCCGCGCGGCTCTTGTCGTCCGTGAGCGTCCGGTACGCGTCACCGATGTACGCGAACACCTCCGCCTTGAGCTTCTCCAGCTCCGGCGGCGCGCCCTGGGGGAGGGTGTCCGGGTGGTAGAGCTTGGCCATGCGGAAGTAGGCCACCTTCACCGCGCCGCCGTCGGTCTGTTCGGTGAGGCCGAGCCGCTGGAAGTGGTTCTGTTCCTTCAGGGTCGCGGCGAGCGCGCGCAGCGTGGGCAGTTCCTCCGCGCCGGGCACGGGGCCGGACGCCGCCGGAGCCGGAGCCGCTGCCTGGGCGGGAGCACCGACGACAGGGG
>NZ_RAVZ01000414.1 GCF_003611635.1 Corallococcus terminator | reverse complement strand
GGGCGAAGGTGGTGGATGTGAAGGGCAAGACGCTGATGCCGGGCCTGGTGGATGTGCACTGGCACGGGAGCATGGGCGTGGACGGGCTGATGCCGGAGCAGAGCTGGGTGCAGGCGGCGTCGCTGGCGTTCGGGGTGACGACGTTGCACGACCCGTCGAACAACTCGGAGACCATCTTCGCCGCGAGCGAGCTGGGCAAGGCGGGGATGCTGATGTCACCGCGCATCTTCTCCACGGGCACCATCCTGTACGGGGCGGCGAGCGCGGGGGCGCACGTGGAGATTGATTCGCTGGACGACGCGCGCCGGCATCTGCGGCGGATGCAGGCGTTGGGTGGGTTCAGCGTGAAGAGCTACAACCAGCCCCGGCGCGACCAGCGGCAGAAGGTGCTCCAGGCGGCGCGCGAGCTGGGGATGTTGGTGGTGCCGGAGGGCGGCTCGCTGCTCCAGCACAACCTGACGATGGTGGTGGACGGGCACACGGGCGTGGAGCACTCGCTGCCGGTGGCGCGCATCTACGACGACGTGCGCCAGCTCTGGAAGGGCACGCGCGTGGGGTACACGCCGACGCTGGGCGTGTCCTACGGCGGGTTGATGGGAGAGAACTACTGGTACCAGAAGACGAACGTCTGGGAGGACACGCGGCTGTTGTCCTTCGTGCCCCGGCGCGTGGTGGATGAGCGGTCCCGGCGCCGGGTGATGGTGCCGGACGAGGAGTTCAACCACCAGAACGTGGCGCGGGTGGCGAAGGAGTTGAACGACCTGGGCGTGAGCGTGCAGTTGGGCGCGCACGGGCAGCGCGAGGGATTGGCGGCGCACTGGGAGCTGGCGATGTTCGTCCAGGGTGGGATGACGCCGATGCAGGCGTTGCGCGCGGGCACGCTGAGTGGGGCGCGCTACCTGGGGATGGACGCGGACCTGGGCACGCTGGAGGGCGGGAAGCTGGCGGACCTGGTGGTGTTGGACAAGAACCCGCTGGAGGACATCTCGAACAGTCGGACGGTGCGCTACACGATGGTGAACGGGCACCTGTACGACGCCAACACGTTGAATGAAGTGGGCACGCGGCAGCGCACGCGGGCGAAGTTCTTCTTCGAGAAGGACGGCAACGAAGGGTGGAGCCCGAAGGCCTCCACGCATGCCAATGAGCAGGTATGCGATTAGGGTGGGTGCTGTGTTTGTGTGTCGTGGGCTGCGCGGTCAGCCCCCGGCAGTTCCGACAATCCCTGGGCCCGGGGCCGGGTCCAGGCTGCGTGAGCACGGTGGATTGCCAGTGCAAGGGTGGGGTGTTGGTGGCCTGCGAGCAGCTTGGCACTGCGCCCCGTCACCGAGTGCCGCCTCCGCTGCCACCGCCCGGGGCGGCGGAGGAGGCACGCGAGAAGGAGACCGACCGGCGCCGGGATTCCTGTGGTGATGACTACGTTCGTTGCGTCGATGCCGGCGGGGAAAGCAAGCCTGGGCGCGTGATGGGCGAAAGCCTGTGTGACTCCTGCCGGTCACACTGTATGGCCCAGGGATTCTGGCCCACGGCCATCTATTCCTGGAAAGGAGGCCGAGAGGAGTGTCGCAGAGGAAAATGAAAGGCTTCGACGATCCGCCCTACAGAGACCCCAACTGGGAGGCTTTCATGCAGGAGGTCGAGGAGACGACGCGACTTGCCTCCACGGACTGGCCGCGTTTCCGCGCAGGTCTGAGACACGTGGGGCGGCGCCATGCCGGACGTGTGCCAACGGTCTCGATGCACAGAAAAATCGCGGAGAATGTGTTCTTCTGTGCCGCGCATTGGAAGCAGACCCCGCGTATCGTGCGCGGCGCATTGCGCGCTTATCTGAAACATCCGCTGGGAACGAGAATGTATTCCTATGCCGCCGCGGAGTACTGGCAATGGGCATCCAAGGTTTCTCCCGAGGATCTGCCCGCCGCCGAATCCATGGTCGCGGAGGTCCGCGAGTACCTGCCGTCCCTAGATGAGCATGAGCGCTGGAACACGGAAGGCCTGCTGGCCTCCCTGAAGCGCTGAAGGCCGGCACGGCAGAGATGAGCACCCTCTCGACTTTCTGCCCCTGGAACGGGAAGCCGCTGACATGTCCGGGAAGATGAAAGAAGCCTTCGCCGACCCGTCCCTGCACGACCCGCACTGGCGTGCGTTCATCCTGGACATGGAGAACATGAGCGCGCGCGGGGACTGGCGACGCTTTCGTGCGGGCCTCAGACGACTGGAGCGGCGCCATGCCGGACACGTGCCCGCAGCCTCAATGCACCGTGCCCTCGCGGAGGACGCATTCTTGTGTGCCGCGCATTGGGAGCAGGCTCCACGCATCGTGCGCGGTGCGCTGCGTGCGTTGCTGCGATATCCGTTGAGGTTCGCGCTCTACTCCTTCGTGGCGGCGGAGTACTGGCGATGGGCGTCTCAGGTTTCCCCTGCGGATCTGCCCGCCGCCGAGGCCATGCTCGCGGAAGTTCGTGAGGCCCTGCCGTCCCTGGATGAGCACGAGCGCTGGAACACGGAGGGCCTGTTGGCCTCCCTGAAGCGCTGAGGGCCGGTGTACGTCCGAGATGATCACCCTTGCGCCCCGCTGCCTGTTCCGGGCCCCCAGGTTCGATGCATGAAGGGATTGGAGTCCGAGCGAGGCCACGCATGCTAATGGGAGGGGATGCGATGGGTGTTCATGCTGACGCTGTGTTGGAGTGTCGTGGGCTGCGCGGTCAGCCCCCGGCAGTTCCGACAATCCCTGGGCCCGGGTCCGGGTCCAGGCTGCGTGAGCACGGTGGATTGTCAGTGCAAGGATGGGGTGGTGGTGGCCTGTGAGCAGCTTGGAACCGTCCCCCGTCCCCGAGTGCCGCCTCCGTTGCCACCGCCCGGGGCGGCGGAGGAGGCACGGGAGAAGGAGACCGAACGGCGCCGGGATTCCTGCGGCGATGATTACGTCCGCTGCATCGACGCTGGCGGGGGAAGCCTGGCTGGCCGGGTGGAGGGCGAAAGCCGGTGTGACTCCTGCCGGGCCTACTGTATGGCTCATGGCTTCTGGCCCACCGACATCTACAACTGGAACGCGAAGCCGCTGACATGTCCGGGAAAATGAAAGAGGCCTTCGCCGATCCGTCCCTGCACGACCCGCACTGGCGTGCCTTCATCCTGGACATGGAGAGCATGAGCGTGCCCGCGGATTGGCGACGTTTCCGCATGGACCTCAGGCGCCTGGAGCGGCGTCATGCCGGACGGGTACCGGAGGCTTCGATGCATCGCGCCCTCGCGAAGGATGCATTCTTGTGTGCCGCGAATTGGGAGCAGACTCCACGCATCGTGCGCGGTGCGCTGCGTGCGTTGCTGCGATATCCGTTGAGGTTCGCGCTCTACTCCTTCGTGGCGGCGGAGTACTGGCGATGGGCGTCTCAGGTTTCCCCCGCGGATCTACCCGCCGCCGAGGCCATGCTCGCGGAAGTTCGTGAGGCCCTGCCGTCCCTGGATGAACACGAGCGCTGGAACACGGAGGGCCTGCTGGCCTCCCTGAAGCGCCTCTGACGCTCAGCGCGTCGCGGCCACCTGGGCCAGGGCCTGCTGTATCTCCGGCAGCGCGTACGGCTTGGGCAGCACCACCACGCCCAGCCACTGCTGCGGATCCCCATCCAGCGCCGCGCGCCCATGCCCGGAGGCGATGATGATGCGCATGGCGGGCTTTCGCAGCGCCACCTCGCGCGCCAGGTCCACGCCCGACATGCCCGGCAACGTCACGTCCGTGAACAGCACGTCGAACGGACCCGACGCCAGCGCCACCCGCGCCTCCTCCGCGCTCGCCACCGGCACCACGGCGTGCCCCAGCAGGTCCAGCAATTCGCTCGCGGACGTGCGGATGTCCTCGTCGTCCTCCACCAGCAACACATGCATCCGCCGCGTGGACTCCAGCGTCGCCGGCAACTCCTGGCGCGGCGGCACCTCCGGCCACGTCACCCTCGGCACCGGCGGCGTCAACAGTCGCTGCTTGCGCTGATCCAACAGCGCCCGCACCTTGCGCGCCAGGTCCTCGCGCCGGTACGGCTTGCTCAACAGATGCACGCCGGGGTCCAGCCGGCCGCCGTGCACGATGGCGTTCTCCGTGTACCCGGACGTGAAGAGCACCTCGATGTCCGGCTGGAGCATCCGCGCCTGCTTCGCCAGCTCCGGGCTTCGCACCGGCCCCGGCATCACCACGTCCGTGAAGAGCAGGTCCACCGCCACGCCGCTCTTCAGGATGGACAGCGCGCTCTGCCCGTCCACCGCGCGCAGCACCCGGTAGCCCAGCTCCGTGAGCAGCTCCACCACCGTCGCGCGCACGTCCGCGTCATCCTCCACCGCGAGGATGGTCTCCTGCCCGCCCTCCACCGGCCCCGTCACCACCTCGGGCACCGGCGCTTCCGCCTGGAAGGCGCGCGGCAGGTACACCTTCACCGTCGTGCCGTGCCCCACCTCGCTGTAGAGCTTCACGTGGCCGCCGGACTGCTTCACGAAGCCGTACACCATGCTCAGCCCCAGGCCCGTGCCCCGGCCCTCCGGCTTCGTCGTGAAGAAGGGCTCGAACGCACGCTCCATCACCTGCGACGTCATGCCCCCGCCCGTGTCCGACACCGCCAGCAACACATACGCCCCGGCCAGCACCTCCGGGTGTTGCTGCGCGTAGTGGTCGTCCAGCGACGCGTTGCTCAGCTCCAGCGTCAGCTTGCCCTGGCCCGCCATCGCGTCGCGCGCGTTGATGGCCAGGTTCAGGATGACGTTCTCCAACTGGTGCGGATCCGCCAGCGTGTTCCACAGCCCGCCGCTGATGACCGTCTCCAGCTCCACGTCCTCGCCCAGTGCGCGGCGCAAGAGGTCATCCATGCCCCGCACCAGTCGACCCAGGCTCAGCGAACGCGGCGCCAACGGCTGCCGCCGGGAGAACGCCAGCAATTGCGCCGACAGCCGCGCCCCGCGCTCCACCGCGCCCAGCGCCGTGCGCACCCGCTGCAACCCGCGCTCGTTGCCCACCACGTCGCGCTGCAGGAGCTGCAGGTTCCCGCCGATGATCTGGAGCAGGTTGTTGAAGTCATGCGCCACGCCGCCCGTCAGCTTGCCCACCGCCTCCATCTTCTGTGCCTGCCGGAGCTGGTCCTCCGTCTGCCGCTGCTCGGTGACGTCGCGCCCGCTGGCGTACAGCACGCCGTCCTCCGGGACCGGCACCGCCGTCCAGGCGATGCGCCGGACCCCGCCGTGCTTGCACCGGTAGCTGCTCTCGAAGTGCATCGTCGGCCGGCCTTCCGCCAGATGGCCCGCCTCATTGCGCGACCTCGCGTAGTCCTCCGGCGTCTCCAGCCACTCGGACGTGCGCCCCACCAGCTCCGCTTCCGTCCACCCGAGCATCCGCGTCCAGGCCGGGTTGACGCTCAGGAAGCGGCCCGCCTCCAGGTCCCCCACCAGCAGCAGGTCCTGGGACACGTTCCACACGCGGTCCCGCTCCTGTGTGCGCTGCGCCACCCGCTGCTCCAGCGTCTCGTTGGCCTGCCTCAGGTCCGCCAGGGCCTTGAGCCGCGTGAGCGCGGACCACACGCGGTCCGCCACGTTGCGCGCCAGCTCGACTTCATCCTCCAGCCACTGGCGCGGACGCACGTCGTGCAGGAAGAGCACCGCCGCGAACTCGCCGTGCTCCATCAGCGGGATGTTGAACAGCGCCCGGATGCCCACCTTCTCCAACGTGGCCGCCTGCGACGCCGTGCGCGGATCCAACCGCACGTCCGGGATGGCCACGACCTCACCGCGCTGGAGGTCCTGGAGGAACACGCCGTAGTCGTGGAAGCGGTGCACGCCCTCCACGCGGGACACCCTCGGGCCGGACACCCAGTTGGGGTGCATGAGCACCAGCGCGTGCGCGGTGTCCACCGTGCCATAGCCCGCGCGCGGCACCCCCAACAGGCGCCCCACCACCTCCATGGCCAGGTGCGCCGCGGCATCCGGAGACGTCGCCTCGCGCAGCCGGTCCGTCATCTCCAGCAACGCCGTCTGCCGCAGCTCCGTGCGCTTGCGCGCATCGATGTCCACCAGCACGCCGGGAAAGCGCAGCGGGGTCCCCTGGGGCGTCAGCTCGCAGTGGCCACTGGCCTCCACCCACCGGTAGATGCCGTCCCAACGGCGCACGCGGTACTCGGCGCGGAACTCGCCTCCCGCCTTCAGGGTGCGGCCAATGGTCGCCTCCACGCCCGGCCGGTCCTCCGGGTGCATGGACTCCACGAAGAGCTCGATGGGCAGGCCATCGCGCGCCTGGAGCGGGTTCAGCGAGAAGGCGCGCGCGAAGCGCTCGTCGGCGATGACGTTGTTGGCGGGCACGTCCCACACCCAGGTGCCAATCACCGCCTCGGTGTTCAACGCCAACTGCACCCGTTCGTTGGCCGCGCGCAGCGCGTCCTCCGCCTGGCGCCGCTCGGTGATGTCCTGCGTGACGCCAATGAGTTGCACCGGCTGTCCCGCCGCGTCGTGCACGAACGACGCCCGCCGGGAAATCCAGCGCACCGCCCCGGTGTCCGGCCTGCGGATGCGGTACTCCACCGACAGGGTGGACTGTCCGGCCGCCCGAGTGCGCGCGTTGGACAGCCGGTGCCGGTCCTCCTCCAGCGCCATCGACTCGATGACCTGCGCGGGCACGGTGTCCGAGCGCGGCAGGCCGTACAGGCGGCAGAACTCCGGCGTCACCGTCAGCAGGTTGGTGGCGATCTCCAACGTGAAGACGCCAATGCCTCCCGCCTCCTGCGCCAGCCGCAACTGCTCGCGCTTCACGCGCAGGCGCTCCTCGGCGTCCCGGTTCTCGGTGATGTCCCGCGAGACGCAGATGGCGAAGCGGGGCCTGCCCTGCGCGTCCCTCGCCAGCGAGACGTGGTTGTGCACCCAGACGACGCCGCCGTCCGGCCACACGTGGCGCTTCTCCACGGTGTAGGGCTCGCCTGTCTCCACCATGCGCTGGAACAGGCGGGCATTGCGCTCCCGGTCGTCCGGGTGCGTGAGCGACAGCAGGTCGCGGCCCAGCATGTCCTCGCGCGAGCGCCCCAGCAGATCGCAGTAGCGCTGGTTCATCAGCTCCAGCGTGCCCGTGAGGTCCGCCTGGGCGATGCCCACGCTGGCCTGCTGGAAGAGCACCGCCAGGCGCTCCCGGTCGAACGCGGGCGCGGTCGTCTCCGTCGCCGCGGGGGCATCACCCGCGTCCAGGCCCGCGTCGCGCAGGCGGGTGCGCAGACGTTCGAGCTCCGCCCTCAAGGCCTGTTCGGTGTCGGAAGGGGGGATGCTCATATGTGTGGGGG
>NZ_RAVZ01000413.1 GCF_003611635.1 Corallococcus terminator | reverse complement strand
GCTCCCAGGAGGACGGCACAGGCGACGAGCAGGCGCGACATGGTGACTCCCTGTGACAGGGGAAGAACGCGGGCGGCAGCGTAGCCTTCCTCGGGGCGGGGTGGGCCTTCCGGCAGGAGCCGACGCCGGGCTTCGGGTGGCCTTCCACGTGATGGCTCCTGCAACGGATGCGGTGGTGGCGGAATCGCTCAAGCAGCCTGTTGCTCGGGACGGGGGCTGGCGCGGCCTGTGGCGGTCCAGCGCCTTCGTCCGGGCGCTCGTGAGCGTGGGGGGACTCAGCGTCGCGGCCCTTCGTGTCCCAGGCCTCTACAACCGGCTGGAATGGGACGTGTTGATCCGTTCCCTGAACACGAAGCCTCCCCTGTTGGCGGAGCCCGCGTGGTTGGAGCTGGAAGGACTCCTGGCTTCACTGGCGCGGACGGAGCGCGTCTTCGCCTGGCTGGCGGTGCTCTTCGTGAGCTGGGCCTTCCGGGGTGCTCCTGCCTCGCGGTGGCCTGCCTGCGTCGCGCAGCCCCTGGTCCTGAGCGCCCTGCTTGTCTGGCTCCACGTCACGGTGTGAGCCGCTCGCGTCCGGTGGCCTTCGTGGAGCCCCTCTTCCCGCCGCGGGCCCGTGTCCACGGAGCGTCCGGCATCGCGCAGCCCTTGGACGCGGCGCTTTGTCCGGCCGGACGCGCACCGTAGTGTGGCCGTCGTCATGCCCCTGCTCTCGCTCGACGCCCTCTCCCTGACGTACCCCGGTGCCCCGTCCCCGGCGGTGCGGGACGTGTCGCTGGCGCTGGAGCCGGGCGAGTCGCTGGCGGTGATGGGCTCCTCCGGCTCCGGCAAGACGGCGCTCCTGCGACTGGTGGCGGGCCTGGAGCGTCCCAGCGCGGGGACCGTCACGCTGGAGGGCCGCGTGCTCGCGGGCCCGGACGCGTTCGTCCCTCCGGAGCAGCGTCCGCTGCGCCGCGTGCTCCACGACGCGGAACTGGAGTCCGGCCTCACCGTGCGCGACGTCGTGCTGAGCGCGCAGCCGAAGGGCGAGGGCGTGGCGCACGCACGCGGCCTGCTGGCGCTGTTCCAACTGGAGGACCTGGAATCGCGCGCGTGTGGAACGCTCTCCCGGGGGCAGCGGCAGCGGGTGCTGCTCGCCCGGGCGCTGGCGTCCGGGGCGAAGCTGCTCGTGCTGGATGAGCCCTTCGCGGGGCTCGACGCCGGACTGCGCGCCGCGCTCCTGGGCGAATGGCGCCGCGTGCTCAAGGCCCGGGGCACCGCGGTGCTCTTCGCCACCCACGACGTGGCGGACGCGCTGGCCTTCGCGGACCGGCTGGTGCTGCTGCGCGGTGGCACCGTGGAGCAACAGGGCGCTCCGGAAGCCGTCTACGAATCCCCGCGCACCGCCTTCGCTGCGTACTTCCTGGGTGGCACCAACCTGCTGCCGGGCTCCGCCTTCGGTCGCGTCGCGCGCACGGCGCTGGGCAACCTGCCGCTGAACGCGGACGCGCGTGGCCAGGTCATGCTGTCCCTGCGCCCCGAAGCGCTGAAGTTGGTGCCGGACACGGATGGCGTGGCGGTGGGCGGCGCCCTGCGCGCCGACGTGCTGGAGCGCGCCTTCCGCGGCGCGCACGTGGACTTCACCGTGTCCTGCGCCGGCATGGCGCTGGTGGTGCGCTCCTCCGCGGCCTCTCCGCTGCGCGAGGGCAGTCGCGCCCGGCTGGAGGTCGCGGGCCGCGCGGAGGTGTTGGAAGAGACGGCTGTGTAACGCCCGCCTGTACACCGGGCGTGCGAGCACCGGGCACGGGAAGTGCAATCACCCGGGCCCCCCATGCGTAGGGAGGGGTATGAACATCGCAGGCCTTCGAGGAATGGGAACCCGCTTCTTCCACTACGTCCGCGACCCCAAGGTGGGGACGTGGCGGAAGCTGGCCGGGCTGCTGGCCGTCCTGTACTTCGTGTCGCCGGTGGACGCGGTGCCGGACTTCATCCCGGTGTTCGGCTGGCTGGACGACCTGGGCGTGCTGTCGGCGGCGGCCCTCTTCATGGTGCGCGAGGTGCAGCGCTACCGCCCTGGCGCGTCGGACGTGTCTCCGGATGACATTCCCGGGGACGGGGTGCCGCGCGACGAAGCGGGGCACCCGCGCGTGCCCACGCTGCGCCGGCACGGCTAGCGCATCAACTGCCGCCCTTGTTCTCGAAGTGCACGAAGTCGATGAGGAACGTGGCGGCGACCACCAGCGTGCGGACGTGGACATCGTCCAGCCCGTTGAACTGGACGCCGAAGTTGTCGGCGTCCGTGAACATCTCCTTGCCGAAGCCGCTCCACTTCTTGGCGATGGTGCCCACCTCGTGCCCCTGCTGCTGCACGTGGAACGTCCACGGCTGGAAGAACGGGCCGCTCAGTTGGGCCAGCGCCTCTTCCCGGGGCCCCAGCACGTCGTAGGCGCGGGCGAAGAAGCGGAAGCGCTGCTGGATGGCGCCCAGGTGGTTGCCCGCGCCGTCCTCCACCTCCATGCGGGACAGCCAGAAGCGCCACGGGCGGCGCAGCCGCAGCAGCGTCTGCCCGTGCGTGTCCTTGAGCTCCATGGTGAAGGGCCGGTTCGCCTTGAGGAGGCTGCGCAGCAGGAACAGCCCCACGCCGCCGCCCACCTCGCCCGCGAAGAAGAGCGGGCGTCCGTCGTCGCCCACCACCTCGTAGCGGTTGCGGCCTTCGAAGCCGGAGAGGATCTCCCCCCACTCCTTCACCTGTCGCACGCGCAGCGCATGTTCACCGCGCAGAAGGGTCAGGGCCTGGGACTCGACGGGCATGGACGGCTCCGGGACGGCGGAAGGAGGAAACGGGACGACCTGGGGACAGTCTAGAACTGTCCGAGCATCGCCAGGCCCATTCCGCCATGGCGCCCCATGGCCGCGGGGACGATGGTCACGGCCGGGGCGTCCGGCGCGTCGAAGTTGCGCGTGAGGAACGCCGTGGCCGCGAGGCCCGCCACCACGCCCGTGGCGGTGCCCACCAGGTAGACCTCCGAATTCGCGTCATCACCCAGCAGCAGGAACAGCGCGCTCAGCCCCGTCAGCCCGCCCAGGATGCCGCCCGAGTCGATGAGCAGCATCCGTCCCCGGGAGACGTCCAGGTTGCGCGACAGCAGCGCCATGCTGATGAGGCCTCCGCCCACCACCACCTGCTCGATGGCGAAGAACGTGCGCGTCTCGTTGGTGTCCTGCGTGGCCATCAGCAGGCCCGCGATGACGCCCGCCCAGAGGCCGCCGGAGTTGGTGAGCGACACCTGGCCCGCGGTGGGGTTGCCGAACTCCGCGATGAGGACGCCCAGGCCGGTGAAGCCCGCCGCCCCCACCATCACCGACGCGAGGGCGTTGTCGCCGTCCAGGTCGAAGGAGCTGATGGACGCCAGGCCATAGCCGAAGCCCCACACCGTGCCGGAGTTGATGGCCGCCGCCTGCCCCGGCGTCAGCCCGCCCTGCGTGAGCAGCAGCGCCGCCGCCGCGCCCGCGCCACCGCCCAGCAGCGACACCGCCACGAACGCGCGCGAATCGTCACAGCCCGCGATTTCGCACAAGAGGATGCCCTGGGTGATGCCGTGCAGCGTCTGCACGATGGTCAGCGAGGCCCGCGCCCCCCGCGACGTTCCTTCTTCCGACACCACCGGCCGCGCCAGCGTCTCCTGCGCCAGCCTGCCACCGGGCGTCAGCCGCGCCCGCGCCAGCCGCGCCAGCTCCGGCGCGTACGGATGCTGGGGACACGCCTCCTGCACCCGCTCCAGGGACTCCACCGCCTGCGCGTCCTCGCCCCGCACCAGCGCATCGAAGCCGGCCAGGTAGTCGGACTCGGCGGCGCACGCCTCCGGGGGGCCCTCCACGAGCGGCGGAGAAGGCATGGTCCGCAGCACGGCGGAGTCGGGGGGCACGGGGGCGTCGTCGCGGGCCGGAGACCCGGGCTGCGCGGCGACGAGGACGGCCAGGACGAAGGGCGCGAGGAACATGTCGCCGTCACCCTAGTCGACCCCCGGGGAAAGACGGGAGTACGGGCCCCGGCATTCCGTCTGGGAATGCCGGGGTCCTGATTTGACACCGTGCAGCGGCCTACCGGGTCGCGAGCGTCTCCACGTGCTGACGGAGCGCGTCCGTGTCCGCCAGCCGCCCGCCCAGGCCCGGCAGCGGCTTCGCGGCCTGTTCGATGCGGCCCCGCGTGCGGGGGCCCGCCGCCACCAGCCACGCCACGCCCAGCGCCAGCTCCGCCACATCCGGAGCCTGGGTGAGCTGCGGGGCCAGGGCCAGCAGCGCGTCCACGGCCTTCTTCACCTGCGCGCCGTGCAGCGGGTGGCTGCTGGTGATGCCTTCACGCAGGAGCACCAGGAGCACCCGCGCGGTGGCGCGGGCCTGGCGCACCGCCTCCGGCCCCTCACCCGTGCCGTCCCACAGGCCGTTCGCGAGCTGTCGGCCCAGCACGCTGCCCACGTCCTCGGCGGCAAGCCGGTCCGCCGCGTCGGCCACCGACAGCATCGAGGCCTCCTCGGCTTCGTAGAAGGCTTCGGGCGCGGCCTCCGCCTTGTCCTTCTTCTGCTCACGCCGGGCCCTCTCCGCCGGCGCGGCCGCCGACTTCTGCGGCATCGCGGCGGACAGCATCCGGCCCAGCAGGCCGCCCTTCTTCTTCGCGACCTCCTGCTCCTTCGCGGCGGGAGGCGCGAACCCATCCCGGGCCTCCGCCTGGATGGGCATGGGCGCAGGCGCGGACATGGGGGCGGGCGCGGACATGCTCGGAGGAGGCGGCGGCGCTGCGCCTCCGCGGGACACCGCCGACGCAGGGGTGGCGCGCCGGGCCGGGGGGGTCGGACGCGTGATGCCTCCGGGACCGGCAGGGACGGGAATCATGATGCCCGACCCCGTGGTGGGCTCCGCATCATCGTAGTCGTCATCGACGTCCTGCGGCGGAGCGATGCCGCCCTCCTGCTTGCCCTGGTTGAACATGGCCCAGCCCGCGGGGGCGTTCACCGGGACGACGCGCGTCTCCGGCGTACCCGAAGCACGGCGCTCGCCCTGGCGCTCCTCCACCACCACGAAGGACGTGTAGCGCGTGGCCAACTGGTGCGTGAGCGCCAGTTGCACGATGCGCTCCTTCATCGCCTCCGCGCGTCGGCCCACGAGCCCCGCGTCCATCCAGCCCCGGATGCGCTCGGCGGCCCACAACTTCTCCACCACCGGACGGTCCGACAGGGCGGGCAGGTCCAGCCGCACCGTGAGGGAGAAGGGCTCCCGGCCTGAACGACCCTTCAATGTCACGCTGCCGGTGCCCGGCTGCGCATAGCGCCCGAAGAGCGTCCAGGGCGTGCCGTCCACCAGCGGCGGCAGCGTGGCCGGCGCCAGCTCACTGGCCTCCACGCCGTCGAAGCGCACCTCCAGGTCGGTGACGCGCGGGGCGAGCGCCTTGGAGAACTGCGCCACCACCTTGTCGTCGATGCGCTCTCCCGGATGGATGAACTCCACCGCGCCGTCCGTGCGCCGCGCCAGGTCGCGCAGGAGCGCGTCGCTCACGTTTGTCCCGATGCCGAACGAGAACACCCGGCCCGACTTGCGCGCGGCGAGCACCGCTTCGAGGATCTCCCCCTCGTTGCCCACCTGACCGTCCGTCAGCAGCACCACCACGCCGTCCGGCGCGGCCTTCATCGCGGCGACGAGCGGCTCCAGCAGCTCCGTGCCGCCACTGGCACGCAGCCCGGCGACCCACGCGTCCGCCTGCTCCAGCGTGCGCTGGGTGAACGTCACTGGCGCGGGGGTGAAGGTCCGGAAGCTGTTCTCGAAGGCGATGACGTTGAACCGGTCACCCTCGCGCAGGTGGCGCAGGCACAGCCGGAGCGCGGCCTGGGCCTGGGGCAGGCTCTCCCCGTCCATGGAACCGGAGGTGTCCACCACGAACACCACCTCCTGCCGGGGCGGCGCCGCCGCCAGGTTCAACAGGTCCGGCACCACGGTGAGCGCGAACGTGCCCGGCCCTTCCGCATTCCGGTGCGTGACGACCGGGGTGAGCATCACGTCCGGGTTGGCGTTGCGCAGGTTGAGCACCACGTCCCGGTCCAGCGCCACCTTGTTGGAGCCCTCGTGCGCGCGGTCCGGCTTCAGGCCCACGCGCAGGCGGGTGCCTTCCCGCGTGACGTCCAGCGCGTGCGACGGGCTCTCCACCACCACCTCGTGGCCCACGTCGATGAGCAGGCTCATCCGCAGCCCGTAGTCCGGGGTCCCGATGGGCGGGGAGATGCGGTCCGCGTCCGGCACCCGCGTCGTCGGGGCCGCGCTGCCGTGCGCCGTGCGGTCTCCCTGCACCGTGCCGGGCATGTACCGGGGCGCCACCAGCGTGGGCAGCATCCAGCGCACGCTGCCTTCCTCCGCGGTGAGGGCCTGGAGGAACTCCACCTCCACCAGCGTCTCCTCGCCGGGCAGCAGGTTGCCCACCTGCGCGGTGAAGACGTTGGGGCGCTCCTGGTCCAGCAGCGCCGCGCCATGGCCTTCCGTGATGGCCGTGTCGTAGGTGCGGAAGGCCTCTTCGCGCTCCTTCACCACCCCCGCCACGCGGCGGCCCGCGCACGTCATGGAGAAGGCGCTGAGCGTCGCGTCCGAGGGCAGCGGGAAGGTGTAGACGGCCTCCACCGGCTTCTTCTCCTCGTTGCGGTAGCGCTGCGTCACGCGCACCCGCGCATGTCCTCCGAGCAGCTCGCCGGAGACTTCCACCCCTTGGAGGGGCACCTGGGCCCCGTCGCGCGTGAACAGCCCACACTTCGCCTGCTCGTTCATGACTGCTTCCCTTCTTCGGATTCCTCGATGAGGGCGCGCACCCGCTCGGCCAGCGCCCGGACCTTCGCCTCAGCCTGCTCCGACACGTGCAGTTCCAACCCCGGCGCCAGGAGCCAGCGCTGGTAACGCGCCACCTCCGCCGTCGGGTCTTTTCCCGGATTTCTCACCGGCGGCCTGGGAAGCACCGCCGGCAGGGGCGTGGGCAGCACCTGCGTCTCCGACAGCCGGCGCAGCTCCTCCGGCGACAGCCGCAGCAGCTCCGCCTGGATGGCGTCCAGGGGCAGGAAGCGCGCCTGGAGCACCCGGATGGCCTTGAGCCGCACCAGGTGCTCCTCCCCGTACACCGTGTCCGGCCCCTTGAAGGGCGGCGCGGGCAGGAGGCCCCGCTGGACGTAGTAGCGGACGGTGCGCGGTGAAATGCCCACCGCCTCCGCCAGCGCCGTCAGCTTCCACTCGGTCTGTGTCTTGGGCGTGCTCACAGACCGAACAGTAGGTTGTGACAGTTGTAGTGTCAAGTCGTCAGTGATGACTCGACAGAGGTGGTGTCGCGATGGGGCGGGC
>NZ_RAVZ01000412.1 GCF_003611635.1 Corallococcus terminator | reverse complement strand
CCTCCACCCCCTCCACCGTGGACTCGCGCTCCTCGTAGATGGCTTCCATGAACGCACCTCCCCAAGCAGTCCTCCGCACACCCATCGCGCGGTGACGGGCATAGAGATAAGCGGGCACGACTCATAAAAAAATGAGCTAGTTTGGATGAATCCCTTCGGTTATTCCTAAGTGATGAACTGGCTCAACTACCACCATCTCCTGTATTTCTGGACGGTTGCGCGAGCCGGCAGCATCGCCAAGGCCAGCGAGGAGCTTCACCTCGCCCAGCCCACCATCAGCACCCAGATCAAGCTTCTCGAGGAATCCCTGGGCCACCAGCTCTTCGAGCGCAAGGGCCGCAAGCTGGTCCTCTCCGACGTGGGACGCACCGTGATGCGCTACGCGGATGAGATCTTCCGCCTGGGCAACGAGCTGAAGAACGTCGTCTCCGGCCTGCCCACGGGGCAGCAGTTGCGCCTCAACGTGGGCGTGCTGGACGTCATCCCCAAGCTCGTGGCCGAACAGCTCCTCAAGCCCGCGCTGGATGCCGGGCCCTCGCTGCGCATCATCTGCCGCGAGAGCCCCCTGCCCCAGTTGCTCGCGCAGTTGGCGCTGCATGAGCTGGACGTGGTGCTCGCGGACGCTCCCGGCTCCGAGCCCGTCAGCGTCCGGTCCTTCAATCACCTGCTGGGCAAGTGCGGCGTGACGTTCTTCGCGGCGGCTCCGCTCGCGCACCTGCGCAAGGACTTCCCGCGCTCACTCGACGGCGCGCCCATGTTGCTGCCGTCGGAGGATTCGTCGGTGCGCCGCTCGCTGGACTTGTGGTTCGAACGCCAGGGCGTCCGGCCCCTCATCGCGGGGGACTTCGACGACAGCGCCCTGCTCCAGGCCTTCGGACAGAAGGGCCACGGCATCTTCGCCATGCCCTCCATCATCGACGCGGAGGTGCAGCGGCAGTTCAACGTCACCGCCATCGGGCACACCGACGAGATCGAGCAGTGCTTCTACGCCATCACCGTCGAGCGCCGCCTGCGCCACCCCGCCGTCGTCGCCATCGCCGAGGCCGCGCGCTCGCACATCTTCGGCGGGTGACGCGCGTCAGTCCTCCGCCCTGAACACCTCCGCGCCCGCCACCACCGTGGCCAGCACGCGCGCCTCCACCAGCGCCTGGGCGGGCCCCTCCAGCGGATCCTCGGACAGCGCGACGAAGTCCGCGTCCATGCCCGGCTTCAGCCTTCCGCGATGGACCTCTTCGAATGACGCCCACGCAGGGCCCACGGTGAAGCCCTCCAGGGACTCGGTTCCGCTCAGGCGCTGCTCGGGATACCAGCCCCCCTCGGGCCAGCCCTTCGCGTCCTGCCGCGTGCGCGCCGCGTAGAGCCCCGCGAGCACGTCCGGGTTCTCGATGGGGAAGTCACTGCCCAATGCCAGGTGCGCCCCCGCGTCCTTCAGCGAACGCCACGCATACGCGCCCTTCAACCGTTCGGCGCCCAGCCGCGTTCGTGCCCAGCGCATGTCGCTGGTGGCGTGCGTGGGCTGCACGCTGGCCACCAACCCCGCGGCGCCCAGGCGCTGGATGTCCTCTGGCCGCAATATCTGCGCGTGCTCCACGCGGTGGCGCAGGGCCTGCGTTCCCGTCCGCTCCGCGCCGCGCAAGAGTACGTCCACCACCAGCGTGTTCGCCCGGTCTCCAATCGCGTGGATGCACACCTGGAAGCCCCGGCCCATGAAGGCCTGCGCACGGGCTTCGAGTTCTTCCGGTGACAGGAGCAACAGGCCGCGCTGGCCGGGCTCGTCGCTGTAGTCCTCGTGCAGCGCCGCGCCCCGGCTGCCCAGCGCCCCATCCGCCAGGAACTTCACCGCGCGCATCGTCAGGTGACGGCCGTGCCAGGGGCCCTGCTCCAGGTAGCCGTGGCGCTCCTCGCCCTGGCCCGCGGCCATCGCGTAGACGCGCAGGGGCAACGTCCCCTCCAGGTCCCACGCCTGCAAACAGCGGAAGGCGTCCAGGTCCATGCCTGCATCGTGCACGCCCGTGAGACCGACCCGGGCACAGCGCTCCAGCGCCGCTCGCAGACGCGTCTCCAACTGCTCACGCGTGGGTGCGGGCATGGCCGCGGTCACCGCGTCCATCGCGTTGTCCACCAGCACACCCGTGGGCTCGCCCCGGTCGTCCCGGAGGATGCGGCCTCCTGCCGGATCCGGCGTGGTCCGCGTGATGCCCGAACGGCGCAGCGCTTCGCCGTTCACCCAGGCCGCGTGATGATCCACACGGGTGAGGCACACCGGGGTCCAGGGGAAGCGCTCGTCCAGCTCCGCGCGGCCGGGGAACGCGGCGCCGGGCCACTCGTTCTGGTCCCAGCCCTTGCCGAGCAACCAGTCCCCCTGGAAGCTGGAGGCGGGAGCCTGCGTCAGCCGTTGGACGACGTCCTCCACCGAGCGCGACCGCTCCAGCCGCACCGTCGTCAGGCTCCGACCCAGGCCGTGCAGGTGCGCGTGCGCGTCCACCAGTCCGGGCACCACCGTGGCCGCGCCCAGGTCCACCTCGCACACCTCTGGCCCCGCGGCGACGCGGACCTCATCGAGCGTCCCCACCGCGAGCACACGTCCCTCGCGCACCGCCAGGGCCTGCGCGCGCGGACGCTCCGGATCCAACGTCCACACCCGCGCGGCCCTGTAGATCGTGGTCTTCGACATCATGCCGGGCAGACTACCCGGCTTCGGAGGCACCACCGTCGATGCCCGGCGCGTTGATCGGACCGGCGGGGCCCGCGGGTTCGCTGGGCACGTTCTGGCTGGGCTCGCGGGCCGTGTCCGGACCCTGGAGGGGTTCCTGGTTCTCCGTCCCGGGGGGCTGGGTGGTCTTGCAGGCCACCGCTCCAGCGGTCAGACCCAGAGCGGCGATGAGCAGCACGGCACGGCGCATGAAACCTCCTGAGGATGTTCGAGAGGCCGACCCTAGGGAGGTGCGTCCTCCCCCTGCAAAGCGCATCCCCTGCAACGTCCACCATTGGATGCCCAGGGTGGCCCGCGGACCTTCCCTGGTCGGTCGCTTCCCGGGCCCTCGACCTTGGGTCCCTGTCACCTCTCGCGGGGATGCGCACCGTTGCCAAGGTCGGTGTGCATTCAGGACATGCGCACTGGAAGGAAGCGACCGCCATGCGGGAGAACTTCGACAGAGGGTTGGGAGCCATCCGTTTCGCGGAGGCCCGACGCCGTCACGGGCTCTGGGCCTGGGTCGTGCTCTTCCTCTTCGCCGGCCTCTTCGCTTCGGCGGGCCCCGCGACCGCTTCTTCCTCCGTCATCGCCCGGTGTGAGTTGGAGGGCGTGGTGGATGCGGGCTCCGGCGCCTATCTGGCGGACTGCGTGAAGCGCGCGGAAGGCCAGGGGGCCCATGCGCTGCTCGTGCGGTTGGACACTCCGGGCGGTTCCCTGGAGGCCACCCGCACCATCGTGCGGGCCTTCCTGGGCTCGCACGTGCCCGTGCTCGTGTGGGTGGGGCCTTCGGGTGCGCATGCCGGCAGCGCGGGCGTCTTCATCGCGCTCGCCTCGAACGTGAGCGCCATGGCGCCTGGGACGAACATCGGCGCCGCGTATCCCGTGGGCCCCATGGGCGAGGACGTGGAACAGGACGGCGGCGAACAGCTCGCCCGGAAGATCGAGAACGACACCGTGGCCTTCGCGGAAGGCATCGCCCGGCAGCGGGGACGCAATGCCGAATGGGCCGCCACCGCCGTGCGCGACAGCGCCAGCGTCCCCGCCGACCGCGCCGTGGAACTGCGCGTGGTGGAGCTCGTCGCGCCCACCGAGGCCGCGTTCCTCTCCGCCGTCGAGGGTCGCCGCGTGGAGGTCGCGGGCGGCGAGACCGTGACGCTCGCCACGCGCGATGCCCAGGTCGTGTCGCTGGAGCCGGGGCTGTCGCAGCGGGTCGTGCATGCGCTCGCGCAGCCGTCCATCGTCTACCTGCTGTTCCTCGTCGCAGCGCTGGGATTGGTGGTGGAGCTGTCCCATCCGGGAGCGGTGGCGCCGGGGCTCGTGGGCGTCGTGGCGCTGGTGCTCGCGCTGGTCGCTTCGGCCTCGCTGCCGGTGCGCTCCGGGGCGCTGGTGCTGATGCTCGTGGGCGTGGGGCTCATCGTCGCGGAGCTCTTCGTCACCAGTGGGCTGCTGGGCGCCTCCGGCGTGGGCCTGTTGATATTGGGCGGCGTGTTCCTGGTGGACCGCTTCGAACCGGGCTGGTTCGTGGAGCCGTCCTTCCGACTGTCGTGGGGCGTGATGCTGCCCACCGCCCTCGTGCTCGCGGGGGCCGCGGCCTTCGTCGCTTACCGCAGTGCCCAGACGCGCCGGCTGCCGCAGTTGGGCGGTGACGCGGGACTCGTCGGGGAGGCGGGCACGGCGTTGGGGCTCGTCACGCCTTCGGGCGGAGAGGTGTTCGTCCACGGCGAGCGCTGGCGCGCCGTCTCCTTCACCCCCATCCACGAGGGCGCCCGCGTGGTGGTGCGCGCCGTGGAAGGACTCACCCTCACCGTCGCGGAGGCGATGCCATGAACGAACTGTTCGGCGCCCTGGGCTTCCTCATCCCCCTGGCCCTTTTGTTCCTCCTCTTCGCCTCCGGCGTGCGCATCGTCACCGAGTACCAGAACGGCGTCGTGTTCCGACTGGGCCGCTTCGTGGGCCTCAAGCGCGCGGGCTTCCGCTGGCTCATCCCGTTCATTGAACGCATGGTCATCATCGACCTGCGCACCGTGGCGCGCGACGTGCCCCCGCAGGACGTCATCACCAAGGACAACGTCAGCGTGAAGGTCAACGCCGTCGTCTACTTCCGCGTCATCCAGGCGGACAAGGCCGTGCTCCAGGTGGAGGACTACCTCTACGCCACCAGCCAGATTGCGCAGACGACCCTGCGCGCCATCCTGGGCCAGGTGGAGCTGGACGAGTTGCTGTCCCAACGCGAGCGCATCAACCATGAGCTCCAGCAGGTGCTGGATGCGCGCACCGACCCGTGGGGCGTCAAGGTGTCCAACGTGGAGGTGAAGCACATCGACCTGCCACTGGAGATGCAGCGGGCCATCGCGCGTCAGGCCGAAGCGGAGCGCGAGCGCCGCGCGAAGATCATCGCCGCCGAGGGCGAACACCAGGCCGCGGAGAAGCTCGCCCAGGCTGCGGACGTGCTCAGCCGCAACCCCGCCACCCTCCAACTGCGCTACCTCCAGACGCTGGTGGAGATCACCGGCGGCGGCAACCACACCATCCTGCCCATCCCGCTGGAGCTGATCCGCGCGTTCGGGGCGGCGGTCGCGCAGCCGCCGCGTCCGGATCCTTCGCGGCGTGACAGCGACGAGGAAGACGAGGACACGTCGCCCGGTGCCGGACTGTCCTGAAGCCGCCAGGACCTCTTCACGACTTCAGGGAGCCGGCTTCTTCGCGAGCGAGCGGACCACGAACTTCGAGTCGACGTAATCGAGGGTGCCCAATGCCTTTCCGTAGACACTGGCCGGCTCCTCGACGTTGGCGGTGATCCGGATGGACCGGCCCTTGCGCGGCAGGTGGAAGGTCAGGATGGAGCCTCCCCAATCCTGGAGGGTCTTCTCCTGCAGGCCCTTCTTGCCCTTGGGCGCGATGAGCCCTGCGTCGGCGTAGAGCTGGATGGCCTGCTTGTTTGACATCCGGAGGACCGCGTTGTCGGCCTTGAAGCCGTCCTTGTCGCATCGGAAGGCTTCGATATGTGTCACGGACATGCCCTCGCCCATGAGCACCAGGTGGTAGCCCTCCGGGTTCTTGAAGAGGGCGGCTTCGTAGGTCCCGTCGGGATTCTTGTCCCCCGTGGACACGAAGCCATTGGGCACGTCGCGAACCTTCCACGTCTTGCCGATGAACTCCTCCGCGACGGACTCCACGTACTCCCCCGACTCCACCTGCCGCGCGAGTTCCTCCTCGGAGATTTCCACCCTCGGCTTGTCAGCGTTCGCCTTGAGGTGTGCCTCCAGGTGCTGGAGCGCGGTCTCGATGTTCGTGGTGGCACAGCTCGCGCGGGCCGCAGGCTTCGCGGGAGGAGCCGAAGCCAGGGCCAGGACGACGACGGTGTTCAAGAGCAGCACGACGATTCCTTTGGTCGGGGAGGCGCGACGACACTCTACCTGCCGCCCGCTCCGGTTTCGTGGAGGGATGCCCCCAAACGACGAAGGTCCACCCGCGCGGTTGCACGGGTGGACCTCTTCGCGTCGAACCAGCGTCAGCGGATTACAGTTGGCCGCTGTCCGCGATGACGACGGGCTTGCTCGTCGCGCCGGACTGCGAACCCACGCCTTCAATCTTCTTCACCACGTCCATGCCCTCGACGACCTTGCCGAAGACGACGTGCTTGCCGTCCAGCCACGGCGTGGGGACCGTGGTGAGGAAGAACTGCGAGCCGTTGGTGTTGCGGCCGGCGTTCGCCATGGACAGGAAGCCCGGGCCGGTGTGCTTGTGCGTGAAGTTCTCGTCGTTGAACTTCTCACCGTAGATGGACTCGCCACCCGTGCCGTTGCCCGCGGTGAAGTCGCCGCCCTGGCACATGAACTGGGTGATGACGCGGTGGAAGGCCGAGCCCTTGTAGTGCAGCGGCTTGCCGCTGCGGCCAATGCCCTTCTCGCCCGTGCACAGGGCGCGGAAGTTCTCGGCGGTCTTGGGAACTTCGTCGGAGAACAGCTCCATCACGATACGGCCGGCGGGCGCTCCACCGATCGTCATGTCGAAGAAGACCTTGGTGTTTGCCATGTTCACGTGCTCCACGGTGCGGGTTGGGCCAGAGGCTTGGTAGGGCGTTCATGCCGGGACGTACCAGACACGAGCGTCACGAAGGCACGAGCTAGCACCGTCGCGTGCGCTGCGGAACAAATCCCGACACCTTCAGGCCCCCGGGCTGCCCGGCGGGGGGCCTTCGCGGAAGAGGTCCCCGAGTTCCAGCGTGATGGCGCGGCGGCTCAGGCGCAGGGACGCGAGCGCGAGCACCGCCGTGGTCCCCAGGAGCGCCACCCCCAGGGAGAACGCCACCACCGGCAGCGCCTCCGGCACCGGGACGCTGCGGCGCAGCAGGTACAAGAGCGACGTCGCCACGAAGGACAGGAGCGCCGCGTACGTGAAGGCGATGGCCCGCGCGAGGATGGCGTGGCGGCGGTCCATGATGGCCACCTCCTCGCGCAGCAGGGCCCGGCGCGCATGGCCCTCCGGCAGCGTGCGCCATTCGCGGACCATGTCCCGGATGCGCGCGGTGATGCGCGAAATCTGGTTGTCCAACCCCGTCGCCAGGATGCCGCATCCCGACACCATCACCGCGGGCGTCACCGCCGTGCCGATGAGCTGGATGGAAGAGAAGTCCAGGCCGTCCGTGACGCCGTTCATGCCCCCCTTCTGTCCCACCC
>NZ_RAVZ01000411.1 GCF_003611635.1 Corallococcus terminator | reverse complement strand
GGCCTGGGCCTGCTGCTTCACGATCACCTGGGGCTGATGGCGGGGCTGCGACGGCGTCCGGCGCTGGCCGCGAAGCCGTTCAATCCGCCTTCGGTGACGATCATCCGTCCCATCCGGGGCCTGGACGTGGAGGCGCGGCAGAACGTGCGCGCGCTGCTCGACCTGGACTATCCCGGCGAGTGGGAGGTGCTCTTCATCTTCGACAGCGAGGACGACCCGGCGTTCGCTCCCACCCGGGAGGAGGTCCGCCGGCACCCGACGCGAGCGAGGCGGGTGGAGCTGCTGGTGGCGGGCGAGCCTCCCGAAGGCCTGACGGGCAAGCTCAATGCCATGCAACTGGGGGTGGACCGCTCGCGGTGCACGCTGGTGGCCTTCAGTGATTCGGATACGCGGCCTTCTCCCGGGGTGCTCACGGCGCTGGTGGGGGCGCTGCTGGAGGACGCGCGCACGGGCGCCACGTTCGCGCCCGTCTACGCGATGGCGGACGCGCCCCTGGCGGGCGACGTGGGCTACGGGCTGCTGGTGAATGCGTGGTACGGCGCGTCGGTGGCGCGCATGTCGCAAGCGGACGGCGCGCTGCCCTTCATCATGGGGCAGTTGATGGTCTTCCGCCGCGAGGCGCTCGCGGCCATTGGCGGCGTGGGCTGCGCCGCCGGTCAGTTCGTGGATGACATGTACCTGGGGCGCCGGCTGCACGAGGCGGGGTGGAAGAACCGCGTCATCCACGCGCCCCTGCGCATCGTCACGGGACAACTGGAGTTGCGCGCGTTCCTGCCCATCTTCCGGCGGTGGCTCTTGTTCTCTCAATCGGGCCTGCCCTGGGACTTCGCGCGCCCCAACTGGGTGCGCGGCGTGGTGAGCTGGATTGCCTGGGGGGGCCTGGCGGTGGCGGTGGCGCGAAGGGCCTGGGGACGCGCGGCCGTGGCGGCGCTGCCGATTGGCTTCTCCGTGTGGAGCCAACTGGGACTCCAGCGGGCCCATCACGGGCCACGCGTCGCGCCCCGGCACTACTGGGTGCCGGCGGTGCTGCCGCTGCTGGGCGCGGGGGTGGCGTTGTCCGCGCGCCTGTCGCGCGAGGTGGAGTGGCGCGGCCGGGGCTACCGGTTGGATGCGAAGGCGCGCCTGGGGGAGGCCCAGCCGGTCCGGGCCCACGTGTAGAGGGGGCGGCGGACGCGACGATGCAACCCACTGCCCACCTGTTCCACCGCGCTCGCCACGGGCGCAAGACGCCGCAGAGGAGGTAGGCATGGTTGCTACGGGAGAGTCGTCAGGAGCGTCGTTCTGTCGCACGCAGTTGCCCCGGGTGTCCCGGACGTTCGCGTTGAACATCCCGCTGCTGCCCGAACCCCTGGACCTGACCGTGACGGTGGCCTACCTGCTGTGCCGCATCGCGGACACGTTGGAGGATGAAGCCCCTGGAGCGCTCCAGGGGGGATTGCTCGACGAGCTGGCGGACCTGACGGAGTTGGGGAGGGACTGGGACTCGCGTGCACGGTCCTTCGTGCTCCGGGCGAAACCCACCCTGCGGGCCGAAACCCCCGTGGCGGAAGCCGAGCTGCTCGCGGGGACGCCCACGGTGCTGGAGACCCTGGCGTCGCTCCCTTCCTGGGTCCATCCGCACATCGCACGGTGCGTTCGCTCCATGACCGGCGGGATGAAACACATCCAGCAGGCCTACGCGAAACAGGGGAGGGTCGACGGGTTGCCCGACCTCCAGGCGACATTCCTGTACTGCTATTACGTCGCTGGAGTGGTGGGCGAAATGCTCACGGGGCTCTTCATCGACGCTTCACCCGCGGTCGCAGCGCGGCGGGCCCCGCTCACGCAGCGAGCCCTGGCTTTTGGCAGGGCCCTGCAGCTCACCAACATCCTGAAGGACGTACGCGAGGACCTGGACCGGGGAATCTGCTGGCTGCCAAGGGACCGGATGGCGGCGCACGGGCTGGAGCCCGCCACGCTCGCGCTGCCCGCTCACCGCATGCATGCGGTGGAGCTGATGCACGAGTTGGTGGCGGTGGCCCGCCGGGAGCTGGAGGTCGCGTTTGAATACTCGCTGACGCTTCCCCCAGAAGAGCCCGGACTGCGGCTGTTCTGTCTGTATCCCCTCTTCTTCGCGGTGCTGACGCTCAACGCGGTGGAGGGCAACCCCGCGGTGTTCGATCCGGAGCCGGTGAAGATGCGTCGGGAGTCGGTGCGGATGTTGATGCTGCTCACGCAGGAGCGGGTGGCGTCGGACGTGGCGCTGCGGCAGCTCTACGCCGATTGTTCGGCGGCGCCGCAGGGGGCGGAGGCGGTGTGGTGATGCGGCGGGCACGGCTACCGGTTGGAGGCGAAGGCGCGCCGGGGTGACGCCCAGCCGGCGCGGGCCAGCCGGTAGACGGGACGGCGGATGCGGCGATGCAGCCAACTGCCCACCTGTTCCACCGCGCTCGCCACGGCGTCCCGCAGGGGCGGTCCGGCGGAGCGCAGCAGCGGGGCGGCGGACCGCAGCCGTCCGCCCTGGCCATGGAGCGAGAGCATCGCGATGAAGGCATGGCCGACGACGCGCAGGTACTCGCGGGCCATCACCCGCATGCGCGGCTCCTCGGAGGAGAGCAGGGCCATGGAGGCGCGGGCTCCGCGAGGGCTGCGCTCCCAATAGCGTCTCAGGCCCATGCGCAGGGCCCACATGCCGTCGTCCTGCCCGGCGAAGGCGCTGTAGAGCGCGGAGGCGAGCGCGACGCGGGTGCGCTGGGCTGGCCGTCGCTCATTCGCGTAGTGCTCGAGCGCGCGGGCGATGTGGCCCGGGTGGCGGTGCAAGGCCTCCTGGAGGGCGCGGGCATCGTGGAAGCACGACGCCATGCCGCTGGCGGTGAGTGGATGGCAGCACGCGGCGGCGTCCCCCACGAGCACGGCGCTTCCCGTCCAGACGGTCTCCGCCAGCCAGTCGTCGTTGGACGCCATGCGTGGCGCGGGCTGCTGTTCCAGCGCGCGTTGGACCTCGGCCTTCAAATGGGAGGGCAGGGCGAGCAGCAGCTCCGGCCGGGCCTTCAACATGGAGGCGCTGCTGCCCAGGGGCAGGTCGACCATCACGCGCGCCACCCCCGGCTGGATGGCATAGGCCAGCGCGTGCACGGGCCCTCCCACGAACTGGTGCCCATGCTCGGGGTGGGGCAGGCAGGCGCTGTCCACGGTGACGCCCAGCATGGTGGAGAGGCGTTGATGGTGCTCGGCGATGCCCAGCATCCTCCGCACGGGGGAGGCGCGTCCGTCCGCGGCCACGAGGAGGCGGGCGTCAATCGCATGCTCGGCGCCCTGGGAGGAGAAGCGCAGGCGGACGCCGCGCGCGTCATTGCGGTCCACGGCCGTCACGCGGGCCCGGGAGAGCAGGGTGACGCCGGGCCGCCGGGCCACCGACTCCTGGAGGGGGACGGTCAGGGCGGCATGTTCGAGCGACAGTCCGGTGATGCCGCTTCCGTAGGGCAGGATGAGCGTATGGGCGGGGGCCTGGAAGCGCACCGCGAAGCCACGCACGGGCTGGGCCGGCCAGGCCGCGACGACATCGCCGAAGCCCAGCGCGCGCAGGTCCCGCACGCCCGGAGGGTGGAGCAGCTCCCCCGCGAGTTGCTTGTGGCGGTCCACGCCAGCGTCCACCAGCAGGACGGACAGCCCCAGGTCGGCGAGCGCCGCCGCCACCGCGCAACCCGCGGGCCCGCCTCCGGCAATCACGACATCGACGTCCACCACGTGGCCCCTCACTCGTTCATGTGACACCCGGTCTGTCTTTGACGAGTTAGCCATTGATGCGTCATGCCGCACGCAGGGCAGACAGGCCTGCCGGTGCCAGGCAAGCAGCACGCGGGCGACGCGAGGCCGGCGGTGTGGCGAACGCTGGCCTCGCTCCCTTGCCGGAGCCCGCCGCGCATCGCGCTGGGCGTGCGCACGATGATTGGCGGGATGAAGAGCATTCACGGGTTTCGCGGAGTCAGGGGTGCTGTCGATGGGGTGTCCGGCCCTCGCGCGACATCGCCATCCAGAGAAGCCCGGCGGAGCCGCTTGTGCCTCCAGCCCCTCCACGCCCTTGGCCTGTTGGATTCCGAGCCCATGCCATCCGGTCGTGAGGCGGTGCGGACGCTGATGCTGCTCGTTCGCGAGGAAGTGGCGTCGTGGGGACTCCGGCCTGTCTGCTTTCAAGCGCCTGGGTGGGAGGAAGCGGGGACATGAGTCCGCGAGCCCACGAGGTGCTGGCCCGCACCCAGGAAGCGGATGGCTCCTGGAAGGGCGACTACGGCGGTCCGCTCTTCCTGACGCCGGTGTACGTGGCCGGGCTGTATGTGATGGGGCAGGCTCCGGAGGCCCGCACGCGGGACGGGATGATCGCCCACCTGCGTGCCCACCAGAACGCAGATGGGGGCTGGGGGCTGGACGTGGAGTCGCCCAGCCTCGTCTTCACGACGGTGCTCAACTACGTGGCCCAGCGGCTGATGGGCGTCGACGCCACCGACCCGGAGCTCGTGCGCGCGCGGGCGTGGTTCCTGCCCCGGGGTGGTCCGCTGGGCAGTGGTTCCTGGGGGAAGTTCATCCTCGCGCTCCTGGGGCTCTACGACTACGACGGGCTCACCCCCGTTCCTCCGGAACCGTGGCTGCTGCCGCGAGCGCTGCCGTTCCATCCGTCGCGGCTGTGGTGTCACTGCCGCATGGTGTACCTGCCCATGGGCTGGCTTTACGGCCGCCGGGCCCGCGCGGTGGAGACGCCCCTGCTGGCGGCGTTGCGGCGCGAGCTGTATCCCCAGCCCTATGCCTCCGTGGATTGGAAGGGCGCCCGCAGCCAGGTGGCCGCGTCCGATGCCTACACCCACCGGAGTGTGGGGCTTCGCGCCGTGAACCGCGTGCTCGGGCTCTATGAGCGGGTCCACTCGAAGTGGCTGCGCGCCCGGGCGCTGAAGGAATGTCTGGCGTTGATTCGCGGAGAGGACGAGGCGACGCACTTCATCTGCATCGGGCCCATCAACAAGGTGCTCAACGCCGTGGTGTGGCACCTGGCCCGACCGGACGGTCCGGAGGTCCGGGCCCACCGGGAGCGCCTGCCGGACTACCTCCAGCACTCCCCGGACGGGGTGAAGATCAACGGCTACAATTCTTCGCAGCTCTGGGACACCGCGTTCGCGGTGCAGGCGCTGGTGGGCTCGGGACAGGCTGCGGGGGCGCGAGACACCCTTGAGCGCGCGGGTCGTTTCCTGGAGGCGGAGCAGGTGCTGGAGGATTCGCCGCACCCCTCGCGCAACCACCGGCATCCGAGCCGTGGCGGCTGGCCCTTCAGCACGCGTGCCCACGGCTGGCCCATCAGCGACTGCACCGCGGAGGGGCTGAAGGCGTGTCTGGTGTTGGAACCGCTCGGTCTCAACCGTGTGCCTCGCGAGCGGTTGGCGCAGGCGGTGGAGTTCATCCTCTCGCTGCAAAACCGTGACGGTGGATGGTCCACCTACGAGCAACAGCGGGGACCGCGCTGGCTGGAGCGGTTCAATCCCTCGGATGTGTTCTCCGGCATCATGGTGGATGCCAGTTACGTGGAGTGCACGTCCGCGTGCGTGCAGGCGCTGGTGGCCTGGCGGAGGGCGCAACCGGGTGCTCCCGTGGGACGGGCCATCGCGCGAGGCGTGGACTTCCTGTGCCGCACGCAGCGTCCGGATGGAGGTTGGGAAGGTTCGTGGGGCGTGTGCTTCAGCTATGGCACGTGGTTCGCGGTGACGGGGCTCGTGGCAGGCGGCATGAAGCCCGGGGACGCCGTGCTGCGCCGGGCCGCTGCGTTCCTGATGGCTCACCAGCGCGAGGATGGTTCCTGGAGTGAGACCATCCAGAGCTGCCGCGAGCGCCGCTGGGTGGATGGCACCACGGGGCATGCGGTGACGACGTCATGGGCATTGATGTCGCTGGTGGCCACGGGGGACGCGGATTCGGAGGTGACACGTCGGGGCGTGGCGTGGCTGCGCGCACGGCAGGGCGCGGATGGAAGGTGGCCCCCCGAGCCGCTGGCGGGCGTGTTCAGCCGCACCTGCGCCATCCACTACGACACCTACCTGCGCATCTTCCCTCCGTGGGCATTGGCCCTCACGCAGAGGGGTTCTGCTGCTTGAGGTATCCGATGAAGCCCATCACGTTGCTTGTGAGGGCTTCCCACTCGGCTGGGCCCTTCTCCCACCAACGGAACGTCACCGAGTCGAAGCCATCGGAGCGCACGAGCGAATAGCTGGTCCCGTCGAGCCAGGAGCTGCCCTTGAAGAGGAGCGGTGTCGCCACCTGGGTGAGTTCCAACTGCTCGACGAATGCCTTGAGTCGCGCCGCGTCGCAGGCGAGTTCGCTGTAGCCCGGAAGAAGGTAGCCCGGCTTCTCCGGATTCGTCCGGCTGACGTACAGCTTGAGGGCACCGTCCACCGTCCGGACATCCCAGATGTGGCCGGACTCGAAGGAGGGGAGTTCTCGGAGCTGGAGCGCCAGCAGTCCGACGCCCCGCCACATGACGTCCTCTCCGATACGTCGCTCGCGGGCCTTCTCCGCGGCGATGATCGCGGCCTCTTCTCTCGCGCGCAGCAGCGCCTTGATTTCACCCTTGTTCATGATCCAGGTCCTCCGGCGAAGGCATCACGTCCCGACTGTACGGTGCTCCGGAGGTACTGCCCACCCGGGGTGCTCACCGACGAAAGCAGCGAACCCTCCGACGTCCGGAGCGCATCTGTTAAGGCTCCGCGAATGAACGGACGGGAGCGACGAATGACGTGGATGCGGTGGATGGGCCCCCTGGCGCTTTCGCTGGTGAGTCTGGGATGCGCGGGGGCCTCGACCCGGCCCGAGCCGGAGGGTTCGCGGGTGGTGCTCGCCTCCGTGGATCCGGCGTGTTCGCCGGAGAAGAGCACGCAATGTCTCTGCGTGGGGACGCCTGGAGCGGCGGCCCCGCGGCTTGAGGAGATTGGCGTGGACCTCAACGCCCTGAAGACGGGCGGGGTGCCCTGCGTCCAGGGCGACTTCGACCAGGGTGGCCAGCCGGATTACGCCTTCCCGGGCAAGGGCTACTCGTGCAACCAGCCCGTTCCGGTGCGGGTGCTCTTCACGAAGGACGGACAGGTCCGGGACGTGCTCGCACTTTCGCGCGAGGTGAGCTGCCTCCAGCTCTACGCTCCCAGGTCCACGCCCGGCCCCCAGGGTGAGCCCGCGACCGAGCGCCAGGGGCTGGTCGACTGGGGCGAAGGCAACGCCACGTGGGTCTACCTGCTCGACGGCAAGCAGTGGGCCACGACCACGCATCCCTCCGAATCACGCTGAACCCGGGCCTGTAACCTTTCGCCGTCCTCCGTCGTGGTGCCCGTGAAGCCCTGGGATTTTCCCGGGTGCGCGGATGGAGGACGGGCATGCAGGCGATGAAGGTGGCGGTGATTGGCGGC
>NZ_RAVZ01000410.1 GCF_003611635.1 Corallococcus terminator | reverse complement strand
CTCCTGCCCCCCTGCCGTCAGCCCCACCTACATGGGCCGTCCCACAGGGGATGACCCGTCCAGGAACTGCTGCGTCCGGCACTCTTGTGGCATATACCCACACCATGCCTTCCGCCCTCACCGCCTCCCAGATCCGCGAGGCGTTCCTCCAGTTCTTCGAGGAGCGCTCCCACCGTCGCGTGGCCTCGTCCTCGCTGGTACCCGTCGGCGACCAGACCCTGCTGTTCACCAACGCCGGCATGGTCCAGTTCAAGGACGTGTTCACCGGCCGCGAGCAGCGCGACTACCGCCGCGCCACCTCGTCGCAGAAGTGCGTGCGCGCGGGCGGCAAGCACAACGACCTCGACAACGTGGGCTACACCGCCCGGCACCACACGTTCTTCGAGATGCTCGGCAACTTCTCCTTCGGCGACTACTTCAAGCCCGAAGCCATCGCGTTCGCCTGGGAGTTCGTGACGAAGCGGCTGGGCCTGGACATCTCCCGGCTCGCCGTCACCGTGTTCAACGGCGAGAAGGGCATCCCCTGGGACGAAGAGGCCTTCGCCCTCTGGGAGAAGCAGGGCGTCGCGACCGACCGCATCCTGAAGCTCGGCTACAAGGACAACTTCTGGGCCATGGGCGACACCGGCCCGTGCGGCCCCTGCTCGGAAATCCACTACCACCAGGGCAACGACATCCCGTGTGTCGAAGAGGCCGCGGGCCGTCCGTGCCAGGGTGTCGCGTGTGATTGCGACCGGTGGCTGGAGATCTGGAACCTCGTGTTCATGCAGTTCGAACGCAAGGAGAAGGACGCGCCCCTCATCCCGCTGCCCAAGCCGTCCATCGACACGGGCGCGGGCCTGGAGCGCATCGCCGCCGTCGTCCAGGGCAAGCGCTCCAACTACGACACCGACCTGTTCCAGGGCATCCTCGCCACCGTCAGCCAGTTGTGCGGCCAGCCCTACACCCAGGAGACCGGCGCCTCGCAGCGCGTCGTCGCCGACCACGCCCGCGCCACCGCGTTCCTCGTGGCCGACGGCGTCCAGCCCTCCAACGTGGAGCGCGGCTACGTCCTGCGCCGCATCATGCGCCGCGCCATCCGCCACGGCGCCACGCAGCTCGGCCTCAAGGAGCTGTTCTTCTACAAGGTCGTGGACCGCGTCATCGAGCTCATGGGCGACGCGTTCCCCGAGCTGCGCGAGAGCCGCACCTTCCTGCTGGAGGTCGCCAAGCACGAGGAGGAGGGCTTCCGCCGCACGCTCGACCGCGGCCTGAAGCTGATGGACGAGGAGCTGGCCAAGCTCCAGACCTCGGGCCAGAAGGTCCTCTCCGGCGAGCTCGTCTTCCTGCTTCACGGCACCTACGGCTTCCCCTGGGACCTCACGCAGATCATCGCGCGCGAGCGCGGCTTCGACGTGGACCTGGAGGGCTACAAGAAGCTCATGGACGATCAGGTCTCCGATCCCGGCCTGACCACGAACTCGAAGGCCTCCGGTGAGGTCTTCCACACGATCCTCAATCGCGTGGGCACCACCACGTTCCTCGGCTACGACGGCGAAGGCCACGAGGGCGAAGGCAGCGTCATCGCGCTCGTGCAGGACGGCTTGGAGGTGCCCCAGGTCTCCGCGGGCGCCACGGTGGACATCGTGCTGGACCGGACGCCCTTCTACGGCGAGTCCGGCGGCCAGCAGGGCGACACCGGCCGCGTCGTCGCCCACGGCGGCAAGACGGTGGTGCAGGTGAAGGACGCGCAGCGCCCGGTGCAGGGGCTCATCGTCCACACCGCCGAGGTGACGGAGGGCACGCTGAAGGTCGGCGACATGGTGCAGACGTCCGTGGACGTGGAGCGCCGCAAGTCCATCCGCGCGAACCACTCCGCCACGCACCTGCTCCACAAGGCGCTCAAGCGCGTGCTGGGCGAGCACGTGAAGCAGGCGGGCTCCGTCGTCGCGCCGGACTTCCTGCGCTTCGACTTCTCGCACTTCTCCCCCGCCACACAGGACCAACTGGAGCAGGTGGAGGACCTGGTCAACACGTGGGTGCGCGACAACGCGGGCGCCCAGACGCGCATCATGTCGCTGGACGACGCGAAGAAGTCCGGCGCGGTGGCCATGTTCGGTGAGAAGTACGGCGACACCGTGCGCGTCGTCACCGTGCACCCGGAGTCCACCGAGCTGTGCGGCGGCACGCACGTGAAGCGCAGCGGTGACATCGGTCTGTTCAAGGTGACCAGCGAGAGCGGCATCGCGTCCGGCGTGCGGCGCATCGTGGCCGTCACCGGCGTGGGCGCGCTCCAGTTCGTGCGCGAGCAGGAGCACGAGCTCAAGAAGGTCGCGGCGCTCTTGCGCACGTCGCCCAAGGAGGTCGCCCTGCGCGTGGAGGCGACCCAGAAGCGCGTGAAGGAGCTGGAGCGCAAGGTGGAGGAGGTCGCGGTGAAGGCCCAGACGGCCTCCAACAAGGACCTCCTGGACCAGGCGCGCGACGTCAACGGCACGAAGGTGCTGGCGACGCGCGTGGACCCCGCGGACGACAAGGTGTTCCGCGGCATGGCGGATCAACTGCGCGATCGCATCGGCTCCGGCGTGATTGCCATTGGCGGCGAGAAGGACGGCCGCGCCATCATCCTGGTGGCCCTAACCAAGGACATGGTCGCCAAGGGCATGAGCGCGGGCAACCTGGTGCGCGAGATGGCCAAGGAAGTGGGCGGCAAGGGCGGCGGCAAGGCGGACATGGCGCAGGCCGGTGGTCCGGACGCGGCCAACCTGCCCGCGGCGCTGGAGAAGCTCTACGAGCTGGTGAAGGGCGCGAGCCCGGCGTGAGTCTCCACGCCCCGACCTGGCCCGGGATGTTCCTGACGGCGGCCCTCCTCCTGGGGGGCTGCACGAAGGACTCCTCCACGCCCGAGTCCGGGCAGGAGGCCGCATCGAACACGCTGGACAAGCTGCGCGCGGAAGCAGACCGGGTGAAGAAGGGCGGCGCGGCCTCCGCCCGTCCGAGGCAGGAGCCGGAGCAGGAGTCGCGGCTTGCGGGGCTCGCAGCGGAGATGGGCGACACCGGTCCGAGCAAGCTGCGGCTGCCCTCGCCCAACGACACCGTGCACGTGGACACGGTGGCGATGAAGCTCACCGGGTTGCAGTCGTCGCACTCGGTGAAGGGCAGCTCCGGAAAGACAGGGTTGGGGCTCACCACGGAGGACCTGTTCCTGCGCGTGGAGCTCGTCACCCAGAACGTGGGCAAGGTGCCCGCGCCGCTGGCGTTGGACGGAGCGTGGCTGACGGACGCGAAGGGGCAGACGTACGCGCTCGCGCGTGACGCGCAGGCGGTGGCCGGAACGCGGCCCCTGCCCACCACCTGGGCGCCCGAACAGCGCACGGAGGTGGTGCTGATGTTCGAGCTGCCTCCGGAAGCGGTGCAAGACGATGGGCTGGCGCTCGTGGTGAAGGGCGCTGGCGGGGACGTGCGGATCCCCTTGCGATGACCGGGCCGGCCCCCAAGCTCCTCCCCCTGCGCATCCGCCTGCCGTACACGGCGGAGGAGGAGTTCATCGAGCGGTATGGCTCGAACGTGGGGCGCGGCGGAGTCTTCGTGGCCACCCGGGCCCTCAAGCCGGAGGGCACGGGCCTGGCGTTCGAGTTCGTCCTCGCGGACGGCACGCGGCTGCTTCGCGGTGAAGGCGTGGTGAGCAAGGCCCAGCCGGACGTGGGCAACGCGCGGGCCGGAATGACCGTGCGCTTCACCAAGCTGGATGCGGCGAGCAAGGCGCTCATCGACCGCATCGTCGCTCGGCGCGCTGGGACGGAAGCGGAGCGGGAGGATCCGACGCTGGCGTCGCCCTCCGCCCCCAGGACGGAACCGGCGTCGCTCCCGCCGGGACTCGTGCGCAAGGCCGCAGCCGTGGCGCCCTCGCGGCCTTCGATGCGGATGGCGGCGCTGCCCCCCGCGCGGAGCCCGGGTGAGGCGACGCCCATTCACCGCGAAGTTCTTCCGCTTCCGGGCACCCCAGGCGTGCCGCCACCCGGGACGGCGGGGGCAGCGGGAAGTGCTCGGCGGGCTCCGGATGTGACGCCGAAGGCGCCCGTGCCCGCGCCCGTCGTGGAAGCGCCTCACGCGGTCGCTCCCCCGGTCCTGGCCGAGCCCGATGAACCGGTGTCGCTCTTCCCGGAGCACGAGGCGGGAGAGGAAGCCCTCGCGTCGATTCCGGACGTGGGTCCTTCGCGCGATGCACGGGGGAACAAGTCCATCCCGGGGATGCCGCAGCGGTCGACCCGGGAGATGTTCACCGTGCGCTCCGCCTCCGCGGAGTCGCCTGGGATGAGGCCGGAGACGAAGGACTGGAAGGCGCCGCCTGCCTCTTCCGGATCCTTCCCCGCCGTGAGGCTGCCGTCCGAATCCGGTTCGACGGCGCAGGGCGGGTCGTCATCCGTTGCGGGACGGGAGCCGGTCCGGCCCACGGATCCGGATCCGTTCGAGTCCTCCGAGGAAACGACGGACGCGGCCGGGACAGAGGCCTTCGCGCTCTTCACCGAGCCCGAGTTTCCGGAAGGACGCGCGGAGACGCCGGTCTGGAACCAGTCCCCGGTCGCGCCTCCCGCCTTCGAGGAAGAAGCTCCTTCGCCTGGAACGGCGACGTCCGAGTCCGCCCCGGGGCTCGATGCCACCGCGATGGCTGGGCTCACGCCTGCGTCGGTGGACGCGTTCGATCCGAACGGGGTGCTCGGGGAAGTGCACGCGGCAGGGCTCTCGCAGGAGGAGCCCGCATCCCACGCCGACGCGGCGGTTCCCAGCGACACGGGAGCAACGCCAGACGCGCGGTTCGATGCTGGTGCGGTGGAGGCTGCATCCCAGGACACGCCTGCCTTCGTGGAGGCGGAGTCGACCGGTGTTGAGGCGGCGCGCACTGGTGTGGCGACCGATGTCGAGCAGCCGCTCGACTTTGATGTCGACCTCCACATGGATGCCGAGGAGGGAACCTCTCCGGAGGCCAGCGCCCCTGAAGCTGCTGACGGTGCGCTCGGGGTCGAGCCCACGGAGTCCGCCTCCGAACCGGAGCCCGAGGTTTCGCCGTCACTGACGGCCTCGGAGCCGCTCCGTGCGTGGGAGCAGGATGCGGCGCCTCGCAATCCGGAGGCCGAGCGCCTGCTCGCGTGGGGCATCGACCCCGCGTCCATCCAGCGCGAAGCGAGCGCACTCCCGGAAGAGGTGGATCCGTTCGCCGCCGCGCTGGAGCAGGCCGTCGCCACGAGCGACCCGGCGGACCTGTTCCGCGACGATGAGATCGCGGCTTCGCGTTCCGATGCGCCAGCCACGAAGACGCCAGGCAGCGACGACGAAGTCGCGATGGCGGACGACCGGACCGGTGCGAGTCCGGACGCGGGTGCGGTGTTCGACACCACGGCGACTCCGGAGGCCACGGAGCCTCACGTCACGGCGCCGTTTGAATCACGCGCCGAGGAGCCCGCAGCGGAGTGGGCATTCTCACCCCCGGTGGATTCCGAGTCCCCAGCGGACGAGGCCCAGGCGGCATGGCCGCGCACGGACACGGAGACGTTCGCACCAGTCGAGACGCCCGCGGGCGCGTTGAGCGAGGAGGATGCCTGGACCGCGCTCGTCGGTGCGACCGCGTCTCCTGATGCGGAAGCTCTCGCTTCCGGGTCCACACCGATGCCCGAGCAGGAAGCCGCGCAAGCTGGCGCAGTTCGTGCGGAAGAAGCTCCCTTCCCTCCCGCACTGACACACGCGGAGCAGTTCGCGCAGGGCGAGGACTCTCCAGATACCGGGGTCTCATCCGCAGCGGAGTTCCACGCGGAAGAAGCGTCTTCTTCCGAAGCGGCGACGTTCCAGTCGGAGGGGTCGAGCGAGGAAGCAGCTTCGGCGGAGTTTTCGACGACGCATGCCGCATCGACGGTCGAGGAGGCCTCGACGGAAGGCGTGGTCTCGGACGCCGATGCCGCGCCCGAGCAGTCCCTGAACCACGCGGAACGCTCACACGCGTCGCTGGCGGATCCCGCTGCCGAGGCGTTCGCGGATGCCATTCCGGTCGAAGAGGGATGGGACGACGAGGAGCCGTCGGTTTTCACGGTGGACTCCGAACCCACCTCCGGAGCCGTTGCGGACCACCGTGGCGAAACCGTCGCGGGGCAGACTGGCATCGAGCCTTCGGCGGCGGACTCCCTTGAGCCCGCGAGCGAAGAGGCGCCCCCGCTTCCCATCTCCACGTCAGTGGCTTCTGTCGAGGCAGGGCCAGAGGGCACGGATCCGTCCGCGACCGAGCCAGCAAGCCTCTTCGCTGGCGATGGGCCTGACTCAGGGGTGGCAGCTCACGCCTCTGAGACCTTCTCTCAAGAGGAGACCCCGCACGACGGTTCGGCCACTCCGACGGCACTGCCCTCGCTTGAAGCCGCGTCCCTCTACGGCCAGCCAGATTTCCCCAGCGTCGCGGCACATGACTCCGAGCCGGAGGTCTCCACGTCGGTAGGCCAGGAGGATGCGTCCTCTCCCGCCCAGACAACGTCGGATTTCGTCGCGAGCACGACGGAAGCTTCCTCTCCGGAAGCTGGCTTCGCGAGCCCCACGGATCCGACGGGCGCGGCGACGCTTGAGGAGGCGCTGTCCACATCGAAGATGCAGTCCGCAGCAGGCATCACCGCGGCTGACACGGACTGGGTAGGCGCGGCGACCCTCGCGAAGGCTTCGTCCGTGACGGACTCGGACCCTTCAGCGGAGAAGACAGGCACCGCCACCTCGGAAGCAGTCACGCCGCCTGAGCAGGACACGGCAAGCACTGCTCCGGATCCACTCGCGCTCACCACGGAGCCTCCGGACACCGCGACCCACACGGCCCCGTCCGAAGGCGCGTTGCGAGCGGACTCTTCGTCGCCCTCCTGGCCAGACACGGAAGACACCGCAGCGGATCCATCCGCTACGGGCACGGTCCGACCGGGTGAGGCACCGCACGAAGAAGCGACGTCCGCACCTGAGACGACGCCGACCCGTGTCGGGCCTTCGACGGACGAAACGCAACACGCGGCAGCGGTATCCGCAGCCTCGAAGGAGCCGGCCCCCACATCGGACGCAGCGCTTCGCGAGCCAGCGGGATCAGCAGCCGCGAAGGAGCTTGAGTCCGCAACGGATGCAGCGTCCCGCGAAGCAGCGGCATCCGCCGTCTCGCAGGTTTCTGTCTCTACGACAGATGCAGCGCCCCACGCGCCAACGGATGCAGCCGCCGCGAAGGAGTCTGCCTCTACTGCGGATGCAGCGCCCCGCGAGGCAGCGGCATCAGCAGCCTCGAAGGATTCGGCCTCCACGCCGGACGCTGCATCCCCGACAGTCTCAAACGCCCTGCCAGCACCTGCCTCCGCCACGCCCACGACGGAGCCAGCAGAGAGCAACACCGCAACGCCAACCAGCGCCCACGCCGCGCTTGCCATCGCAGAGGCCGCGTCCTCGACCGGCCCCTCCTCCGATACGAAGCCCACCAGCACACCGGCCCCATCCCCGACGG